>JAFUFC010000172.1 GCA_017470095.1 Clostridia bacterium | reverse complement strand
CGGCTGGCTCCATAATCAGGGGACGCGCAGTTTTATAATTGCTCATCAATAATCAAAATTTCCTTGCCAAAATCCATTTCGATGTTCTGATCCTCGGCAATTTCCATATACCGAGCCTGAATCCGCTCCAATAAATGACGGAAATTCTTTCCTTCTTTAGCGGCTTTGTGGGCAGCATATAAAAGATCGGTAATTTTATCGTCCCCGGGGCCCCGTTTGCCCGGCGCGCTGGGCACAATGTATTTCCGCTCGGAATTCATTTCAATAATATCTTTTACTTTCCGGAATTGAGCCGCGTCCGCCAGGGAACTGCCGCCGAATTTTGCCACGATCATGGTTGACACACTCCTCATTGATATACCCTGTTTATTGTAGCCATTTTTGATCTTTCTGTCAAATAAAACCAGGCGAAAATGCGCCTCCATTTCAGATTATTCTAAAAAAGCGGGGGCGGTTCTTCTTGCGAAGGGACTGCGCGCCTGTTATAATAGCAGGGAATCTAGGGAAAACTTTCCTTCCGGAGGGAGGAAAGCGGCATGCTGGAGGAAAAAATGGAGCGGTTCATTGCCGCGGCGGAACGGATGCGCCTGGAGGAATACGTGCGCTACCAATCCGATACCCGTCGCCGGCTGCGGGATGCTTTTTTACAGGGCATCGCAAGGGGACTTGGCATTATGTTGGGCTTTTCCGTGCTGGGAGCGGTGGTTCTGTATTTTTTACAGGGCATTGCCCAGCGCAATCTGCCCGGCATCAGCGCCTTTGTGGCCCAGGTGGTAACGCTGGTGCAGCTGCGGCTGCAATAGGGGAAGGATATGAAGAAATTTCTGCCATGGATATTGCCGGGACTGCTGGTGCTGATCTTGGACCGGTGGGTGAAAGCGACGGCGATAGAGCAGCGCCTGCTGATACCCGGGGTGATCGCCCTTCGCCCGGCGCAAAACACCGGCATGGCCCTGGGGCTCTTTCAGGGCGGCACGGCAGGAATCCTGGCCGTGACGGCGGTGCTGGCGGTGCTGTGCGCACTGCTGCTGAAGGGAATGCGGCTGCGCGGCCTGGCCCCGGTTGCCGTTTCCTTGATGGTGGGTGGCGCACTGGGAAATTTGATTGACCGGCTGGCGCTGGGATACGTTCAGGATATGTTTGAGCTTTTATTCATACGGTTTTATATTTTCAATGTGGCCGATGCGGGCGTGGTTTGCGGCGCCGTTTTGTGCGGCATCAGCCTGCTGTTTCGGCCGCAGGAATGGAGCAAAAGAGAATGATCCGGGAATACACGGGGGATGGAGAGCGGCTGGATATGCTCCTGTCCCGGGATGGGGAAATCAGCCGCAGCCGGGCGGCGGCGCTGATCAAAGAAGGCTGCGTGACGGTGAATGGGAAGAAGGAGGATAAGCCGTCCTTCAAGCCCCACTCCGGCGATGCCATTCAACTGGATATGCCGGATGTGAAACCCGCGAAGGCTCAGGCCCAGGATATTCCCATCCAGATTCTATATCAGGATGATCATTTGGCCGTGGTGGTGAAGCCCTGCGGCATGGTGGTGCATCCAGCGGCGGGCAACGATGACGGCACCTTGGTCAACGCCCTCCTGTATCATCTGGACAGCCTCAGCGGAATCGGCGGAGAGATGCGTCCGGGCATTGTGCACAGGCTGGATAAGGACACCAGCGGGCTGATGCTGGTGGCCAAGGATGACGTTACCCACGTCGCCCTCTCCCAACAATTGTCCGATCGGCAGATGGAAAAGCACTATCGGGCCGTGGTGTACGGAAAAATGAAAGAGCCCAAGGGCGATATTGAGAAGCCCATCGGCCGCAGCAAAAATGACCGGAAGAAAATGGCCGTCGACCCCGAGGGTCGCTGGGCCAAGACGGAGTGGCAGGTGCTGAAGGAATATCCGGACAGGACGCTGCTGGACGTGCACATCATCACCGGCCGCACCCATCAAATCCGGGTGCATATGGCCTCGATCGGCCATCCGGTGCTGGGGGATCCTTTATATGGTCACAAGCGCATGCCTGCCTCTCCCCGGCTGATGCTCCACGCTTATTCTTTGGCCTTTACCCATCCAGTCACCGGAGAACGGATGCGATTCACAGCTCCCTGCCCTTTTTGTGAGGAATCATTCAATGAAAAGTAAGAAACAAAAGCTGGTTGACCGTCTGGTAGATATGGGCGCCTGCGGCACGGGAAAAGAAGCCGCCGCCCGGATCATGGCGGGGGAAGTGTATATTAACGGCCAATTGGCCAAAAACGGCGCTGTGGTGAAGGAAGAGGACGCCGTTACCTTGAAAGGCGTTTTGCCCTATGCCAGCAAGGGCGGCTTCAAGCTATCCGGCGCGCTGGAGGATTTTGGCATTGATGTGCGGGGTCGAGTCTGTGTGGACGCGGGGGCGTCCACCGGCGGGTTTACCGACTGCCTGGTGCAGCGGGGCGCGCGGACGGTGTATGCCGTGGACGTGGGCTTTGGCCAATTGATGGGCAAGCTAAGGCAGGACAGCCGCGTGGTGAACCTGGAAAAAACCAACGTCAGCGATGAAAAGCTGCTGCATCTGGATCCCCGGCCTGATTTGGGAACGGTGGATGTAAGCTATCTTTCCCTGCGCAAGGCCATACCCTATTTTTCCGCCATTTTGCATGGGCAGGGGGAACTGTGCTGCCTGGTGAAGCCGCTTTTTGAAATCGACGATGCCGAAGCCCGGCGCACTGGCGTGATCGCCGATGATCAGTACGCGCCGCTGCTTCACTCCCTGATCGACGATGTAAACGCCATGCCGGGTGCGGCCGTCCGGGCAGTAACCCACAGCCCGGTTACCGGTAACGCGGGCACCCGGGAATTTTTCCTGCACGTCGTGCTGGGCACGCCAGGCGAGCCGATCTCGGACGAGCAAATTACCGCGGCGGTGGAACGCGCCCGGGAGCTGGAATTATACAAAAAATAAGGATACAAAAGGAGTGAGCGTATGGCACAGCATCCGCCCATCATGAAAGGGATGCCCGTGTTTCTTCACGGCGGGGATTACAATCCCGACCAGTGGCTGCATCAAAAGGACATCTGGAAAAAGGATATGGAGCTGGCCCGGGGCGCGGGAATGAACACCCTCTCCGTGGGCATTTTTGCTTGGGCCGCCTTGGAGCCCCGGGAGAATGAATACCATTTCGAATGGCTGGATGAAGTGATGGATCTGCTGGCGGCCAACGGCATGAAGGCCGTGCTGGCCACACCCAGCGGCGCCCGACCCCAGTGGATGGCGGAAAAGTATCCCGAAGTGCTGCGGGTGAACGCCGCGCGGCAGCGGGAATTGTTTGGCGGGCGGCACAATCACTGCCTGACTTCCCCTGTGTACCGGGAAAAGGTGCAAAAAATCAATACCATGCTGGCGGAACGCTACAAGGATCATCCGGCCCTGGGCCTGTGGCACATTTCCAACGAGTACGGCGGGGAATGCCACTGCCCGCTGTGCCAGGCCGCTTTCCGGAAATGGCTGAAGGAGCGCTATGGCGCCATTGAAAAGCTGAACCTAAGCTGGTGGAACCAGTTCTGGAGCCACAAGTACAATTCCTTTGACCAAGTGGAAAGCCCGTCGCCTATCGGCGAATGGGGCAGCCATGGGTTGAACCTGGCCTGGCGGCGGTTTACCACGGCGCAGTTTTGCGATTTTTACGATTGGGAAATTGCGCCCATCAAGCGCATCACCCCTGATGTGCCCTGCACCACCAACCTGATGCACACCTACGACGGCATCAATTATTTTGAACTGGGCAAACAACTGGATGTATCCAGCTGGGATAATTACCCTATGTGGACCAACGATGATCGGGACGCGCAGGTGGCATCCCACGCGGCCTTCTGCCACGATTTGATGCGGGGCGTGTGTGGAAATCGGCCCTTCCTGATGATGGAATCCTCCCCCTCGGCGGTGAACTGGCAGCCAGTTAATCGGCTGCGTACCCCGGGATTGACCATGCTGCAAGGCATGCAGGCGGTGGCCCACGGGTCCGATTCAGTACAGTACTTCCAGTTCCGCGCCGGTCAGGGCGGATCGGAAAAATTCCATGGCGCGGTGGTCACCCATGTTGGCAGTGATCAGACAAGGGTATACAAAGAGGTGGCCCAGGTGGGCGAACGCCTGAGCCAGCTTACGCCCATGCTCGGTAGCGCGCCGGAGAACAAAATTGCTGTGGTGTTTGACTGGGAAAACCGCTGGGATCTTTCGGATGCCCAGTTCGGCCTGAACGGGGGAGACAAAGGCTATGAGGCTGCCGTCTGCGCCCATCATGCCGCCGTTTTGCAAAACGGGTTTGGGGCCGATGTGATCGATGAAACCTGCGATTTGAGCGGCTATCGATTGGTGATTGGTCCCATGACTTATATGCTGCGCCCCGGTTTTGAGGATAGGGTGAAGGCTTTTGTGGAGAATGGCGGCGTGTACGTGGGCACCTATTGCTCCGGATGGGTGAATGAGGAAGATCTGTGCTTCCTGGGCGGTTTTCCCGGTCCCCTGCGGGAGGTAATGGGCATCTGGGATGAAGAGACAGACGCTCTGGATGAAACCCAGCATAACCATTTCACCTGGCAGGGCAAACGCTACGAAACCCGGGATTTTTGTGCCCTGGTGCATCCGGAAAGCGCCAAGCCTTTGGCAGTATACGAAGATGCTTTCTACGCGGGCTATCCAGCCTTGACGGAAAACGCGTATGGCAAAGGAACCTGCTATTACATCGCCGCCCGTACGGGGGATGATTTCCTCCGGGATTTCTACGCGTTCGTGACCAAGCAGGCGGAGATGGAACCGCTGCTGAAGGATGCGCCCCAGGGTGTTCTGTGCACGGAGCGGAAAGGTGATCAGGGCACGTTCCTGTTTGTGCTCAACACTGTGCCTCGGGAAAACACGGTAACGCTGCCTGCCTGCACGGCGGTGGAAAATGGCAAACCGGTCAACGGCGCGTACACAATGAAGCCGTATGAAGTGCTGATCCTGAGGAGAAAATAACTGATTGCTTGTATTTTATAAGATGCAGAGGCGGATATCATCCGCCCGCTGAAGCTTGTTGATTTTGCTGCCTTTTGATTTCGCTGCTTCATTACACACAAAAACGGGGAACCGGGCATACTCCCGGTTCCCCATTTTCTGTTTTTAGGCTTACTTCACATATTTTTCCCGCTTGATGTAGTGGGTGTGGAGCAGTTCATGAGCCTTGTGGCTATTGGGCTTGCCCAGGTAATCGGCATAGAGCTTCTTGAGCTGTTCGTTCTCGTGGCTCTTGCGCTTGGGCTTGCCTGCATCTTCGCCGTACAGGGCCTTGGCGCGAATGACACGCGGGTCGCGGGTCATCTTATCCTGAGCGGACACAATGGGCTGGCCGCCGCCGGTCACGCAGCCGCCGGGGCAGCCCATGACTTCGATGAAGGTATACTTCTTTTCACCGGAGCGCACCATATCCAGCAGCTTCGAAGCAGCGCCGGTGGAGTGGGCCACGGCCACGGAAACGGGCAGGTCGCCCACCTGCACGGTGGCTTCCTTGATGCCTTCAACGCCGCGGACGGCGGTGAAGTTCACATCTTCCAGGGTTTCGCCGGTGATGGTTTCATAAGCGGTACGCAGGGCCGCTTCCATCACGCCGCCGGTGGCGCCAAAGATGACGCCCGCGCCGGTGGATTCACCCAGCAGATCGTCGAAATCTTCGTCAGGCAGATTCACAAAATCGATGCCCGCTTCTTTGATCATCCGGGCCAGTTCCCGGGTGGTGATGACGGCGTCCACGTCCGGATAGCCGGAGGCGGCCAATTCTTCCCTGGCCGCTTCGAACTTCTTGGCGGTGCAGGGCATGACAGAGACCACGGCGATATCCTTGGGATCAATGCCGGCCTTTTCGGCGTAGTAGCTCTTGATGATGGCGCCCAGCATTTCGTGGGGGGATTTGCAGCTGCTCAGGTTGGGGATGAAGTCCGGATAATAGGTTTCGCAGAACTTGATCCAGCCGGGGGAGCAGGAGGTGATCATGGGCAGGGTGCCGCCGTTCTTCACCCGGTCGATCAGTTCGTTGGCTTCTTCCAGGATGGTCAGGTCGGCGCCGAAATCGGTATCGAACACCTTGTCAAAGCCCAGACGGCGCAGGGCGGCGGCCATCTTGCCGGTAACGGAGGTGCCCATAGACAACCCGAATTCTTCGCCCAGCGCGGCGCGGACGGCGGGAGCCGGCTGCACCACCACGTGTTTGGTTTCATCGCCGATCAGGTCCCACACCTTCTTGGTGGAATCCTTCTCGTAGAGCGCGCCCACGGGGCAGGCGGTGATGCACTGGCCGCAGTTGATGCAGGGCATGTCGTTCAGTTTCATGTTCCAGGGGGATTCGATGGCGGTAACGAAGCCACGGTTCACCGGGCCGATCACGCCCACGTTCTGCACCTTGGAGCAGGTGGCCACGCAGCGGCGGCACAGGATGCACTTGTTGTTGTCCCGCACGATGGAGGGGGATACGTCGTCGATGGCGTATTCGTTCTTTTTGCCCGCAAACCGTTCGCCATTTTCCACGCCCAGTTCCCGGCACAGCTTTTGCAGCTCACAGTTCTGGCTGCGGATACAACTCAGGCATTTCTGCTCGTGAGCGGACAGCACCAGCTCCAGCAGGTTCCGGCGGTATTCGCGGATCTGCGGGGTATTGGTTTTCACGTTCATGCCCTCGGTGACGGGCAGCACGCAGGCCGCTTGCAGCGACCGGCCGCCGGCGTTAACCACGCACATACGGCAGGCACCGATGGCGTTCACGTCCTTCAGGTAACAAAGGGTGGGGATATTGATGTTGGCCTGCTTGGCAGCCTCCAGAACGGTCGTGCCGGCAGGGACGGAAACCTTGACGTTATCAATCGTAAGGTTGATCATCTGTTCCATTTTTCTTTCCTCCTTGCACGAATCACTGTTTGGAGATGGCGCCGAAACGGCACTTTTCGATGCACGCGCCGCACTTGAGGCACTTGCTGGTGTCGATCACATGGGCCTGCTTAACGGTGCCGGAAATGGCGCCGCCGGGGCAGACACGGGCGCAGGCGGTGCAGCCGCGGCACTTGTCGGGATCGATCACATAGGCCAGCAGAGCCTGGCAGTGATGGGCGGGGCACTTCTTTTCCTTGATGTGGGCTTCGTATTCATGACGGAAGAATTTGAGGGTGGACAGAACGGGGTTGGGCGCGGTCTGGCCCAGGCCGCACAGGGCGGTCGCCTTGATGGTGTTTGCCAGGTTTTCCAGCTTTTCGATGTCGCCTTCTTCGCCCTTGCCGTTGACGATGCGCTCCAGGATCTCCAGCATACGCCGGGTGCCGATGCGGCAGGGGGCGCACTTGCCGCAGCTTTCATCCACGGTGAAATCCAGGAAGAAGCGGGCGATGTCGACCATGCAGTTATCCTCGTCCATGACGATCATGCCGCCGGAGCCCATCATGGAGCCCGCGGCGATCAGGTTGTCGTAGTCGACGGGGGTGTCCAGCAGCTCTTTGGGCAGGCAGCCGCCGGAGGGGCCGCCGGTCTGCACGGCCTTGAATTCCTTGCCGCCCGGGATGCCGCCGCCGATATCGTAAATGATGGTGCGCAGCGGAGTGCCCATGGGCACTTCCACAAGGCCCGTGTTGTTGATCTTGCCGCCCAGCGCGAACACCTTGGTGCCCTTGCTCTTTTCGGTGCCCATGGAAGCGAACCAATCGGCGCCGTTTAAGATGATCTGGGCCACGTTGGCGTAGGTTTCAACGTTGTTCAGCATGGTGGGCTTGGCGAACAGGCCCTTCACGGCGGGGAAGGGAGGCCGGGGAGTAGGTTCGCCGCGCTTGCCTTCGATGGAACGCATCAGGGCCGTTTCTTCGCCGCAGACGAAGGCGCCGGCGCCCAAGCGGATGTGAATGTCGAAATCAAAGCCGGTTTCGAAAATGTTCTTGCCAAGCAATCCATATTCCCGGGCCTGGCCGATGGCAATTTCCAAACGCTTCACGGCGATGGGGTATTCAGCACGGACGTAGATATAGCCCTCAGTGGCGCCGATGGCATAGCCAGCGATGGCCATGGCTTCCAGCACGGAGTGGGGGTCGCCTTCCAGCACGGAGCGGTCCATGAACGCGCCGGGGTCGCCCTCGTCAGCGTTGCAGGCCACGTACTTTTGATCTGCCTGAGAAGCAGCGGCAAACTTCCATTTCAGGCCGGTGGGGAAACCGCCGCCGCCACGGCCGCGCAGGCCAGACTTGAGGATTTCCTCAATGACCTGTTCCCTCGTCATGGTGGTCAGGGCTTTTTCCAGGGCCTTGTAGCCGTCGAAAGCCAAGTATTCATCGATGTTTTCCGGGTCGATCACGCCGCAGTTGCGCAGGGCGATGCGGTGCTGATGCTTATAGAAGTTGATGTCGGCCAGGCTCTTGTTGGCGTTCTGCTCGTGGGTGGCATGGTCGCTGTACACCAAATGCTGCACCTTGCGGCCTTTGAGCAGATGCTCGGTGACGATTTCATCCACGTCTTCCACCTTCACCCGGGAGTAGAAGGTGCCTTCGGGATAGACGATAACCACGGGGCCCGCTTCGCACAAACCGAAGCAGCCGGTGCGGATGACCTTGACTTCTTTTTCCAGGCCATTTTCCTTCAGCTTTTCTTCAAAGCGCTGGATCAGCTGGGCAGAGCCGGAGGACGTACAGCCGGTGCCGCCGCAGCAGAGTACATGAGCGCGATAGATATCCATGATCGTTTCCTCCTATACTTTACAGCGGTTGATGCTTATTTGTCCTCGGCAGCGCCGATGGTGTATTCTTCCACGGGGCGGCCGTTCACGATGTGCTCCGCCACCACGCGGGCCACCTTTTCAGGGGTCATGTGAACGTAGGTGACTTTTTCCTGACCTGGCACGATCACATCCACCATGGGCTCCAGCCGGCACATGCCGATGCAGCCGGTCTGGGACACGGTGACGTGGTTCAGGTTGCGCTTGTTGATTTCGTCCATGAAGGACAGCATCACAGGCCGGGCGCCGGCGGCGATGCCGCAGGTGGCCATGCCGATGACCACGCGGGTCACTTCGCCTTCGTCTTCCTTGCGCAAATTGATGCGGTTCAAGGTTTTTTCGCGAATGGCCTGCAGTTCAGCCAAAGATTTCATTGTATGACACCTCCAAAGATCGGTTCGATTTCTTCTTCCAAAGATTCCATCATCCAAGTGGCGATTTCCGGTTCATTCAGCGCTACCCCCTGCAGCGCAGCCCGGATTTCCCTGGTGTCAAACTGCATTTCCCCGGTGGGGGACACACAGCGCAGGGTAAATTCCGGATGATCGGGATTGGCGGTCACCAAGGTGGTCACCGTGCCGGCCAGGTCGCCCAGGGGCAGGCAGTCGATAGAATGGGTATCCAGGGTGGCGGTCAGTTTGGTACCTTTTCCCATTGTGCTTTCGATGGATAGATCACCGCCGGTCAACCGGCAGTTTTCCGCCATCATAGGGATGCCCAGGCCCACCTTTCTTGTGGTTCTGGTGGTGGCGAAGGGGCTTTGCACCCGGGAGAGCAATTCCGCGTTCATGCCGCAGCCGTCATCCTCAATGATCAAAGTGAGAAGGCCGGCTTCATTCAGCAGCAAAGACAGATGCACCACCGTCGCGTTGGCCCGAACGCTGTTTTGCGCCAGATCCAGAATGTGCAGGGATAAATCGCGCATGGATTATTCCTTATATTTGGCCAGGATGCCGGGGATGTCGTCGGGCACGAGACGGCCGTACACTTCCTCATTCACCGTCATAACCGGAGCCAAGCCGCAGGCACCCAAGCAGCGGGTGGCGTTCAGGGTAAACAGGCCGTCGGGAGAGGTTTTGCCCACGGGGGTTTTCAGCTCTTCGCTCAGCCGGTCCAGCACTTTTTGGCTGCCCTTGACGTAGCAGGCGGTGCCCAGGCACACGCTGATGATGTATTTTCCGCTGGGCTCCAGGGAAAACTGGGAATAAAAGGTGGCAACGCCGTATACTTCGCTCAGCGTGACACCCAGCCCCTCGGCGATGATCTTCTGCACATCCATGGGTACGCAACCGAAGATCCCCTGGGCCTTTTGCAGCACAGGCATCAGCGCGCCGGGCTGATCCTTCAATTCAGCGATCACCTGCTGCAGCTGTGCATACTTGTCTTTCTTGTCCGGCATGACAGTTCAAGACCTCCTTCATATCGTTCCATTGAGCTTATTTTGCTCTTTGGTTATGTATTATCGTACATAACCATCTTGTATTTTATCATATTTTCCGCAAAAATGCACGCAAAAAATCGAAAATCATGCCGTCGAAATGGGAAGAAAAATAGAGAATAAGGTTAAAATGTGGACAATAAGAACAAATAATTACAAAAATTGACCCAGTGGGCGAAATTCGTCCCACGAGAATGCGAGGATATGCCTTCCTTTATCCCCTAAAAGGGGTTCATACAGAATGGAAAAAATTCCGCCGAATGATGGGCTTGCATTTTGGAAAAAAGTAGGCTATGATAGCTTTTGTTTTTATATATTTAAGGAAAGGAAATGTACCATGAGCAAATTACAGCGGGATTTCACCCAGGGCGCTATCGCCAAGGGGATGATCGCCTTTTCGATGCCCTTCCTGCTATCCAATATCCTGCAGGCGCTTTACGGCGCGGTGGATATGTGGGTGGTGGGCAATTTTTCCCACGCCGATGAGGCCATGCGTACCGCCATTCTGTCCGGCGTAAATATCGGCAGCCAGATCACCAACCTGGTGGCCATGATGGTCAGCGGGCTGACGGTGTCCGGCACGGTGATGGTGGGCCAGTACGTGGGCGCCAGAAAGCAAAAGGACGCGTCGGAGACCGTGGGCACCATGTTCACCCTGATGGCGCTGGTGGGCGTAGTGCTGATGACGCTGATGCTGATTTTTTCCGGCCCCATGCTGCGGCTGCTGGATACCCCGGCGGAGGCTTTTCCCCATGCGCAGAGCTATTTGAATATCTGTCTGAGCGGAACGCTGTTTATTTTCGGGTATAACGCCGTCAGCTCCATCCAGCGGGGACTGGGGGATTCGGTGCGGCCGCTGATGTTTGTGGGCGTGGCGTGCCTGGTGAATATCGTGCTGGATCTGTGGCTGGTGCGGGGCCTGGGCATGGGCGCCGCGGGCGCTGCCTGGGCGACGGTGATTGCTCAGGCGGTCAGCTTGATCCTGGCTGCGCTCTATCTGTCCCGGAACAAATTCATTTTTGATTTCAAACTTCGTTCCTTCCGAATTAAAAGGGAAAAAATGAAGATGATGATCTCCCTGGGCATTCCCTCCAGCGTGCAGAGCATCGTGGTCAATATTTCCTTCCTGGTAATGACCGCCGTAGTCAACGGCATCGGCGGGGCCATCGCTTCCGCCGCCGTGGGCGTGGTGGGCAAGTTCAATTCTTTTGCCATTCTGCCGGCAGTTGCCATGTCCTCTTCCGTCAGCGCCTTCGCTGCTCAGAATATCGGCGCGGGTCAGTATGATCGGGCCAAGAAAAGCTTGGGCGTGGGTATCGGTATCGCTATGGCCATATCGACACTGGTGTTCATTGCCGTGCAGATCTTCCCAGCCCAGGTGATCGAGTTTTTCATTCAGCATGAAGAAACGGTGCAAAGCGGTGTGGAATATATGCGCACCTTCTCCTTTGACTATCTGCTGGTGCCCGTTCAATTTTGCTTTAACGGCCTGATCATGGGCGCGGGCCACACCAAATTCACGCTCTTTTCCGCCACGCTATCCAGCTTGCTTCTACGCATTCCCGTGGCGGTTATCCTGGGCAAGGTGCTGGGCTGGGGCTTGATGGGCGTAGGCTTGGCCGGGCCTGCCGCCACGCTGGTGGGCGTGTGCGTAGCCGGATGGTTCGTCTTCTCCGGCCGCTGGATGAAGAATACCACCGGTATCCACCGGGACGAAAATGCCACAGAAAACGCCTGACCGAAAAAAATATGCTTTTTTTGCCGAAATTTTCTCCTGTTGCGCTTGTAATTTCTAATGGATTATGGTAAAATATTCGGTGTCCAATTTCAAGGAGGGAAAAACAACATGTCCGCGATTGAAGTAATTCTCAACATTTTGATGGTGATTTCCGCCCTTGTCATGATCGTTACCGTTCTGATGCAGTCCAGCGATGAGGACGGCATGAGCGCGCTGGCCGGCGGCAGCGAAACTTTCTTTGGCAAGAATAAGAATAACACCCTGGAAGGCAAATTGGCCAACGCCACCAAGATTTCCGCCATTGTGTTCGTGGCGCTGGCGCTGCTGATGCTGATCTTGGTCTAAGGCCAGGTTTTCATCCGTATGCACGTAAAACAGGGCTGACAGCGATTCCGTCAGCCCTTTCTTTGCGTGATAGGTTATTTTAAATGAATGTGAGAAGCAACCATGATTATTTTAACTGTGCAGAACCTGCATAAGGCCTTTGGCGGCAATACGGTGCTCAAGGACGTTTCCTTTACCTTGCAGGACCGCCAGCGCATGGGCCTGGTGGGCGTGAACGGCTGCGGCAAAACCACGCTGCTGAAAATCCTTTCCGGGAAAGAAGAAGCCGATGGGGGCAGCGTGTCGCTTTCCAAGGGCCTGCGCATCGGTTATATGGAGCAGCAGTATACTGCCGGGGCGGGCAAAACTGTGTTTCAGGAATTACAGGCGGTGTATGAGCCGGTGTTTTCCATGGAGGAAAAGCTGCGTCAGATGGAAACGCAGATGGCCACCGCGGCGGATGAAACTGAGCTAAAACGCTTGGGCGATGCTTATGCCCGGCTCAGCGACGCCTTTGAAAAGGCGGACGGTTACGCTTGGAAATCATCGATCAATGGCGTGTTGGCAGGCTTGGGCTTTCAAAAAGAGCAGTTTGACCAGCCGGCGGAATTATTATCCGGCGGGGAATTGACCCGGCTGTGCTTGGCCAAGCTGCTTTTGCAAAAGCCAGATCTTTTGCTCTTGGACGAACCTACCAACCATTTGGATTTAGCGGCCTTGGATTGGCTGGAGCATTATCTTTCCGAGTATCGGGGCACGGTGGTGGTGGTATCCCATGACCGGTATTTCCTGGATCATGTGTGCACCCATATCACCGAGCTTTTGCTGGGTACGGCGGAGCAGTATGAGGGCAACTATTCCAAATATATGAAGGAGCGGGCGGAGCGATTTGAAATTCGCATGCGAGCCTGGGAACAGCAGCAAAAGCTGATCGCCCGGGAAGAGGCCATCATCGCCCGGTATAAATCCTTCAACCGTGAAAAATCCATCAAGGCGGCGGAGAGCCGGGAAAAGCGACTGGAGAAAATGGAACGGCTCGAAAGGCCGGAGGATG
>JAFUFC010000171.1 GCA_017470095.1 Clostridia bacterium | reverse complement strand
GTTGACGAAAGTGGGCATCCTGTGTTATCCTTTCCATTACAGAGAGTCCTTTCTGTGATGATGGAGTGTAGCAACTTTACTTTATCACTTGACTCTCTGTTTTTCTATACCTTATGTTACCGATCTATTGTACCTCAACAACTTGAAGATTTTTGGGACAACTTGAAGATTTTTGGGGGAAAATGAGGGTCAAGCCGCTCAGCCGCCATAGCCGTTTTGCAACAGCCATTGGAAAATCTGCCGAGCGATAGGGGCGGCCACGCTGCCGCCGCCGCCGGCGTTTTCCACCACCACGGCCAGGGCGTAGGGAGAGGCGGGTTCATCCAGGAAGCCCACGAACCAAGCGTTGGTGTTTTCCTGATTGTCCAGTTCAGCGGATCCGGTCTTGCCGCACACCTTTTTCCCAGCAATCTGGGCGGCGGTGCCAGTGCCGCCGGTGACTACGGCGCCCATGTATCCTTTCAGGGTATCGGCCTGGGCTTCGGTTAAAGGCTGGCGGTACATTCGGGTGGAAAACTCCGCCCGGATTTTGTTTTTTTGGCTGGTGGCTTTGAGGAGCATGCGCGGCTCCATCATTACGCCCTTGTTGGCCACGGCGGATGCGACCATGCACATGTGCAGAGGGGACACCTGCAAGGCGCTTTGGCCGGCCCCGGTCCAGGCCAGCTCGCCGTCGTTGCGGTTGCTTGTGGGGTAGGAGGAGTTTTCCACGATCAGGTCCCGGAAAAGGAAATTATCGTTAAAGCCAAAATCTTCCGCCGTGCGGCGCAGCCGGGTATCGCCCAGGGACAGGGCCACATTGGCAAAGGTGTTGTTGCAGCTGACCTGGAAGGCCCGCAGCAGGTTCAGCTCCCCGTGCTGGGTGATTTTGTTTTCGCTCATGTTGGTGCCCGCGTCGGTGACGGTGCGGCTGCCCGCCTGCAAAAGCCCGTCGCAGTGAAAAGCCCGGGTGGCGTAATCGGCCATGTTTTCGATGGCGGAAGCCGCCGTGACGATCTTGAAGGTGGAGCCTGGGGCGTTCAGCCCGTCGATGGCCCGGTTGATGAAGGGCTTCATGGACAAATTGGGCACAGCGGAAGCTTGCGGGTCAAAATTGGGGAAGGACTGCTCGGTGAGCACTTCGCCGGTCTGGTAATTCATGACCACCACGGCTCCGGCCTTGCCAGCGGGGAAGATTGACGCGACGTAGGCGATCAAATGGCTGTCCACGGTCAGTTGCACGTCATCGCCCTTCCTGGGCGTTCCGGAAAAAACACAGGAAAGCCGCTCCGGGAAGGACATGTTGAACCCGTACAGGTAGGCCGCCTGCACCCGATCCATGGACTTGGTCACGTTGCCGTTCCTGTCGCCGGTGATGTGCACAGCGGCGGCGCGCACCTGAGCGTCGGCGTGGTACATCCGGACGCCGTCGATGGTGGCGGCCAGGGTTTCGCTGTTCCGGTCCAGGATATCTCCGGCGATCACGTCGCCGCGTTTTTCCCGGGCGAAGGTATTGAGGGAGGAAGAGAACCACCGGCTGCCGCTGGTGGTGATGCTGTACGTTCCGTAGGCAATGAGCAGCAGGAACAGGCCGCACAGGCAGAAAAGCACCTTCCGGGCATTCTTGCGGATTTGCTTCATGGCATATTTCCTCCCTGCATGGCCAAAGACCGGTCTTCCTTCACCCCGGCCTCGTTCACGCTGGCCACGCCCTGCAAAAGCCCGATCACGCATAGACTGGATACCATCGATGTGCCGCCGTAGCTGATGAAGGGTAAGGTGACGCCGGTCAGGGGGATTAATTTGATGTTGCCGCCGATGATAACGAAGGTTTGCAGCGCGATCAGAGAGGCGCAGGCCGTGGCCAGTAAGGCGTGGAACACTGTGCGGCTGCGCCGGGCGATCATGACGCCCCGGATGATGATGAACACGTACATGCACAGCACGATCAGCCCGAACACGATGCCGAATTCGTGCAGGATCACGGAGAAAATAAAGTCGTTGTAGTATTCAGGGATCACCGACGCGTTGCCCAGGCCCAGGCCCACGCCCCACAGGCCGCCGTTGACGATGGCAATCAGGCTCTGCACGATCTGGTAGCCCGCGCCGGACGCGTCCTGCCAAGGGTCGATCCAGATGGCCACCCGCTTTTTCACATGGGCGAACATTTGATATCCTATCACCGCGGCCCCGGCGCCGCCCAGCAGCCCCGCGCCCAGCAGCATTTTGCTGCCGGTGGCAACGAAGATCAGAATCAGCGCCACACCGTAATAGAGTAGGGCCGTGCCCAGGTCCTTTTGCACCATGAGCAACAGCAGGCACGCGCCGGTAAAGAGGATGGACAGCACGATCTTCCGCCGGGACAGAAGATAGGAAACGCTCAGCATCAGCGCCAGCTTTACCATTTCGCTGGGCTGCATCGACACGGGGCCCAGGTTGATCCAGCTTTTTGCCCCGTTTTTTTCCGCGCCGATGATCAGCGGCAGGGCCAGCAAAAGCAGGCTGCCCCCCATCATCAGCACCGTCAGCGCCTTCCAATGACGGATGCAGCGTACCAAAAGGATGCACAGCAGCATGGCCCCTACGCCCACGCCGTAATTGACCGCCTGCGACAGCCCCCGGCTGGGGGAGAGCCGGTACAGCGTCAATACGCCCAGGGCGCACAGGAAGTTGGTCAGACTCAGCAGCAGCTTATCTGCCGGGAATAGTTTGGGGATGCCCGCCGTGCCCACAAAAATCAGCACCGGTACCACGATGGCCAGCAAAAAGCTTT
Source organism: Clostridia bacterium (assembly GCA_017470095.1). Taxonomy (GTDB): domain Bacteria; phylum Bacillota; class Clostridia; order Christensenellales; family Aristaeellaceae; genus RUG563. The sequence goes on along the minus strand of JAFUFC010000171.1, from coordinate 8,060 downwards.
GCCAAGAGCCATCCTTCACCGCCAGCATCAAAAAGCCCAAGAAGAAAAACGTCATGATGGCGCTGAGCATGGCGGTGGCGGGGTTGATGCGGCGGGACCGCTTTTTCTTTTCTTTTTCTTTCATCGGCGCTCCCTCCTTCTGCGGCGGGCGACGGGGCTCTGGTAGGGCAGGGCCTCGTCGTTTTCCGGCTCGCTGTCGATGGGCGGAGGCGGTTGGTTCAGCGCCGCTTGGGCCTGATACAATTCCTCCATGGAATAGGCGTATTGCCAGGTCATCTGCCCATCATCGGTGTAATGGCCGTCGTAATCCTTCTGCGGCGTGGAAACAGCCTGCTGCCAGGAATCATCGGCCGTGACCGGCTGATCGGGGAATTCAAAGGGCGCGGGGATGTCCGGCCCGGGATAGAAGCTGTCGCCAAAGAAGGAAGCGTCGTCCTCTTCCTGGGTATCGTAGGGAAGGGGGGCATCGGTGAGCGGCGCGTCGGGCTGGTAGGCCATGGGCTGGGGCACTTTTAACCCGGCAAACAGGCGCACCCGCAGCGCCGCTTCGCCCAATTGCAGCTGGGTGCCGTGAAGGGCATAGCCGGGGGCGCGCAGCTCCGCCCCGGCCAGAAACGTTTTTCCATGACGGGAAGGCGTAATCAGCACCCCTTTGCCTTCTTCAAAAGCAAAGCGCGCGTGATGGCGCAGCACACCGGCGCCCTTGATAAAAATATCGCATTCATGGGAGGAGCCCATGTCTCCTTCCCGGGGCAGGGGCTGGCTTTTCCCGTTACGCAAATCCACGATCTGGCCTACCAAGCCGGCATCGGGCAGGGCGCGCATTTCCCGGCGGTAGTTTTTCGCGTCCCTGCGCATCCAGCGGAACGCCCGCAGCAGCACCAGCGCGCCAATGAGCACAAACACATAGCGCATCAGCAGCGCCAACAGTTCATACGCTTCGCTTGCCATGGGCTTCTCCTCCGTTTCAGGGCTACAATCTTCTATTTTATATTATAGCACGAACCCCGCCGTTTCGTCTACACGGCGGGGCGGTAAAAAATAGGCGGCTGGGTACTTCGAGAACGGCTATTATTTTTTAGGCTTATACATGGCGCTGTACTTTTTTACGTCAGAATCTGAGAGTAGCCATCCAAATTTCTGGAGAAACTTCAGCTTATCAGCAACAGTTTCAAACAACTGTATTGTTTTCTTTCCGTCAACATGGATATTTTCTTTCCCATCGAAGTATTTATGATCGGGACCGAAACGTAGAATCTGAGGGATGCCGTTAATGATCACGGTTCTAATTGTTACTTTGGCGTGATCTCCCGTGATCAGATCGTTACCAACAACGCCGTCCAATTGGCCGCTGCTGAGTTTTTCAAGTATTGTTTTTTCCAAATCTGTCAAATCCATGCCGATCAACCTCTTTTTATTGAAACAGTCAATGATTTATAGTCCGTTCACGTCATCGGTGTGCTGTGCTTTGGCGTTTACAGCGGCTGATTCGCTGAGATCACAGATTGCCTGAATCAGGGTGTCGCTGTCTGTTTTTCCATAAGTCAATTGCAAGATATCATATATCATTTCGCCGTCATCCGATTGCAGACCACGGTAGGATAAAACGGCAGCTGTGTGATTGTCACCCTCCCATTTCACCGAATGGTCCATGAAAGTTTCGCCAGGAAGATAGGATTGATCATCGGTTTGTTCGTTTCCCTCCCCATACAGACTGGACAATTTAGAGATCAATTCCAGATACGCTTCTGCCTTATTATTTGTTCCAAATGAATAGCTTGCAAGGTAAAACTGAGAAGAATCGGCATCTTTTAGTAGATGGTCATCCTCGATGCCATAGCAACAATAGATATACATATCCTTTACTTCCAGGCCGGCAACCTTGACATCATACCAGCTCAGCGGTGCGAAAGCCACCCAACCAGAAGGATATGGTGCAAAACCATCGGATGCATTAGAAAAATCACCGTTGATCTTCGAATAAAACAACATTTGCATTTCATCAACCGCATCGATAGGAACCTCTTCGCCAAAGGATGCCTGCACTTCAGTCAGGCTCGATAACCAGGGAATGCCCCGAAAAAGGATTTCTTCTCCGCATGCGGATAGATGCTGGGAAGCCAGCAGAAATGATAACAGAAGAACACAATAGAACTGATGACTTTTTTTCATTCGTTTTCCCCATTTCTTTCTCACTTTGCAATGTATTATAACCGCCCGCCGTTTCGTCTACACGGCGGGGTGGTAAAATTCGGGCGGGCATCGGGTGCAATCCGCTTTTTGATTGGGGTGTTTACCGGTAATATCTTCCGGTGGGCTTGACGGCCTTCATTTTCCGCTTGGATTTGACGAAATGGATGGCGGCGCGCCCAAAATGCACCAGCAAATAAAGGGCCGCGGCGGGCAAAAGCAGGTACAGGAACACCAATTCAAACGTCAGCCGGGGGAAGGGGTTAGGGTCGCTTTCCGCGTCGGCGACGATCTGATCGATAGATGGGGCCAGATTTTCCCGGGCGGCAATGGAGCGGGAAGCTACCAGGTCGTACACCACCGGCTCGTCCCCTTCTGGATAGTAGGTCAGGGTGCCCATCACTTCTCCTTCGGTGATGGGCGCCCGGAATTCCCGGGTGAAATCGGTTACCGTCAGGCTGGTGAAGTTTTGAACCCAGTATTCCATTTCGCCCCGGGTCATGACGATCAAGTCCTTGCCTGATGTGCCGCTGGAACGGCGCAGGTTCAGCGTAAGCCTTCCCACCTGCTCATCTGCCAGATCAAAGCCCCGAATATCCACCACCCGGGGATTCTTTTCGTAAATTTCTTGGATGGAGGTGCTCAGGAACTGGGAAAAGCCGTAATCCATCAGCCGCCTGGCGTCGGTGTAGCGGGAAGCGTCGGTGGTGGCGTTGAACACCACGCCGATCAGATCGATGCCGTCCCGGGTGGCGGAGGCCACCAGGCAGTTGCCGGCGGCACCGGTGGTGCCGGTCTTGATGCCGGTGCTGTCCGCGTAATACCGGCCGGCTTTCTTTTCATCGCTGGATTTGGCCACGAAATTGTTGCGGTTCTCAATGGTGCGGCTGCGGTAGATGTTGTCCCGCGGCATAACGTGGCTGGGGGCGCTGACGATCTCCCGGAAGGTTTCGTTTTGCATGGCCACCCGGGCCAGGAGGGCCATATCGTGGGCGGTGGTGAAATGGTTTTCGTCATGAAGACCGTTGGCGTTGACAAAATGGGTGTTGGTGCAGCCCAGGGAATAGGCGGCGGAATTCATCAAATTAACGAAATTTTCTCTTGTGCCGCCCAGGCCTTCGGCGATGGCGTTGGCAGCGTCGTTGCCCGAAGGCAGCATAGCGGCGTAGCACAGGTCGATCAGCGCCACTTCTTCACCGGCGGCCAGCTTGGCGCTGGATTCATCCGGGGCGATGTTTACCGCTTCTTGACTCACGGTGATTTTTTGATCCGGGTCGCCCAAGGTCAGGGCCAGCCAAATGGTGAGGATTTTGGTGGTGGAGGCCGGGTACATGGGCGTATCCGCGTTCTTTTCATACACCACCTGGCCAGAATCGGCCTCGATCAGGATGGCGGAAGTGGCGGTCAGGTGACCGTCTTCCAGCAATTCGGGGTAACGCCCGTCATAATCATCGGCCAGGGCGGCAGGGAAAAAGGCGGGCAAGGCAAACAGCACTGCCAACAGCAGCGCCAGCATGCGTACCTTCGCCCGTCCCTTCATGTACCCCTCCTGCACTTGTAAAAAAATTGAAACACAATCTTGATTATATCATAATATTTCCTGTTTGTACAGCCCGGACCTATGAGGCCCCTCGAATGTTATTTTTGCCGGGTGGCAGGCATACCATTCCATTTATATAACGATGGTTCCGGGCTGGGTCATGCGGGCAGTTTCTTCCAATTCTGGCCCACCCTGGGAGACGCGATCGCTTCAGCGGAATGGCTTATGGCACGATTACGGGATTTTGACGGTAGGTGCCGCCACGGGGATGCCCTGCCAGGATGGCCCACGTTTCGTCCGCCCGGATATCCAGGGCAGCCGCTTCCGTCCGGGCCGGGCGGGAATAGAGGGGAAAGGCGCTCTTTCGCATCTGCCGGAGCAAGGGCCGGGCGCTTTCCCGAAAGCCCAAGATACGAGCGGCGGCGGGCAGGGCGGGCAGATCATCTCGCGTGACCTGCATCAGCCCGTGGCACAGGGCCCGACTGACGCGGCCATAGGTATAGCGCCGGGTTTTGACGGCAGCCAGGAGCTGATCCCGGGTAACGGCGGTTTCCGCCGCTTTCAAGATGCGCTGTTCGATGCCTTCGCTGATGCCGGGCCAGGCGGTCATTTGGCTCGGGGAAGTCAGCAGCAGGGTTTGCCGCAGGGGAATATCGACGGCGGAGGGCGGACAGACGCCCGCCAAAACCGCCCGCCGCAAAACAGGCAGCGCCTCCTCCGGCACGGCACGCGCAACACCCTGCCAATCACCCCGCAGGATGGCTCCCCGCACAGCGGTGGCGGAAGGATACACATCCAGATTGGGGCTGTGATAATCCTCCTGCCGCAAAATGGGCACAGGAAGGAGGGGGCTTTGAAGCCGGATCAGGGCGCGCAGATAGCAAAGGGCCAAGGCGGTGTTGGGCGCGTCCAGAGCACTGGACGGGATGCCCAGCCGATGGGCTATTGCTTTTCCCTGGGCGGCGGCAAAGGAAAGCCCTTGGGTCAGGCCGGCGCGCACCGCCTGCTCAAAGGCTTCATCCGGCTGCTCCAAAAGCGCCGCCACTTCTTGTAAAAGAGAAAGATCGCCTGTTTCACTGCCAAAGGATAGGTGGGTAACGCATCCCAGCTGGCGCAGAATGTGCACGCCCCCCAGAGCAAAGTATTCCCCCTCCCGGACGGAAAAGGCGTAGGGCAATTGCAGCACGATATCCGCCCCGCACCGCAGGGCCATTTCCGCCCGGGCGTGGGCAGGCAAAAGCGATGGCATCCCCCGTTGGGTGAAGCTGCCGCTCATGACCACAACCACGTATTCCGCCTTTGTTTTCTCTCGGGCCAGGCGCAGGTGCCTTTCGTGGCCTTTGTGGAAGGGATCATACTCCGCGATTACGCCGCATATTGCCACGACTCGCACCTCCTTGACAGAATTTCTACTATTATATATCCGGCGATGAAATCGCGCAAGTTTTTCGACCGGAAGAATATTTCAAATTCATCAAGAATTTATGTCGATTTTCCCATTTGGTTGACAACCAGCAAAAGAAGGCATATACTGAAATCAAATGAAACTGGGAGGTGACAAGCAATGAGCGACGGCGACAGATGCCAGGTGAGCGAAGGCGTGCCGCGATCGTGGGGGGCGCGCTCATTGGCGCGTCACTTCTGATCCATATCGGCATATCTTTTCGTTCCCTCTTGCATCGCTGAACGTCGTATATCCGTCATGATGAAGGTCATGGCGTTCGGGGCCAGCCATCCAGGAATCGGTAGAGGGCTTTTTTGCGTGTGAGGAAATGCCGCAAACAAGCGGATGGCTCCCGAAAAACGGGTTCAATTGAAGAGAGAGGAAGTGAAACCCTATGGAGTGGGAAGCCATTGAAAAGCGGCTGAATACCCTGCTGGAAAACGGCCGCCACGGGGAGCTGCGCGGGGCCATGATGATGCTCAACGAGGTGGATATCGCGCAGTACATGGAAACGTTGGATAAGGACAAACTGCTGCTCATGTTCCGCATCCTGCCCAAGGATATTTCGGCCGACGTGTTCAGCTACATGTCCGCCGAGCAGAAGCAGACGCTGATCGAGTCCATCGGCGATAACGAAATCCGCGCCCTGATCGACGACATGTTCCTGGATGACGCAGTGGATTTTCTGGAAGAGCTGCCCGCCGGGGTGGTCAAGCGGGTGCTCCAGTCCACCGACGCGGAAAAGCGGAACCTGATCAACCAGTTCCTGCGGTATCCGGAAAACTCCGCAGGCTCCCTGATGACCATTGAATACCTGGAGTTCCACGGCGAGGATACCGTGCGCCAGGCTATGGAAATCATCCGCAAAGAAGGCCTGGATAAAGAAACGATCTACACCCTGTATATCATCGACAGCGCCCGCCACCTGATCGGCACATTGCCGTTGCGCAAAATGATTCTGGCGTCGGAGGATACGGTGCTGTCCGACATCATGGACCATCATCCTGTGTCCGTGTGCACCACGGATGACCAGGAAAAAGTGGCAGAGCTGGTCCGGCATTACGACCTGTACGCCATCCCTGTTGTGGACAAGGAAGACCGGCTGGTAGGTATCATCACGGCGGATGATATCATGGACGTCATTGAAGAAGAAACCACGGAAGATTTCGAAAAAATGGCCGCCTTGACGCCGTCGGAAGATGAATACCTGAAAACCCCGGTGTACAAACTGGCCCTGAACCGCATTCCCTGGCTGCTGCTGATGGCCGTGATCGCCATTTTTACCGGCATGATCATCACCAGCTATGAAGATGTGCTGTCTGCTTCCGGCTCCGTGGGTATTATCCTGACGGCCTGTATCCCCATGCTGATGGATACCGGCGGTAACTGCGGCGCTCAGTCTTCTACTTTGATCATCCGCGGCCTGTCCCTGGGGCAGATCACCTTGAAAGATTTTTTCAAAGCCCTGTGGAAGGAATTCCGTGTGGCGTTGATCGTGGGCGCGGTACTGTTCGTGTTTACGTTCCTGCGGGTGCATTTCATTAACGGGGCTGATTTGGGCGTGTCTTTTGTGGTGGCCGCGGCACTGTGGTGCACCATCCTGCTGGCAAAAGCACTGGGCTGCGCCATGCCTATGCTGGCCAAGAAGCTGGGCCTGGACCCGGCCTTGATGGCAAGCCCCCTGATCACCACCGTCGTAGATATGAGCTCCCTGTTCATTTACTTCACCATCGCTAAAGCGGTTTTGAAGATTTGATTGTGCTATTATATAATAATGATGAAAGATATTTTCTTATCGATGCTTCCTCGCCTGGCGGCCCTGCCGGGCGAGGTCTGCGTTTACGGGAAAGACCTGGCGACAGGGGAAATGTGTTCCTATCAGGCGGATGTGCTGGTGGTAGCTGCCAGCGTGATCAAAATCCCTATTTTGATCGAAGCCTTCCGGCAGGAGCGGGATGGACTTTTGACGATGGACGAAGCGTTTACCATTCGTCCGGAACAGAAGATGCCCTCCTGTGGGGCGCTGACCTATCTGCACGATGGACTGCAAGTGACATTGCGGGATTTGTGCGTGCTGATGATCATTCTTAGCGACAATACCGCCACCAATATCTTGATCGACCGGCTGGGCGCCGATGCGGTTAACGCTACGCTCCGAAAATTGGACTGCCCCAAAACCACTCTGCGCAGGAAACTCTTTGATGCGGTGGCGTCCGCGAAGGGCATTGAAAACCAAATTACCGCCGGAGAAATCGGTCTGCTCTTGGAAAAAATGTATCGGGGCCAATGCGTATCGCCGGAAGCCGATGCTTCCATGCTGGATATTTTAAAAAATCAGCGGCTCAATGGAAAAATGCCTTTCTTCCTGCATGGCGAAGGTGTCCCGATTGCCCACAAAACTGGCGAAGACGACGGCATTACCCATGATGTGGGGATTATTTATGGCAACCACCCCATGATCCTGTGCTTTGCCTCCGAACACACGAATGTGCCGGCCTTTGAACGCTTCATGCAGGACGCTGCGCTGGCCTTCTGGCGACAAAAATAGATTTTAAAATCATAAAATTTCCTATTATATACCAGATGTAGGGGGTTGCGCCCCGTGTTTCCGATGGAAGGACCCCCATATCCTGTGGCGGCGGTGACGAAACTGCCGCTTTTTTATCAAAAAAAGTTGAAATTTTTTTGAAAAAGGGTGTTGACAAACCGGAATCTTCGTGATATTATGGTCGAGCGCTCAAGAGAAGGGGCTGAGAGCCCCGGAGAGCGCAAGAATCTTGAAAACGATACAGAGTAAATGAGGAAAGAAACGACAGTTAATTCTGAAATGAGTTTTAACTTGTGACGCGGTAGTTTCAGGGAGACCTGAAGCGACACCAGAGATCG
>JAFUFC010000170.1 GCA_017470095.1 Clostridia bacterium | reverse complement strand
GTAATTACCTCCCCGGGGAATTGCTTGGAGACGCAGCATCGCTGCGATACATCCATCATTTACAGCTTGGTTATTTTATCATATATTGTGCGGAATTGCAAGTGCTTTTTGAAATTCATTCCACTTTTTTCGCAGGAAAAATATTAGATATAGTGTTTTCTGCTGCCAGAGGGGCCCAAGGGCTTGATATTTGCCTTGCTTTTGCCGTATAATAGGAACGGAAAATGACTTTCGAGGTGACATATGATCAGCATTCGTGATTACAAAGGAAAGCATGTGCACATGATTGGCATTGGCGGCAGCAGCATGAGCGGCTTGGCTGAAATGCTACTGCATGAGGGATATACGGTAACGGGGTCGGACAATGCCAATTCTCACGCGGTTGAACGGCTGCGGGAGAAGGGTATCACTGTGCATGTGGGCCATGCGGCGGAGAATGTGCATGGCGCGGACCTTTTGATTTTTTCTGCGGCCATTGCGCCTGATAATCCTGAGCGGCAGGAGGCCAAACGCCTGGGCATTCCGGAAATGGAGCGTTCCACGCTGCTGGGCCAATTGATGCAGGGGCATAAGGATGCGGTTTGCGTCTGCGGCGCTCATGGGAAGACCACTACGTCTTCGATGATTGCCGAAACCTTCCTGGAGTGCGGTATGGATCCTACGGTGCACATTGGTGGTCGGCTGGACGCCCTGGGCGGCGGCAGCCGGATCGGGAAGAAAGATGTGTTTGTAGCGGAAGCTTGCGAATTCCACGGCAGTTTTCTGGAAATGCACCCTACGGTGGCGGTGGTGCTGAACATTGACGCCGACCATCTGGATTGGTATAAGGATATTTTTGATATCGAGCGAGCATTTGGAAAATTTTTGTCCCTGCTGCCCGATACGGGCCTGGCCATCGGCTGGGGCGAGGACCGGCGTATTATGCGTCTATTCAGCAAGCTGCGCTGCGAAAGCAGAACCTTCGGCCTGGAGGAATGCAACGATTATTATCCGGAGAACCTGACTTACAACGACACTGGCTGTCCCCGGTACGATGTGATGTATCGAGGTGAAAAACTGGCCCACGTGGAGCTCAGGGTGGCAGGCAGCTTCAACGTGATCAATTCCTTAGCGGCCTTTGCTTCCGCTCACGCCCTGGGGGTGGATGTACAGGCTGCGGCAGCGTCTTTGAGCCGTTTTGCCGGGGTGCACCGGCGCTTTGAATTCACCGGGCTTATCGACGGGGTGAAGATGTACCACGATTACGGCCACAATCCTGCCGAAATGAAAGCGGCCCTGAGTGTGGGCAAGCAGCAGCATCCCAATCATCTGTGGGCGGTGATGCAGCCCCACACCTACAGCCGGGTGAAGGGTCTGTTCAATGATTATTTGACCTGCACCGAGGCAGCGGACTATACTCTGGTCACCGATATTTACGCCGCCCGGGAAAAGGATCCCGGGGATATCAAGGCGGAAATGGTGGTGGAAGGCATGAAGGAGCACGGCATTAACGCGGTGCATACCCCCACCTTCGATGATACGGAAAAATACCTTCGGGCCCATTGGCAGTCTGGCGATCTGGTGCTTACCATGGGCTGCGGCAACATCAACCTGCTCAACGAGCAAATGCAGCTGCATGGGGATACGAAATAACGAAACGTGCAAAACAACAGGGGAATCTGCTCTGATTCTGAACGAGCAGATTCCCCTGATCTTTTTTTGAAGGTTATTTAAGGAACTTCGTCATCATATAGCCGGTGGTGTTTCCGTAACGCACCTGGGTCCATTCGTCCCCGGGGGTGACCACGGTGACCACCGCGCCGGAATACACCTGCTGGTAAATGGCACCCTTGCTCTGGCTGGGAGCGGAACGGAGATTTACGTAGGTGCCGCCGTTTTGCACCACCTTGGTGGGGTGATTGGACACGCCGGACAGTTTCAAATATTTGGTCATCATATAGCCAATGTTGCCGCTGGCGCTGCCATACACCTTGCACCACTTTTCACCGGCTTCAATCACCTGGAAGCGGATGCCGTTCTTGTACTGAGCGATCACTTTAGCGGTGGAGGAGGGTAATGCGCGCAGGTTCAGGTACTGGGTGGATTTAGGGTTATTGACGATTGCGGTGCCCTGTGTGACGGGTTGAAAGCCGGGATGGGGGGGCGTGACAGGAGATACCGAGGGCACATAGCCGCCGTTGGAGGAGAGGAAAGCCGCGTCCACATAGCCGATGGTGCCTTGGATGCTCACCTTATAGAAGGTGGAACCGGCACTGCTTTTGCCCTTGAGGAGCACGTTCACTTGGGTGCCGTTGGGGTACTGGGCGATGATGGAAGAACCGGAGTAGCTGGGGGCAGTGCGCAGGTTCAGCTTGCCGCCGTTGTTGGTGCGGATAAAGGCTGTGCTGCCGCCGGAGGAGCCGTTGATGCACACGTACTCTTGCCGGAAGTAGCCAATCATGCCGTTCATCTGCACCTGGTACCAGCCGTTATTGAAGCTGAGCACGGTAAACGCCGCGCCATTGTAGAAAATACCCAGGACTGGTGAATCATAACTGGGGAACTGGCGCAGGTTCAAAAACTGGGTGGCCTTTGGGTTATTGACCACGCCGGTGGTGCCGCTGGCGCCGCTGCTGCCGGAGGATGCGGTTTTCAGATAATTTTTGCTCATGTAGCCGTACTGGTTCAGTGAAGGCACAAAGACTCTGTACCAGTTACCGCTTTCGCCCATCAGGCCCACCCAAGTGCCTTCGGCGGCGCTGCCCAGCCAAGCGTCATTGGCGCTGGGGCCGTTGCGCAGGTTCAGGGTCGAAGTGCCGGATACGATGGCAAAATCGTACACGCCGGGAAAATTGTCGGCCCATGCTGGCAGGGCGCTCAGCAGCAGGCACAGGATGGCGGCCAGGGCACAGATCGTTTTTGCCTTTTTCATAGTTTTCTCCTCCAATTGAAAAGGATCGTTACACCTATACAACGCGTAGGGCGTCCATTTTGTTCCAGAAAATTGATCACAAAAATATTACAAAAACTCCACCAAAACGCGGTTTTGCACGTCCATGCCCCGGCGGGTCAGGCGGAGAAAACCGTTTTCCCGCAGGAGCAGTCCCTCCGCGATGGGCTTTTGCAATTTATTGCCGAAGGCTTGGTCGACGGTTACCCCATGCATGCGGTAAAACGCGTCTTCCGATACGCCCTCCATCATGCGCAGCCCCAGCATGATGCTTTCAAACCGGGCATCCGCCGGGGAAATAAACGTTTCTTCCGCCGGAACGCCATTCAGGTAATCGGTGAGTGACGGGGGATTCTGATACCGGATGCTGCCCACAAAGCCGCAGGCGGCGCTGCCCAGGCCCAGATATTCCTTCCGCCGCCAGCAATCCACGTTGTGGCGGCAGGCAAACCCCGGCAAGGCAAAATTGCTAATTTCATACTGGGCAAAGCCGTTTTCCAACAGCGTTTCCCGGCATAGTTCATACATATCCCGCTCTGTTTCTTCATCCGGCAGCGCCCATACGCCGCTGTGGATTTGGCGCTGCATCTCGGTGCCGTCCTCCACGATCAAGCCATAGCAGGACAAGTGCTGGGGAGAGAGGACTAAGGCTTGCAGGAGCGTTTCTTTCACGTCTTTTATGGTCTGTGTGGGCAGGCCCAGCATCAGATCCAAGTTAATGTTATCAAAACCGGTCTCCCGGGCCAGGGCCACAGAAGCGGCCACCTGATCCCAGGTGTGGATACGGCCCAGCATTTGCAAAAGCCTGGGTTGGCTGGCCTGAGCGCCAAAGGACAGGCGGTTGATGCCGCCCTCTTTCAGCACGGCCAGGAATTCCTTTGTCACTGTGCCGGGATTGCACTCGCAGGAGCATTCGGCATCCGGCAAAAAGCGAAAGTGCTGATGAAGGGAAGATAAGATTTGCTTCATGAGCTGCGGCGGCAGGAGAGATGGAGTGCCACCGCCGATGAATAAGGTGGCAATTTCCCTATCCGTTTCGCTCTTTTGGGCTATTTCCGCCTGCAAACGGCGGATATACCGCGGCATCTCCTGCTCCAGGCCTGCAAAGGACGCAAAATCGCAATAGGTGCATTTCCGGGCGCAGAAGGGGATGTGCACATACAGGCCCAGCGTGTTCGGGCTCATGGCAGGGCGACGGCGAACACTTCATAATCGCTGCTGAGCAGCGCCACGCCGTTTTTTAGCATGCCCAGATAACCGGTGATCATGGCGTTGCCCACGCTGGCAGGCAGGGCCACGGCGGTGAAGCGCTGGGCGTTCATATCGGCCCGATAGACCATATCGTGAGCAAAGGCATAAATGCGCCGGTTATAGAGCGCGGCGCCTACGCAGGAATTGGGCAGGGTGAAGCGTCGGTCCGTCTTGCCGGAGAGGAGACGCAGTTCGTTGATGGAGCCGTTTTCATCCAGCTGTTTGGTAGGGGCAAAGAGCAGCATGGGCGTACCGCCGTTTACCTGATGGTCTGTCAGCTGCCAGCCGTATACCAGCACCGTTCCGTTGGGATCTATCGTGCCCCGATAGTCATATTGCCGCAATTGCCGGGTGCTGATCACGTTCAGCTTGTTCCCGGCGTAAACGATGCCGTAAGTCAGGTTTTCGCCCAAGGACACAGTGCCCGTGTTGCGCATGTTAACCAGAAAGGTGTTCATGGTCACGTCCGGCGCAGTGCCGTAAATATCTACAGAAGTGGTCCACAAATACTCGCCGTCGCCGAAAAAGCCCACGTCCAACATGATCATATCTTCAAACTTGCTGGTTTCGTTATCCACCGACGTGCCTTGTAAATCTTTGATCTGCAAAGAGGGGCTGACATCATTGCCCACTACCACGGCCACATACTTGCTGCCCACCCGGGCGAACTGTACGGTGTCGGTCAAGATATCGTGGTAGGTGGAATGGCCATTGCGGTCAATAAAGTGCAATTGGCTGCCGCTCCAGGCGGCGATCAGGGTGTCCGAGCAGGAAAAAGAGGCGCTGTTGCCCACGGCATAGCTCCATTTTTCATTGCCGCGGGCATCCAGGCAAAAGAGGGTCATACCGTCGTAATAGAGGATGCTGTCGCCGAAGGGCGTTACATCCTGGGTGGCGGTGCAGCGTAGCTTAACTGCGCTCATTTGCCGGTTGCTGCCGCCAAATACGCCCAATAAGGCCAGCACCAGCAACACCAGCAGGGCCAGCACGGCTCCTGCGATCATTAATCGTTTTTTCTGATCCATGGACTGGGAAATCTGCATGGGTTCCTCCGTCTTTTTCCATCAGGTAAAAATATCACTTCTATTATACGCTCATTTTCCTTCCGCGTCAAACAAAGAAAGGATATCCTTTTCGGTCAGGCGGGAGGGCATTTCCTCCCCGGGGGTGATCAATTGATCAAAGAGGCGGCGCTTGCGGTCGCTCATGCGCAGCACTTGTTCCTCGATGGAGTGGTGCACCACCAGCCGCACAACCTCCACTTTCTTGGATTGACCGATGCGATGGGCCCGGCCGGTGGCCTGCTCTTCAGCGGTAGGGTTCCACCAGGGATCATAGTGAATGACCAGGTCGGCACCGGTCAGGTTCAGGCCTGTGCCGCCGGCCTTCAGGGAAATGAGGAACACGTTGGTTTCCCCGCCGTTGAAGCGCTTGCACAGTTCAATGCGCTGGGGGGCGGGGGTTTCACCGTCCAAATACAGGTAAGGAATATTTTCTTGCTTCAGCCGCTTTTCGATCAAGTGCAGCATGGATGTAAATTGGGAGAATACCAGCGCCCGCCGGCCCGCGGAAATGGCCGTGGGCAGCACGTCCATCAGCATTTCCATTTTGCCGGAGATGCCGGTGTAATCAGGCAGGCACAGGGCTGGATGGCAGCAGATTTGGCGCAGTTCCGTAATGGCGGAGAGCACCTCCGCTCTTCCCCGGCTCATCCCCCGGTCCTTTAAAATCTGGTCCACCCGCTCCCGTTTTTGCAGCATGGCTGCATCGTAGACCCGGCGCTGTTCCGGCGGCAGCTCGGCCATCAATACACTCTCCAGCCGCTCAGGCAATTCGCCCAGCACATCGCTGCGGAGCCTTCGCATGAGGAAGGGCCGGATGCGGCGGCGCAGATCGGCGGCGTTGTTGCCTTCGCCCCAGCGATGCAAAAAATCGGTGTACCGGGGCAGATAGCCCGGTAGGACAAAGTCAAACAGGCTCCACAATTCCCCGGCGTGGTTTTCCATAGGCGTGCCGGTGAGGGCAATGCGGGTTTCAGCGGTCAATTGCTTCACGGCGTGAGCGCCCACGCTTTGCACGTTCTTAATCTGCTGGGCTTCATCCAGCACGGCAAAGCGGAAGGGAATATCCTTCATCAGGGCAATATCCCGGCGGATCAAAGGGTAGCTGGTGATCACCAGGTCCGGGGCGCTGGAACCGGCGAGGGTTTCGATCTGCTCGGCCCGGGCAGCTTGGCTGCCGCTGAGCAGGAGGACGGACAATTCTGGCGCGAATTTCTTGCACTCGCTGAGCCAGTTATAGGTCAGCGATGTGGGGGACACGATCAACGAGGGCTTTCTGTCAGAGGAATGCCGCACGCAGGAAAGCAGGGCGGACAGGGTTTGCACCGTTTTGCCGAGGCCCATATCATCGGCCAATATGCCGCCCATCCCCAGCGCGTGCAGGGACAAAAGCCATTCGTAGCCCCGTTTCTGGTAGGGCCGCAGGCAAGTAATGGGCGGCTCCGGCGCGGTGAAGGACAAATTGGCTGCCTGCGCGGCGTTTTCATCCAGCGTCACATCCAGACTGTTTTCCCGGATCAGGGCGGTCAAATAAGCCGCCCAGCAGGCACCCAGGGTCTCTTTCCCGGTAGTTTCCTGGGCTTCGGAAACGGCCTCCGCCAGGGGCTGCCAGGATGCGCTGTCGCTCAGGTCCAGGAAGGTGCCTTCCTTGAAGCGGAAATACCGGCGTTTTTTCCGCAGAGCTTCCAGGAGGGGCAGCAGCTCTTCAATGGGCGTATCTCCATCCATCATTTCCAATTGCATTTGGCCGTTGCGCAGCTGCATGGCACCCTTGAACAGGGGCTTGCGGGGCGTTAAGCGGCGGAAATCCTTGCTGAAAAATACCTGAGCTTCGTGGGTGAGCCGGTTGGCCCCTTCGGTGACGAAATCATAGATCTTTTCATTCCCGGTCAAATACACCCGGCTCCGGAACACCCGGAACCCGTCCCGGGCCAGTTCATCCAGGATAGCTCGTTCCCCGGCGGCGTCCCGCAGGAGCAATTCGCCCTCCGGCAAGGCTTCCGGGGAGAAGGGATCGATTTCGATTTTCCCGTATACGAAGGACACTCGGGCCGTTACATCGTTGCCTTCCTTGTCCAGATACACCCGGGGAAGCAGGGGCAAGCGCACAAAATGGGCGTCCAACTGGGGATCGATGGTCACTGTGCCCACACGCAAAAGGAAGGGCAGCAATTCGCTCATGACCCGCTGGGTATCCTGAGGGGGGAAAGCAAACAGGGCTTCCCGGCCGGTGGAATATTTCCGCAGGGTGGAAAGCAATTGCCGTTGCTCTTTGGGAATGCACAGGCACTCTTTTTCACACAGCACAAAGTGGAAATCCGCCGTTAGGGGCGTCAGTTTTCCCGGCAGCTCGGCGGTAATATTCAGCTTCGAGGGGGTGCCTGTCAAATGAAAATTGATCGGCAAAAGACGGTGCTCAATGCCGGCCAGATCATATTTATCTTCACCGGATTGGAGCACAAATGGCATAGCCGAAAGGGCATTCAGCACCCGTTGGGCTGTGCGGGGGGGCAACAGCAGCACCCGGGCCTCGGCCCCGGCCCATTTGGATGCCAACGCGTTTTCGCAGTATTCCGCCAGAATATCCAGCAAGGCGTTTTGCTTTTCATTGAACCGCATCCACTGTGGATTGTATTCAAAGCCTTTGCCAAAAAGCAGGTTTTTTCTTTCTTCCCGGCATTGGAGAAATTGGGGAATATGACGCACCACATACAAACGTTCTTCCCCAATTTTCAGTCCGATCCTAAGCCCCTCCCGGGTCAAAAACAGCGCGGGCAGCAGGCGGATACCGTCCGCCTCCGGCAGCATGGCCGATACGGCATCAAACAGCGCGGGCACAGCCTGTTGGGAACGATATTTTTCCATTTCCTGCATCAGTCCTGTATCGATAGCCGCAATGGCCGCCGCCGTGCCATGAGCGCACAATCCCCGGGCACCACAATCGCAGCGGATAGCGGAGGGGCTTACATGCACCTGATGCTTTTCTTCTCCCGATACCCAGTAGAGGATATCTTCCCGGCTGCGACGGATTTCCCGCACCAGCGCCCGGCGATACAGCATTCGCCCCTGGGCATAGATATCCTCACCGGCCTTTTCCCGCAGTCCTTCTTCTGTCAGCATGCTTTTGCCCCCTTTCAGCGCACACAAAAAGGCGCATCTTTCAATAATACGCCATTGTGCCCTGTTTTCCTGCAAGGAAACCGAAATATTCATTTTGGAAATCGGATAGTTTAGAAAGTGGAAAAGCTGTTTATTTTTCCTGCTCCAATCCGGCAATTTTCAGCATTTCATTGCGCAGATAGGTGCACAGCCGCTCCTTTTCATCGTTAGCGTTGATGTCCGCGTTATAGCGGGTAGGCACGCCGAAGGTGAGGGTGCGCTTGTGCTTGTTGGCGTACAGGGGAATAAACAGGGGACATTTGCCTGTTTTGTTGTGGTATAGCTGGCCGATCATGGCAAAGCCGGTGAAGAATTCAGACACGCCTTCCCGGGCATAGCGGTGATTGACGGTGGTATCGGCGTTTTCGGGGAACAGGAGAATGTTGTCGCCTGCTTCCATGGCGGCGGTGGTTTCCCGGAAGGTTTGCATCAGTTTTCGGGGATTATCATGATACACGGGAATGGAATCCACCGATTTCATCACCCACACCAGCACTGGCGCGGCGATTTTTTCCATCAGCACGTTCAGTATTTTCCGGCGTATACCCTTTACGTTCTGGAAGGTGCCGTTCATGGTTCGGTCGGCCACCACCTTGCGGTCCATCATTTCATAGGTCACCCAGGGCCGGAAGGAGTAGGGTACGTACAGGTTGGTCACGACAGGGCCGTAGATTTCCCCGTGGTTGCATACGAACACACAGGGAATGTCCTCATCCAGCTTCACGTTTTCCCGGCCTTTGATGCGGTGATAATACAGAGGCCGGAGGATGAGGAAAATCAGCTTGATGCCGTAGTGCTTTAGGCTGCGTTTTACTACCACTGCTTCCAACTGATCGTGGAGCGGGCCGTTATTGATGCCGTCCTGCTGCAATTCGCTGTATTTTTTCAGCTTGTTCATGTGTTCCTTTGTCAGGGGGAACAAAAGCGCAAACAGGATGGCGGCGGCTACCAGGGCCAGGGCAGGCAAAGTCAACAGCGGGCTGAAGGCGCGAAACACCGCGTCCCAGCTGCCGGGAAAATCATTGGCTGTGAAAGCGATGATCAGCGTCAGCCCCAGCAGGGCGGTCATCTGCCCCAGCAGGGCCTCAAACTCGATGCGCACCTGCTGAGCTTTGTCGATGGCGGCGGAAGGCGCATGGCCGATGCCAAAAGCGGCTACCCGGCGCATATCCTCTTCCAGGCGCACCAGCACCCGCACGCAGGCCGTTGCCCCCATGGTGCACAAGGCCAGGGACAGATAAGCATTCACTGATCCGGGGGTATCGATGGCACGAGTGAATAAAATCAGCCCGTACATCCACACGGCCAGGCCGGCTATCATAAGAAAATTGGGGTCGGATTTGCTGGCAGGGCCCCGGCGCAGTAGGGCATCGGATAGAAAACTGACGGCGTAGGTGCACAAAAGCGCGATCACCATGCACAAAATCAGCGCGTCTGCCGTAACGGCAATGTAGGTGTAGGTCATCACCTGGGTTACTTGCAATGCGGCGGTGATGATCAGCATCACCGTTTGGAACATTTTAAAAGCATGCATGCTGCGCAGGGCTTCAATTTCCTGTTTGTCTTCCTTGGAAAAGGGAGTTAGGTGAAGGCGCATCCGCTCCAGGGGGAAGGATTCCAGAATGCCGCTGACGGCAAACCCGCCGAGCAGCGCCCATACGGTGCCCCTCTTTAACGGGGAAAGCAGCAGCATGGCCAGCAAAATGGGCAGGAACAGGAGCTGGATGCCACCAATGCGCAGCAGGATGCGGATGGTTTTTTTGCCTTGGATCATGGCCCTTTCCAGGATATAGCGGGTCAGCACCGGCCGCAGCACCACGCACAGCACGATGGCCGCCAGATGCCAGAAATCGGCGCTTTCCAAGCGGATGGGGAAGATGGTAATCAACGCCAGCAGGGCAATGAACAAAACGCTCAGCAGCACGGTGCCCATCCGGCGCATGGAGCGGGACAGGATGCCTGCTTGGTTCGTGCGCCGCAGAGACACGAACATCATGCCGATATAGCCAATCAACTACATGGAGCCGCCCACAATGGGCAGCGAAACACTCACGCTGGAGGCCAGCATGCAGTATAGATACGAATACAGGGTGCCGATGGTCATGAACCCCTGGGTGGCATTGCTCATCCGCCGCTTTTGTACCACGCTTTGCTCCAAGGAAAAACCTCCTTCCAATCACTTTTTTCATTGTACCGCTTTTTGACAAAATCCGCAAGTGCCGGAATGCTGGAGACAAAGGCCCGATTGTACGGGCGTCAAGCATCGGTAACATGAAAGTCAAGCAACTACCTGTCAAGGGAAGGGTGGAGATTTTCCGGCGATACGAATGCCGAAAAATACGACCCGACCTTGACAGGACAGCAAAGAAGCACAATGGGCTGTGGT
>JAFUFC010000169.1 GCA_017470095.1 Clostridia bacterium | reverse complement strand
CTATAAATTGTAATAGCGCGAAAAAGCCGCTGGCGTGATTGATTCCGCCAGCGGCTGCTTCGTTTACAGGGTGTTAATGACGTCTTCCATGACGATCTCTTCGGCTCGACTGCAAATGTTGTTCATCCTGCCCACCCATACCATGGGTTGCTCGGACTTCAGGCGTTCCGTGACGCCTTCCCGCTCCTTCATCTGCTTTGTCAGCAGCTCCATCATAGCCTCGGCTCTTTCATTCGCCTCCGCCAAATGCCGGTGCAGGCTGCTGTTCAGGATCAGTCTTTCGTACAGCCCGGGATGCGCTTCTTCCAGGTAAGTCCTGTGCATCCTGCCCCATTTCCCGATGAGGCGCTGATCGGTTTCCTCAATCGTCAGGTTCGGATAATACATACCGTCTTTGCTCAGGGTGTAGGTGCCGCCAAGCTCTTCAAACAAGGATTTCATTGTGTTTTCCTCCATACTTTGTGGAAAGGAAGTACAGAGTTTCAGGGATATTCGGTACGGGGCGCTTTTTCAGGAATGAGGTAATGATGTGGCACACTTCCCTATCGGTATGGCAGCATACGATCACGGTGATAATGCTGAAATGAAGTGTGACATATTTTGTACCTCGAATGGAATAATAACCGTTTTTATCCAATGCCACCCAACCCAGAATCATAAAACATTCGTTCAATCACACCTGTTTCGACATTTATGTATACTCTGTAAGTACCATCTTTTTCTGTCCATTCCAGACTGCAAAAAGGATCATCTGAAACAGGTTTTTGGATCAACATTACGCATACACAATAACAGGGCTTATTATTTATTAGGCAATACATCCAACTATCGTCTGGATCCTCATGCGGTTCCAAATTATCAATAAGAAGCATCCTCCCCTGATTCTCATTTAAATTATAAACAGAGATGATACTATAGCTGGCTCTTTCGCACATGGTTTCTATACTAATATTTTGTTTGTTTTTTATTTCACTAATCAATTGTTCCCAGTCTTCATCATCCATCTCCGAAACGACATTGGGCTGTTCGATTGTTTCTTGCCCCATCTGAATATTCGCAGTAATTGCATCCGCATAACTATAATAGGTCAATAGATTGCTATCTCCGCTATGCTGAATCATGTTTTGTATCTGCTCCCATCCCCAAGCAACAGATTGAAATCCGTTTTCAGTACTTTCACCGTCATGACTCCAAGATATATCAACTTGGCCTTCCCGAATGATCGCATCATATTCGCCTAACACAAAGGATAGATTTTCGGTTCCTGTGTATTTTATAAGAATGCTATTATCATTTTGTTTGCTCTCTGTTCTAACAAAAAATGTTTGCATAGTCAGTGTGATACCGTATTTTTCTTCCAATGCCTTATCTGCAAGAAATACTGCCTCAGCCTCCTCAGAGAACATTATTTCTGCTGAAGCTTCTATGCAAACACAAAAGATCATCACCAGGCAGCCAACAAGGATTAGCACAAACCTTTTCATTGAATTGAACCCTCCTCACCCTCAATACACGATTGCCCTTGTAAAACGAGCTTGGCCGCTGCCATCTTCAAAAAGATGGGTGTTCTACAAGGACAAAAGAATTATATCATATGGGTTAACGGATAGCAAGTATTGACACATGACCAATCAATCTTTTACAATGTAACAGCAAAAAATGAACTCCGTAAGCACAAGCGTATCGCGAAGTGTTCCTTTCTTGTAAAATGATCTTAAAAACAAATGCCGCTGGCAGAATCGGTATGATCCCGCCAGCGGCCGCTCTGTTTATAGGATGTTAATGATCTCTTCCATGACGATCTCTTCGGCTCGACTGCGAGTGTTGTTTATTCTGCTCACCCATACCATGGGCTGCTCGGCCTTCAGGCGTTCCGTGACGCCTTCCCGCTCCTTCATCTGCTTCGTCAGCAGCTCCATCATGGCTTCGGCTCTCTCATTTGCATCTACCAGGTGCTTGTGAAGAGTGCCGTTCAGGTTCAGCCTTTCATACAGGCCGGGGTGCGCTTCTTCCAGAAACGCCCTGTGCATCCTGCCCCATTTCCCGATGGGGCGATGATCTGTGTTTTCAACCGTCAGATTCGGGTAGTACATTTCGTCTTTGCCCAGGGTATAGGTTCCGCCAAGCTCTTCAAACAGGGATTTCATTGTGTTTTCCTCCATAATTCAGTATTGCCAAACCTGCATTGGAGGCCATTTGTTCTGAATTATGTTTTACGGACAATCAGTCAAGGGAGTAGTGAGAGCCAGTAGAATACAGATTGACAGTAAAACAATATTTCGTATCATCGGGTAGCCCTCCTTTCCTTTCTTACCATGTAAATGCACGAAATCAAAAGTGTTGCAAAAACCTTTTCGATTAAAGCATTAATGCTGTGGTTCGTCCTTCTTCCTTGTCCGCTGCTTCTTTGGCTCCTCATGCTTCACCTCTTCAATGCAATGCTTCACATTGAGCATCTGATTCAGCTTTTCCCGAAGAGAATCATACTGCGCTGCTCTGATCGTTTCCTCCTGCCGCAGGGTGGCCTGTTCTTTTTTCCAGCCGGGAATATCGATCTTCTTCACGCCATCCTTTTCTTTCAGAATCCGCTGGGAGGTATAGTACAGGTCGATTTCCTGCTGATGAGCGGCCTGGAACTTCTCCCGGCGTCCCTTCCAATGGATAGCGTTCATCTCGTCAATGATGGGCTGGATGCGGCGGATGTGTTCGGCGAAAATGATGATGCTGTCAAGCTGCTTGATCCGGGCGGCGTTGGCCTTGGATTGGGCTGCCAGATCATCCACGGCAGCAGACAATTCATGGGTCTGCCGTTCCAATTCCTCCACGGTGAAAATCTGGTTGGCTTTCAGGAAGCTGTAAGCGGCAGCCAGCTTTTTCAGATTGCCCGCTTTTGCTTTTTGACTCCAGGCTCCGGCGTTGCGCATATCGTGATACTGGATCAGATAATCAGCGAGATCGGGTTCCTTTGCTTTCGCAAGTTCTTCCTTCACAGCGGCGATCCATTCCATCAGGGCTTTCAGCTTCTTTTTGATGGCGGCAATCAGGCGGTTGGTGGCCTTGATCCAGCGGTTCAGGTCGCCCTTCTGTGTGCGGATACCCCGCTTCTCCATCTTCTGCACCAGCGGGCCTTCATGGACGGTGGGGATTTGCTCGATACCCTGGGCTTCATAGCTTCGGTGGTCGATGCGGGCGGAGATTCCCTTTCGCTCAAATTCGCAATTCACCATCCGACACCAGGCTTCCCGCCAGCGTTCCAGGGTTTCCGGCTCGTGCCAGTCGGTCGTGTGAACAGCGTTGAACACATACTCACCCTTCTCATCCCGGATACGCTCGCCATTTTCGTCCAACGCATACTCCCGGCGCTGCTTGTTGCCCCAGGTGCCGTCAGGATTCAAAGGCCGCATAGCGGTCAGCACATGGAAGTGCGGATTGGGGATACCGTTTTCTTTGTCCGGCTCATGGACGGCAAAATCAGCGATCATGCCTTTGCTGACGAAATGCTCCTGCACGAAACGCCGCGCCAGGGCGATATTCTCGTCCATCGACAATTCGTTTTGCAATGCAATATCGAAACTGTACGCCAACTGCGCTTTCTTGTTTTTCTCTGCCTTCTCCACAGCGTTCCACAAGGTTTGTCGGTCAGCGTATTCAGGGGGAGCGTTGGGCGGCAGCAGGATTTCCGTATGCAGCACGCCGCCCTTTCGGGTGAAATCGTTGGTTTCGCCGTAGTATTCGCTGAACAGTTTTTCCCCTGCCCGGTAGGCGGCAGCGGCAATGACGCTTTGGCCCGCGCTGCGTTTGATCTGTTCCACATGAAAATGATAAAGCGCCATTATCCGGCCTCCAATTTCTCAAGGGCCTGATGCCGGGCAACGGTTTCCTCAATGATCGGAAAGATGCCGGGCAGCTCGGAGATTCTCTCCACCATCTCATAAAACTCCCGCTCCGTCAGGGGCTTGACGTCCGGGAACACGCTCTCCATCGCAGCACCTCTGGTGATCAGCCGGTGGTTTCGCTGCCTGCGGGACGTGGCCTCAAAATATTCTTTTCGGTTCTCTACCCGTTGCAGCCGGTGCTGCTCCTGATCGTGCTGCCGCTGGGCGTCGGTCAATTCGTTCTGTAATTCGTCTTTGGTTTTCTTCATCGTGGGTTTCCTCCTTCGTGATCGTGCTTGCTTCGTCGTACTTTGATGGGGAAACGATCAAGAGGAGACCGTTTCCCCATCGTCCTGGGATAGCCGCGCAGCGGCGCAAGGGCCGCAGCCCTTGGAGGGAGGGAAAGATGACGGTGATGAACACCGAAAGCATCTTTCCCTCCGGCCTGTCTGCCGCATTCGGATGCGGCGGGCAGGCGTTCCCGGAGGGCGCGCGAGATACAGGTGGGACACCTGTATAGAAGTGCGCACTTACCGTGACCCTTAGCTTGTTCCCCGTAAATTCCGTGGGGTTCTCGCCGGATGGGTGCCCAAAACGGGCCTTTTCCCGTTCTGTTGGGATTGGAAAAGTGGCAGTAAAACGTGTGCATATTGGCAGAAAAGCACACTCCTTTCTTCGCTTGGATTGGCAGAAAAAAGCGGGGATTTACTGCCACTCCGCAAAAGTGACAGTAAATCGCCCGCTGATTGACAGAGGCCCTTATAGACCCAAGTCCTTCAAAAACGCCTCCGCAATCTCATAATTATCTTGGTCTGTCCCGCTATCATCTGGCATCGCTTTGGTCTGAGCAGGCGGTGAGGGGGCAGTGAGCTGAATACCGCTCATGCCCTGCCTGATACCTTCCTTGACCGTATCCAGCACCCGCGCCAGAAAACGGTCCTCCTTCTCCCTGGTTTCCAGGAAGGGATCGGCCTGCATCTTCTCCTGCCGGGAAAAGGATTCGTTCAGGGCGGCGACTACGGCGCGAGTGTAAGATTTGTATTTCGTCCGATCCATGTGCCGCAGGTATTCGTATGCTCGCCGGTCATCCTCCCGGTTCAGGTCAAAGCGGATGTTGGTATTGACGATCCTTTTCATCCTCATCCCGCTTTCCGCATCCGGGCATTCGCCATGTATTCATAGCCCTTGGCCGTGGCGCAGATGTCCTCGTTGATCGTCACCCGGCTTTCGTCGTATGCTACAAAGTTTTTCACCAGGCAGCCGCCGCCTCCCACGATGTACAGCCGCATGAGATCAGGATTGTACTCATGCTCCCGCAGGCGGCGCAGGATGCCTTCGGTATATTCCTTCGCCGCCGCAATGATCGTTTCCAGAAAGGGCTTGCCAATATCGGCGGCCCCGGTGCGCAGGATTTCTTCGATCACAGCGTCGTCCACGGTCACATGATGCTTCTGCATCAGCCTTTCCCGGATCAGCAGGGTGCATTGATGGGTGCCATATTTCTCCGTGAAGCACTTGCTGGAAATGGGCCGCCCGTTGGTGATGGTCATCACATTCATGGTGCCGTTTCCGATGTCGCAGAGCATATTGACGCCCTTGAAATCGGACAGGTGGCTGACGATTGCGGCGAAGCCTTGGGGAAACACGTCCACGTCGGTGATGCGGACGCGGTTTTCCTTCCCCTTGAAGGTGAAAGCAATTTCCTCGCGGGGATTGCGCTGCATGAGATACTTTTTGAAATCATCCTTCTGCTCCGCCACCCAGGTCAGGGGCAGGCCCACAGCCAAGTGAACATCCGCAGATTGTCGCCCGTAAAAGGCCAGCTCGGAGGCAATGCCCGCCAGGGTCAGGATGAAGTAATCAGGATCGTTCATTTTGTCGGCGGTGAACTCCTTGTGATCCTCGCCGATGGTGTAATACCAGCCTTCATAGAACAGCATATTGCTCTTGAAGGTAGGCTCTTTGTCATGTCGGGTCACACCAGTCTGGAAACAGGTATGGGCGGTTTTCATATTGCCGTAGCCGTGATCCAGACCAACGATGACGGGGTGATTGGGGGTGTTGTAATCAGTAATCATATCGTTTTTATCCTTCCTACCCTCGTGACCTCCGGGGCGGGTGTGATTGAAAATGGGTAAAGAAAAACGGCACACAAGCGTGTACCGTTTGGGCTGCGACACATCGGACGTTTTTGACCGATGTACCAATATTGATTATGCGCTCATGGGCTTTGCTTCTTCGGGATCTTCCGCCTCCTGCTCTTTCTCCTGCTTTTGCCGCACATAACGGGCATGATCGGTTTCCTTGCGTTTTTGCTTTCTTGCCATTTTCTTTAATTCTTCCGGCGTAGGCTCCGGCAACGGAGCGTCAAACTTCCCGATGTATTTGAGATAAATCTCGATCTCCTGGGTCTTGACGCCATCTACTTTTTCCGCAGAATGAACGACGATCTTCTCGACAAATTCGTAAATCATCTGCGGCGTCAACTCGGAAAAATCCGTATAACGCTTTGCCAACGCCAGAAACGCATCAGCCCGGTTCGTGTCCGAAACGTAAGCGTCCAACTGCGTTTGCTCGGTTTCGATCAACGCTTTGGCCTCCGCCTGCTCCTTTTCATAACCGGCAATCAGGGCGTCAAAACGGTTTTCCGTGATTTTGCCCAGCGCAAAGGATTCATACAGCTTACGGATCACTTCTTCCAGTTCATCACTGCGCCGCTTTGCTTTGGCGATCTGTTTTTTCAATTCCTTTGCTGCCGCTGCTTGCTTGATCTCGGAGGCTTCCCGCACTTTCTGCACAAACTCTTCCTGATTCGCAATGGCATATTGGCTGGTGATCCTGATCGTTTCCAGGATCAGTTCATACAGAACCTTGGTGGAAATGTGATGGCTCCAGCAATCTTGGTGTTCACGAGACAAGCAACGATTATAAGTGGAGCATTCATAGTGATCAGACTCATAAATTTTGAAATCCTTTGAAACATGGATCGTGGAAGGAATGCGCTTCAAGGGGGTACTATGACGGTGATTATACATTTTGCCCCCGCAGTCAGCACAGAACATCAGCCCCGTCAACGGATTTGCAAATCCCGTGGTGTCAATGCGGTGGATCACCTTTCTTGTCTGCTGGGCCAGCTTCCAGGTTTCCGCATCGACAATGGCTTCGTGGGTATTCTCAATCACCATCCACTCATCCGGGGAATGCTTCAAAACCCGCTTGTCCTTATAGGATTCCTTATAATTTCGGAAATTGACCGTGTGGCCCATATACTCCGGCTTTTCGATCATATCCGCAACGGTCGTACACGACCAATCATAAGGCCGGGACATATCCGCGTCTTTCTGCTTCGTGCCGCATCCGCGCTTCGCCAGATACACGGAAGGTTTTTCGATGTGATCTTCCCGCAATTTCCTGGCAATCACAGCGGGGCCATCTCCATTGACCGCCATCTGGTAAATGCGCTTCACTACGGCAGCAGCTTCCTCGTCGATCAGCCATTGGTGCTTATCCTGCGGGTCTTTTTTGTAGCCATAAATAGCGTTGTTGGCTACGCGCTTCCCGGCTTTCGCCCGAACCTGATAGGCCGCCTTGATCTTCTTGCTGCAATCCTTCAAATAAAATTCGTTCATTACATTGAGGATTGGTGCAAACTCCCCGGTGCTTTGATCGTTGCTGTCGATCCCGTTGCCGATGGCAATGAAGCGGACGCCATGCTTCCGAAAGAAAACCTCCGTATAAAAGCCGGTCTGCAAATATTCACGCCCGATACGGCTCAT
>JAFUFC010000168.1 GCA_017470095.1 Clostridia bacterium | reverse complement strand
CCTTGTACAGCTTCAGCTTGACTTTGCCGGTGACTTTTTCCTGGGTCTTATCCACGAAGGCGCTGAGGGCTTCCCGCAAGGGGGTGAACCACTGGCCGTTGTATACCAGCTCCGCAAAGGTGATGGACAGCTTCTGCTTTTCGTGGGCGGTCATTTTATCCAGGCATACGCTTTCCAGATATTCATGGGCCTTGTAGAGGATGGTGCCGCCTGGGGTTTCATATACGCCGCGGCACTTCATGCCCACCAGCCGGTTTTCCACGATGTCCAGCAGCCCAATGCCATTTTTTCCACCCAGTTCGTTGAGCTTCAAAATGATTTCCTTGGCGCTCATGGCTTGGTCGTTCAGCTTCACTGGCCTGCCTTGGTCGAACTCCAGGGTGATATAGGTGGGCTCGTCCGGTGCGGCCAGAGGGGAGACGCCCATTTCCAGGAAACCGGGCTTGTCGTACTGGGGCTCGTTGCCGGTGTCTTCCAGATCCAGGCCCTCGTGGCTTAGGTGCCACAGGTTCTTATCCTTGGAATAATTGGTTTCCCGGTTGATTTTCAGGGGAACGTGGTGGGCTTCGGCATAGTCGATTTCCTCATCCCGGGATTTGATATCCCATTCCCGCCAGGGGGCGATGATGGGCATGTTAGGCGCAACATGCTTGATGGCCAATTCGAACCGCACCTGGTCGTTGCCCTTGCCGGTGCAGCCGTGGCAGATGGCGTCAGCCCCTTCTTTCAGGGCGATTTCCACCAGGCCTTTGGCGATGCAGGGCCGGGCGTGAGAGGTGCCCAGCAGATATTCTTCATACACAGCCCCGGCCTTCATGGTGGGGATGATAAAATCGTCCACATATTCGTCGGTCAGATCCAGCACATATAATTTGGATGCGCCGGTTTTCAGCGCCTTTTCTTCCAGGCCCTCCAGTTCATCCGCCTGGCCCACATTGCCGGAAACGGCGATCACCTCGCAATTGTTATAATTTTCCTTCAGCCACGGGATAATAATCGAGGTATCCAGGCCTCCCGAATAAGCCAGAACAACCTTTTTGATGTCTTCTTTTTTCATGGCACGTGCTTCCTTTCGTGATCGTTTACGGGAGGAATTATACCGCTGTTTCCCTACTGTGTCAAGAGATTTTATGAAAAAATATGCATTTTGATGAATGGTTAGAAATTCCTTTCGGTTACGGTAAAAAACCAGGATAAAATATACAAACCAACGACGAATCCCAATTTCACGAGGGAGAAATGAGAAGAAACCGAAAAAAGAAAATGCATATTCTTATGAATAAAATGATTAAAGATGCATAAAAGACAAAAACGGGCGAATTTTGTCGAATGGCCCTTGATGCTGATGCGTTCGGATGGTATAATTTATGCAGAAATTACAAAAGAAAGAGGGATGCGCGTGGACGTGGAACATCTGGTACAGATGCTGCAAACCCAGGGCGTCAAGCTGCTTTACGGGTTCCTTGTGCTGGTGATCGGCCTGTTCCTGGTGCACTGGGTGGTGAAGCTGACGCGGAATAAGATCGACAAAGTTAAAATCGAGCCCACGCTGCGCAGCTTTCTGGACAATTTGGTGCGGCTGGTGTTGTACATTGTCGTGATTTTAACAGCGGCCGGTGTGATGGGCATTCCGCTCACGTCGATCGTCACGTTGGTGGCTTCTGCCGGCGTAGCGATCAGCTTGGCTATGCAGGGAGCGCTGAGCAACCTGGTGGGCGGGGTGACGCTGCTGCTGCTCAAGCCCATTATGGTGGGTGAATATGTGAAAGTGGGGGATATTGAGGGCACGGTGAAAGGCATTGGCGCTTTTTATACCGACCTGACTATGCCGGATAACCGCCACATCTGCATGCCCAACAGCAATTTGACCAATACGGCCATCATCAATTACACCCGGGAGGGCACCCGGCGGCTGGACGTGACCTATTCTGTCAGCTACAATGCCGATATGGATCAGGTGTTTGCGGTGCTGATGGAGCTGGTGAACAGGCGGGCCGATGTGCTGCCGGATCCTAAGCCAGTGGTGCACCTGAGTGCCTGCGCCGAAAGCAGCCTGGTTTTTGTGGTGCGGCTGTGGTGCAAAACGGCGGATTACTGGGATATTTATTATTTTCTCCTGGAAGAAGGGAAACGCGCGCTGGATCAGGCGGGAATCGAAATTCCTTATCCGCAGATGGACGTGCATATCAAGCAATGAGGCGAAACATGAAAAACGAACGGGGGAACCTGTTCTTTGGAGACCAAAGAGCGGGTTCCCCCGTATCTCTTTCCGAGAAGCTGCTTTTATACATGGAGTGTTTTGTTTCGGGTCACGAAGAACAACATGATATAAGCAAACTGGTGCGTGTATTACAGGTAGGGGATCATATCGGCCAGCTTGGGGAAGATCAGGTGAGGCTGAACGCGGGAAGCAGCCACATCCCGCATCGTCGCTTCACCGGACAGCACCAGGATGCCAGTCATGCCGTGGTTTACGCCGGTGGCCACGTCGGTATATAGCCGGTCGCCCACCATGGCCATTTCCTCAAGGGCGTAGCCGGTGCGCAGCAGCGCTTCATCCACGATGCCCTTATAGGGTTTGCCCAGGATGCAGTCCGCATCTCTTCCGGTGCTGGCCTGAATGAGGGCCATCATGGCGCCAATGTCGGGAATGAACCCCGTTTCGGTGGGGCAATTGAAATCCGGATGGGTGGCGATGTAGGGCAAACCTTGCCGGATGAGATCGCACACCCGGCACAGCTTTTCGTAGGTCAGCGTGGTATCAAAGGCCAGCAGCACATAGTCTGGGTTGTCCTCATCGATGCGCAAGCCCAGGCCGGTCAATTCTTCTTTCAACGCAGGTGTTCCCAGCAGATAGCAGGCTTTTCCAGGGTACATCCGCTGGCAGTAATGGGCGGCGGCATGGGCAGAAGAGATCACATCCCTGTACTGCTCTTTTACACCCATAACCCGTAATTTTTCCGCGTACACGGCGGCGGATTTGGAGGAATTGTTGGTCAAAAAACGGGCGGTGCGGCCTGTTCTTTCCAGTGCATCCAAAAATTCCAGGGATCCTTCGATCAATCGATCGCCCAGGTAAAAAGTGCCGTCCATATCCAAGAGAAAGCAGCGCACCTTGCTCAATTTTTCTTTCGTGTCCTGCCGGTATTGCTCCGGGATATCCTGCCAATCTGCCATGGTGCCGCCTCCTTTTTTGCCCATCATACCACGCTGCTGCTACCCCGTCAAGCGCCCTGCTGAAAATCGCAAGAAAACGCCATTTCGGCCCAATGAGGCCGGAAAGATACAAAAATGATACAAAAATCGTGTTCAATGGCGAGAATTTCTCATTCTTTTTTTGCTGATTTTGCTTTATAATAATAAGAAAGACGCGCGTGGGAAGAAAGCAGCTTCCTTCGGGGGAGGCTGTCCATTCAGCGGACAGGCATTTGTTTCCGGCGTCCTTGATTTCGGATGTTTTGATGAAGATGAGGTGTGCATATGTATAAAATTGTGAGGAAGCGGATTTTAAATCCCACCGTGACGCAGATTGAGGTGGACGCGCCGCTGGTGGCCCGGAAGGCAAAGCCCGGCCAGTTCATTATTCTGCGGGTGGATGAGGAAGGCGAACGCATTCCCCTCACCGTAGCGGGCACCAATCCCGAAGAAGGCACCGTAAAGGTGATTTTCCAGGTGGTCGGCGCGACCACGGAAATCCTGAATCATAAGGAAGCGGGCGATTATCTCCAGGATTTCGCCGGCCCCTTGGGTGTAGCCACCCATACCGAGGGCATCAAAAACGTCTGCGTCGTAGGCGGCGGCGCGGGCTGCGCCATCGCCATGCCGGTAGCGGAGGAATTCCATCGCCTCGGCGCGAAAGTCACCAGCATCATTGGCTTTCGGAACAAGGATTTGCTGATCCTGGAGGATGAGTTCAAGGCTTGTTCCGATCAATTGATCGTGATGACCGATGATGGCTCCTATGGCCGTCACGGCAATGTGACCGTGCCGCTGAAGGAAATGCTGGAAGCAGGCGAGCAATTTGATATGATCATCACCATCGGCCCCCTGATCATGATGAAATTTGTGGTCGCTGCCGCTAAACCCTTCGGCGTGCCTGTCACTGCCAGCATGAACCCCATCATGATCGACGGCACCGGTATGTGCGGCGGCTGCCGCATCACACTGATCCAGGATGGCAAGCGCGTCACCAAGTTTGCCTGCGTGGATGGACCAGATTTCAACGGCTACGAGATCGACTTTGACGAAGCCATGAGCCGGGGCCGCATGTATGCGGCATATGAGCGCCACGCTTATGAAAAAGCCTGCAATCTGTTCAAGGACGCGTAAGGAGGGAGAAAAACAATGGCTGTGAATCCGAAGAAACA
Organism: Clostridia bacterium; assembly: GCA_017470095.1. Classification (GTDB taxonomy): domain Bacteria; phylum Bacillota; class Clostridia; order Christensenellales; family Aristaeellaceae; genus RUG563. Next base: position 16,250 of record JAFUFC010000168.1, on the reverse strand, counting down.
TGAAATGCCCACCCAGGCTCCCCAAGTACGCGCCCACAATTTCCAGGAGGTGGCCCTGGGCTATCCGGTGGAGATTGCCGTGGAGGAAGCCAAGCGGTGCCTGAATTGCAAAAACAAGCCCTGCGTGAACGGCTGCCCGGTGAACATCAATATTCCTGATTTCATCACCCAAATCAAGCAGAGCAATTTTGAGGAAGCGTACAGGATCATCAATCAGTCCTCTTCCTTGCCCGCCGTCTGCGGCCGGGTGTGCCCCCAGGAGACCCAGTGCGAAAGCCAATGCACGCTGCACGTTCGTGCCAAAATGGATCCCGTGGGCATCGGCCGTTTGGAGCGGTTTGTGGCGGACTGGCACAACGCCCATGCCAATGAAAAGGCGCAAGCTCCCGCGCCCAACGGCCACAAGGTGGCTGTGGTGGGCGCCGGCCCCTCCGGCCTGACCTGCGCGGGCGATCTGGCCAAGAAGGGCTACAAAGTGACCATTTATGAAGCCCTGCATACCGCTGGCGGCGTGCTGGTATACGGCATTCCCGAGTTCCGTCTGCCCAAGTCCATTGTGGCAAAGGAAGTGGATACGCTGAAAGAATTGGGCGTGGATGTGGAAACCAACGTCATCATCGGCAAAACCCTGACCATTGACGAGCTTTTCGAGATGGGTTTTGAGGCGGTGTTTGTCGGCTCCGGCGCGGGGCTGCCTAACTTCATGGGCATTCCCGGCGAAGCCTACAAGGGCGTTTACTCCGCCAATGAGTTCCTGACCCGCAGCAATCTGATGAAGGCATACAAAGACGCCCCACAAACGCCCATCATGAAGGGTGGCAAGGTGGCCGTCGTGGGCGGCGGCAACGTGGCCATGGACGCGGCCCGCACCGCCCTGCGCCTTGGCGCTGAAAAGGTGTACATCGTCTATCGCCGCTCTATGGAGGAATTGCCCGCCCGGCGGGAAGAAGTGGAGCACGCGGAGGAAGAGGGCATCGATTTCCGCCTGCTGTGCAACCCCATCGAGATTTTGGGCTACCATAACCCAGATGACCCCCGAGACCCGAAAAACGGCTTTGTTACCGGCATTCGTTGCGTGAAAATGGAACTGGGCGAGCCGGATGCCTCTGGCCGCCGCCGGCCTGTGGCAGTGCCCGGCAGCGAATTTGATCTGGATGTGGACACGGTGGTCATGTCCATCGGCACCAGCCCCAATCCGCTGATCAAGAGCACCACCAAGGGCTTGGAAGTGAACAAATGGGGCGGTATCATCGTGAATGAAGATGGTCTCACCTCTCGCGAACACGTCTATGCGGGCGGCGATGCCGTGACCGGGGCCGCTACCGTGATTTCCGCCATGGGCGCGGGCAAGGTGGCAGCGAAGGCCATTGATGAAGCCCTGTCCGGCAAGTAATTCTATGAGATTGTTTCTTCACCCAAACGGCATGACGCCGGACCGTAGGAGAACGGCTTTTCAGGCTGTGGAAACGCTCTCCCAGCATTTTGATTGTGTGGTTGCGCCGGAAAATGCCAGTTGGCTGGATATTTCCGCTTGTAAATCCGGAGGGCCAGAAGATTGCGATATGATCTGTGCGATCGGCGGGGATGGCACCATTCTGCATGCTGCCATTCCTGCCATACGGACAGGAAAACCTCTGTTTGGCATCAATATGGGGCATCGCGGTTATCTCTGCGCCTTTCACCGGAATGAATTGCCAGCATTGGACGAACAACGGCTTTCTGCTCTTGTTTCTTCACCCCGTACCCTGCTGGGCTTTTCCTGGCATGGGGAAGAACGCTTCGCGGTCAATGATATCATCATCGCCAAAGGCGAGTTTGGCACAACTGTCACAGTGTCTGCCCAGGATGGAAAGAACGCCCTTGGGCACTGGCAGGGAGATGGGATGATCGTGGCAACACCTACCGGCTCCAGCGGCTATAACGCCTCCGCAGGCGGGCCGCTGCTGACGCCGGATTGCGGGTGCTTCGTGCTCAATCCCCTGTGCCCGGTAGAGCATAACGGAAATGCGATCATCTATCCTGATGTTCACACTCTCTCCCTTCGGGCAAAAACACGTGATGCTCAGCCGGATGCCCAGGTGTATGTGGATGGAACGCTGCTGGGACCGCTCGAGCATGCGCTGAGTCTGCATCGGTACGAAAGGACCTTAACGCTTTTGATTCGAGCATAAACAAAACCGTGCCTGGTTCATTGCCAGACACGGTTTTGTTTTTTCATTCTTTATTTAACGTAATTCACATGAAGCAGTTCATGTTCCCGTCCACAGAGAATGCCGCCTTCGCTATACATTTCCTTCATCAGCGGATTATCCTGGGAACGTTTGATGGTGCTGATCTTATCAGAACGGTATAGGCTGTCACCGCGTTTCCCCCGATGACGATGGGAGATATAGGGCTGGCCAGCACCGCTGATGCAGCCGCCCCTGCAAGCCATCACTTCCACCAAATCATACTGCAAATCTCCCCGCATAATGCCCTTCACGATCTTGCGGGCATTGGCCAGGCCACTGCAGACGGCAATGTGCAGCTGACGATCACCATACGGAATATAGACTTCCTTCACATCTTCCATCCCACGGATGCCGGTATATTCGATCTGAGCCAGCGTCGTTTTGGAATTGTCCGAGGCGATTTTGCGAAGCACAGCCTCGGTTACGCCGCCCGTCACACCGAAGATTACGCCTGCGCCGGACATCGTACCAAAGGGCAGATCGACAGCTTCCGGCTCCAATTCATTGAACATGATGCCAGATCGCTTGATCATACGGATCAGTTCCTGCGTGGTAATCACATCATCGGTGTTCGCTCCATCCTCGGTGGTAAATTCGGGGCGTTTGGCCTCAAATTTCTTGGCTGTACAGGGCATCAGCGCCACATGGTAATGGCTGGTTTTTCCCTCTGGCAGCTTATCTTGATAATATTCCTTGATCACCGCGGCAAACATGCTCATGGGGGAACGGCAGGTAGAAACGTGGGGCAAAAATTCGGGATATTTCTTTTCCACAAACTGTACCCACGCAGGGCAGCAGGAGGTAAACAGCGGCAAAGTTCCGCCGTTTTGCAGCCGATCCACAAATTCGTTGGCTTCCTCTATCACCGTCAAATCCGCGCCGGTGGCGGTGTCATATACTTCGTCAAAGCCCATCCGGTGCAGGGCGGCCACGATACGTCCCATGGCGTTTTCACCGTCACCCAGGCCCAATTCCCTGCCGATGCCCACCCGGACAGCGGGTGCGATTTCGCAGGTGACAAACACCTTGGGATCATCCAATTTGTTCCAGACCTTCGCCGTATCATCCCGCACGATGATGGCCCCCGTGGGACAGGCGGCGGCACATTGGCCGCAATTCACGCACAGGGATTCAGCCAAGGGTTTTCCAAATGCCGTGCTGATGGTGGCTTTGGAGCCGCGGTGGGCAAAGTCAATGGCTCCCACATGCTGGATTTCATTGCATTCCCGCACGCAATCGCCACACAGAATGCACTTGCTGGGATCGCGGATGATGCTGGGCGAGGATTCATCCCGATGGGATTCCGTTTTATCATTGGGAAAACGCACGCTCGTGATGCCGAACTGCACCGCCAGCTCCTGCAAACTGCACCGACCGCTCTTTTCGCAGGTGGTGCAATCCCGGCAATGGCTGGCAAGAAGCAATTCCAGAATATTCTTGCGGTATTGGCGTAGGCGGCCCGTATTCGTCCGAATCTTCATGCCCTCCCGCGGGATGGTGGAGCAGGAGGCCATCAAACGCCCCCGCTCATCCTCCACCATGCACATACGGCAAGCGCCGTAAATGGATAGATCGGAGTGGTAACAGAACACCGGCAGTTTGATCCCTGTTTTGCTGATGACTTCCAGCAGATTGCGTTCGCCCTCGATTTTTACGGGAATGCCGTCCACTTCCATCATATTTTTCATATGCATATCTTACGCCTCCTCGCTGACAGCGCCGAAGGCACAGTTGCTGATACAGGCGCCGCATTTGATACATTTGGCTTGGTCGATGGTAAAAGGAGATTTGATTTTGCCGCTGATGGCGTTCACCGGGCAGTTCCGGGCGCACTTGGAGCAACCCTTGCACTTTACTGGGTCAATGGTGAACACTTTGAGCTTCCCGCACTGCCCGGCAGGGCAGCGTTTACGGTAAATGTGGGCTTCATATTCCTCACGGAAATTCTGGATGGTGGAAATGACGGGCGACGGAGCCGTTTTGCCCAGGCCGCACAGGGCGGTATTGGAGATGGTATCAGCCAGCTCCTCCAGACGCTCAATATCGCCATCCTCGCCCTTTCCCTCGGTGATGCGCTCCAGGATTTCCAGCATCCGCTTGGTGCCCTCACGGCAGGGAACGCACTTGCCACAGGATTCATTCTGGGTAAAGTTCATAAAGAATCGGGCGACCTCCACCATGCAGGTTTTATCGTCCATCACAACCAATCCGCCGGAGCCGATCATGGCTCCCACCTTGGCCAGCGAATCAAAGTCCAGGGGAATATCCAAATCCTTTTCAGTCAAACAACCGCCGGAGGGGCCGCCGATCTGCACCGCTTTGAATTTCGTGCCGCCCCGCATACCGCCGCCGATGTCAAAAATCACTTCCCTCAGCGTAGTTCCCATGGGCACTTCAATCAGTCCGGTATTCTGGATGGTGCCGGTCAGGGCAAATGCCTTGGTGCCGGGACTGTTCTCCGGGCCAATGGATTTATACCACGCCGCCCCTTTGTTCATAATCATGGGCACGTTGGCGTAGGTTTCCACATTATTCAGGTTGGTGGGCTTATTGAACAGGCCGTGCTCCACTGTACGGGGCGGCTTGACCCTGGGCATACCGCGCTTGCCCTCGATGGAAGCGGTCAGGGCAGAGCCTTCGCCGCAGACGAAGGCGCCAGCGCCGCGATTGATATGAATATGGAAGCCCTTGCCTGTGCCCAGGATGCTGTCGCCCAGGATGCCCAATTCCTCCGCTTGGGCGATGGCAATGCGCAGCCGATCCACAGCCAGCGGATATTCGGCGCGGACATAAATATATCCCTGATCCGAACCAATTGCCAGACCGGCAATGATCATGCCCTCCAGCAGGCGGTGCGGATCGCCTTCCATAATAGAGCGATCCATAAACGCGCCAGGGTCACCCTCATCACCATTGCAAACGATGTATTTGGGCGTTTCCTTCTGTGCCGCGCAGGAAGCCCATTTGCGTCCAGCCAAAAAGCCGCCGCCACCCCGGCCCCGCAGATTGGACAGGGATACTTCCTGCACGATCTCCTCAGGAGATAATTCAAACAGGCACTTTTCCAGCGCGGTATAGCCGTCCAGCGCCAGATAATCCCGAATCGAAGTGGAATTGATGTGGCCGCAGGATTGCAGCACCAGGCGGGTCTGCTTTTTATAGAAGGGGATTTCCTCCTGCTTTTGATATGACACGCCATTCTGCTTGTAAGCCAGCCGCTCGATGTTTTCGCCGCCGATGATGGTTTTCTCCACGATTTCTTCGCAGTCGTCCACCTTCACTTTGGTATAAAGCCAGCCCTGGGGCTCGATGCGAACCAGCGGGCCCATTTCGCAAAAGCCGTGACAACCGCTCTTTTTCATGCCCACCACGTCGCCGTGAGGTTCATCCGCCAATTCTACTTCCACAGGAATATTCCGCTCCGTCAGCAGCTGCTGCAACCGGGCATATATATCCAGCGAACCGCCCGCCACGCAGCCCGTGCCGCCGCATACCAGAATTTTTGTTTTTTCACATTGGAAGGCTTTTTTACAAACAGCGCGAAACGCCTTCAGTTCTTCCCGTGATGAGAGCTTACGCATCGTATTCACCTTCTTTTGCGATTTCTTCTCTTAATTCGTTCAGCAGTTCCATGGCCTTGTCGGGAGTCATGGCGGCATGAACCGTGCCGTTTACCGTCAGCACAGGCGCAAGGCCGCAGGCGCCCAGGCAGGATACAGTTTCCACCGTGAAATTCAGATCATCTGTGGTTTTCTTTTCTTCGCTGAGGCCCAGCGTTTCCCGCAGCTTATTCAAGATGGGCAGCGAACCGCGCACATGGCAGGCCGTTCCATCGCAGCATCGGATGACGTATTTCCCCTTGGGCTCCAGGGAAAAATTCTCGTAAAACGTGGCCACGCCGTATAGCCGCGCTTCGCCTACCCCCAGCGCCTTGGCCACGTGGGGGAAGATTTCTTCCGGCAGATAGTGATAGTGTTCCTGAATATCCTGCAATACCGCGATGGTGGACAGCTCATTGGCGGGGTGCCGGCTGAGAATCTCATCCACAACACCAAAGTCAAATTCCTTCCTCATTGCTTCTCCCTCTCTTTTGCTCTCTAAAAGTGACTTACCTTGATTCGTTTTCCCATTTGCGCAAGCGCGGCGGATAATTCCTGCACCAAATTCATTTTGATGTTGAAATTGATGGGCAAATCAGGATTCTGATGTGCAGGATTGACCGCCCTGCCCACATAGAAGTTAATATCCGTCGCTTCCTCAAACAGCAGGTGGCTGATCAGCGAAGCGCCATCCTTTTGATTGCTCCACGTATCATACAGCCTGTTTTCGTGGGCGTAGTCCTTAGCATATTCCAGCACTTTGTTGACGGTGATGACCCCCTCCGTCACCAAATCCACACCCTCCAGATAGGCAATGGGCGGCACATCCCCAGCTTCAAAATCCAGGCTTGCCCGCAGGGGCTTATTCAGCCATTTCGCGGCGACGGAAGCGGTGGTGCCACCGCAAATGATGTGTTTGCCCTCTTTGGAGAAGAACAGGCTCATCATGCGGTCAACATCATCCCGATTCGCTGGCGGTCCAAACAGCATATTCATGGGGATCCGCTTGCGGATGCGCACAACACAGGCTGTGGCATCATCGCCAGGCTCGCCGCCATATAGCCTGTTGCATTCATCGATCAGCAGGGTGGACAGGGTTTTGGCCGTATAGCCGCACAGGCTCATGGCCTCCATGAAGGTGGTGATATCCTCCCGCCGCCAGCCGAAATTGTAGCATGTACCCAGCCCAGCATGAGGGCAGCCATCGCTCATGGCGATGAATACGTCATCCTGCTGTAAACGGATGACAGAACGGTATATTTTCTTTCCGCCGATACTCATTTCGGATTTGGTGTATTCCCAATTCTCGCCGTTGCGGATCACGATCACATGCGGGTTATCATATTGGATGATTTCGGCTGTATGATTCTGAATCAGACGAATGATGGTAAATGTGGAATAGGCAACGCCCCGCACGGAGCACACCGGCAGCGTGGCGGCGATGGTCTCCACACATTCCTCCAGGGACAGGCCGGCCGCCAGCATGGTGGAGATGATCTTGCTGGTCAGGGTGGACAGGATACTGGCCTTGACTCCACTGCCCAGGCCATCCGCCAGCACGATCACCGTGCTGCCATCCTCCTGCTCCACAATGTCCACATGATCGCCGCAAAGCTGCTCGCCCGCGTGGTTGATGCTCTTGAAACCAATATCGCAGCACAAATCATTCATCGGTGATGGACTCCTTGAGTTTACTCAACGCGATTTTGGTTTCCGCGGCTGTTTCTCCCAAAAGGCTCGCAATTTCCTGCACGATTCGCATTTGCTTCTCAACCACCTTATCGGCCACCTCTACCGTTTGACGACTGATTTCTTCCTTTTGCCGCCTGGCTTCCTCCTCGTCGGTCACATCCCGCATGATGCACAGCAGCATCCGTCCTCCTTCAGCGGGTACGATGGTTTGCTCTACATACCGGCCATACTCCGCCAGATAGGTCCGCTCATGGAACATACCCCGCCCCGTGTTTTTCACCTTCATAAAGGGAACGGGATCCAGCACACGGATCACCTGGTCACCCAGAATGGAAGCATCGCTGCGAAGGTTCATGATTTTCAGCGCTGCTGGGTTGATCTGCTGGACTTCCAGCTGATCGTTGAGCATGATGATGCCATTGGGCGAATTGCGGGCGATGGTGTCTGATACGTTTTCCGCCTTTTCCATCAGATAGGGCAGACACATGGAAATCTCCGCCTTGCCCTGGTAAATGGCGACGGCCTTTTCCCTGCAGGTGTTATAGCCGCAGGAGCCGCAATTCAGCTCCTGGCTGGGCTTGAATTTGCCCATTTCCCGCAGGATGTCCCGAAGCTCTGTTTCTGATGGGAGAATGGCCCGCTGCTCAATGGGATCAAACTGCTTACGCAGGACTGAAACAGGGGGCTGCGTCACAGGAAAATCCTTTTCCCCGGCATACTGCGATACTGCCAGGTAATCCCGAATGGGGCTGCGGTGATACTTCTCCATCACCGGCCCGCCCACGCAGCTGCCGGTGCAGGCGGACATTTCAATAAAGCACCGATGGATTTTTCCCCGCTCAATATCCCTGAGCGCAGCCATACAGTTTTCAATGCCATCAATCGCCAGATAGGTGTATCCCGGCGCATCCTGAGCCATGGTTTTGAGAATGCCGCCCGTGGTGGGAAAGAAGCGTGCCAGGCTCTCTGGTTCAGCACGCTTTTCTTGTTGCAGCTCGATTCCTTCTGCTTTTAGCCATTTCGTCAATTCCTCGAAGGTCAGCGCGGCATCCACGATGCCCTCATAGTGTTCCGCTTCATCCTTTTTGGCTACACACGGGCCGATGAATACTGTTTTTGCGTTGGGGAGCCGCCGCTTGATATCCTGGCAGTGGGCCTGCATGGGCGACAGTACATCGGCAAGGCAGGACAATTCACGGGGGAAATACTTCTGAATCAGCAAATTGACGGTATGACAGCAGGAGGAGATAACGACGTCATGTTCCTCCTCCCTAAGCATCCGATCATATTCCCGCTTGACCATGGTAGCGCCCAAAGCCGTTTCTTCCGCGTCATAAAAACCCAGCTTTTTTAACGCCTCCCGCATGGATTCGATGCCCACGCCGTCATAGTTGGCAACAAAGGAAGGCGCTAATGAAATCACCACCGGATCGCCGCTTTGGATTAACACCTTTACTTTTTCTGTATCATCCACAATCTCCTTGGCGTTTTGCGGGCACACCACAAAGCAATGTCCGCACAAAATGCACTCGTTCCCAATGATATGCGCCTGATTGCCGGAAAAACGAATGGATTTTACCGGACAATGCCGGATGCATTTATAACAATTCTTGCAGTTGGATTTTTTTAATGTCAGGCAGTTTGGCATGACTGTCAACGCTCTTTCCTTTTATTGAAGCTTTGGGCGGACTTCCGTTTCAAAGAAATATTTCACATTTTCGGGAGAAACGGAGAAAAAAACGCCGTCCACCGTTACGCACACACCCTGCTGGCATTTCCCCATACAGAAGGTGCCGCTGAGTTTGATCTTGTCGCCCAGATTTTCTTTGGCAATCAAATCCTGAAGCTGTTCCACCACGCTCCGTGCGCCTTTGATATGGCAGGATGATCCGATGCACACCACAATATCCATTTCCTCGTCATCTCCTGATTAATGATATTCCACCACGTTGGCCCAGGACAAAAGAAACTCCCGTTCCTTTTCGTTGCCCTTCACGGATTGGCTGGCTGCCACAATAGGCATCCACTTCTGCACGTAGGAAATGGGCGTTCCGCTCTTTTGGCAGAACAGATTCAAATACTGGTTTGCGCCCACGATGTCGCCGTTCAGCCAGAACAAAAGATAGGTGCGGGCCACATCGGCGGAGGCGTTGCCCTGGGTCACATGGGCCCAATCGATGATATAGGGCGTTCCATCCTCGCTGATAATGACATTGGAGGGCCAGAAATCTCCGTGGCATACTTTGTTGTGGGTGGGCATTCCCTCCAGGCGGGCATGAAGATCGTACTTGGTGGTATCATCCAGCTGGGCTTCGCTGATCTTGCGGCTCATTTTATCCTTCTGCCGGTTCAGCATGGGGCAGGTTTGGGCCTGCACCTGCAGCTGCAAATCAACAAATTGTTCCAGATACTTTTCTTTTTCATCCGGGTTTTCACGCATCAGCTGGGACAGGGTTTTCCCACTGATAAATTCCGTCACGATCGCCCATTTTCCATCGATCGTGGTCACTTCCAGGATTTTAGGAATATGCATCCCTGTTTCCTCAATCCGGGCCTGGTTCAGCGCCTCGTTAAAGATATCCGCCTTGGAATAATCAGCGTTAAACACCTTGACGCATCTTTCTCCATCCCGGTAGATGGTTTTGGAATTGCGCACCGCGATGACTCGATCCAGCTTCATAACATTGCCTCCCTTCACTGTTTTCCGTAATATGCGTTCAGATACATCTGCTTGATTTCGCTCATCAGGGGATAGCGGGGATTGGCTCCGGTGCATTGATCGTCAAAAGCCTGCTCCACCATGTCGTCCAGCCGGGCCAGGAAGTCCGCTTCATCTGGTACATAATCCCGAATGGTGGTCTTGATGCCAATACGCGCTTTGAGCTCGTTGATTTTGGAAATCAGCCCTTCCAGCTTCTCTTCATCGCATTTTCCCTGGACGCCCAGGTACTCCGCTACTTCGGCATAGCGCCGCAGGGTATGTGGATGATCGTACTGCGGGAAGGTGCCCATCTTGGCAGGCACCTCTGCGGCGTTGAAGCGCAGCACTTCTTCGATCATCAAGGCGTTGGCAACGCCGTGGGCAATGTGATGGAACGCGCCCAGCTTGTGCGCCATGGAATGGCATACGCCCAGGAAAGCATTGGCAAAGGCCATGCCCGCCATGGTGGCGGCGTTGGCCATCTTCTCTCTGGCCTCTACATCGGTCAAACCATCGTCATAGGCACGGGGCAGATATTCAAAGATGGTTTTCAAGGCTTTCAGGGCCAAGCCATCGGTGTAATCGGTGGCCATCATGGAGGCGTATGCCTCCAGCGCGTGGGTCACAGCATCAATGCCGCTGGCTGCGGTCAGACCCTTGGGCGCGGTCATGTGAAAATCGGTATCGATGATCGCCATCTTGGGGAGCAGCTCATAATCGGCCAGGGGGTATTTGACGCCGGTCTTTTCATCGGTAATGACGGCAAAGGGCGTCACCTCGCTGCCCGTGCCGGCGGAGGTGGGAATGGCGATGAAATAAGCCTTTTCGCCCATTTTCGGGAAGGTATAAACGCGTTTGCGGATATCCATAAAGCGCATGGCCATATCCATGAAGTCCGCTTCGGGATGCTCGTACAGCACCCACATGATTTTTGCCGCGTCCATGGCGCTGCCGCCGCCCAGGGCAATGATCACATCCGGCTGGAACAGGCGCATTTCCTCCGCTCCTGCCTTGGCGCAGGCGAGCGTGGGATCAGGTTCCACGTTAAAGAAGGTGGTGTGCGCAATGCCCATTTGATCCAGCTTGTCGGTAATAGGCCGAGTGTTGCCATTGTGATAAAGAAAGTTGTCGGTGACAATGAAGGCTTTCTTCTTGCCCATCACCGTTTTCAATTCATCCAGTGCCACCGGAAGGCAGCCTTTTTTGATATACACCTTTTCCGGTGCGCGGAACCACAGCATATTTTCTCTCCTTTCGGCCACCGTTTTGATATTCAGCAGGTGCTTCACCCCCACGTTTTCAGAAACGGAATTGCCGCCCCAGCTTCCGCAGCCCAGGGTCAGGGACGGGGCCAGCTTGAAATTATACAGATCGCCGATACCGCCCTGGGAGGAAGGTGTATTCACAACGATCCTGCAGGTTTTCATCCGGGCGGCGAAGGCGTTCAGCACGTCCTGCTTCTTTTGCGAGTTCAGATAAATGGAGGCGGTATGACCGTAGCCGCCGTCGGCAATCAGGCGATCCGCCTTGCTGAAGGCATCCTCCAGATCCCGCGCCCGGTACATGGCCAACACGGGACTCAGTTTTTCATGGGCAAATTCCTCGCTCAGATTGACCGATTCCACTTCGCCGATCAGGATTTTCGTTCCCTCCGGCACAGTGACGCCGGAAAGCCGGGCAATGGTATAGGCACTCTGGCCCACGATCTTGGCATTCAGTGCGCCATTGATGATCATGGTCCTGCGAACTTTGTTCAGTTCATCGCCCTGCAAAAAATAGCAGCCACGGGCGGCAAATTCGGCTTTCACAGCATCATACACGCCATCCAGCACGATCACACTCTGTTCGGAGGCGCAAATCATGCCGTTATCAAAGGTTTTGGAATGAATGATGCTGCTGACCGCCAGTATGACATCTGCGCTGTCATCGATTACGGCGGGTACGTTGCCAGCGCCTACACCCAGGGCAGGCTTGCCGCTGGAATAGGCGGCCTTCACCATACCGGGGCCGCCGGTCGCCAGGATGATATCAGCTTCTTTCATCAGGGTATTGGTCATTTCCAGGCTGGGCACATCGATCCAGCCGATAATCCCATCTGGCGCTCCGGCCTTTACCGCCGCTTCCAGCACCACCTTGGCTGCTGCAATGGTCGCGCCTTTGGCGCGAGGATGGGGGCTAAAAATAATACCATTGCGGGTTTTCAGGGCAATCAGCGCCTTAAAAATAGCGGTGGACGTGGGGTTGGTTGTGGGGATAACCGCTGCAATAACACCAATTGGTTCGGCAATCTTTTTTATACCGTAAGCCTTATCCTCCTCGATGACACCGCAGGTTTTGGTATCCCGATAGGCATTGTAAATATACTCGCTGGCATAGTGATTTTTGATGACCTTATCCTCCACCACGCCCATCCCCGTTTCCTGCACGGCCAGCTTGGCCAGCGGGATGCGGGCCTGGTTCGCAGCAGTGGCAGCGGCTAAGAAGATCCGATCTACCTGTTCCTGGGTAAAGGCTGAAAATACCTTTTGCGCTGCTCGCACCCGTTCAATCGTTGCCTCCAGGCTTTCTACACTGTCCGTTACTTTATACGATTTGTTTTCCATAGTGCGTTTCCTCCTGCTCCTTATTCTCCTGATGGACCATGAGATTCAAATGTGCCATGGCCAGTGCCACATTCATCTGCCGCACAATCACATGGGCAGGTACCCGAATGTGGCATGGAGCGAAATTCAGAATTGCAGCGATGCCGCTTGCGACCATTTGGTCCGCGGCATCCTGTGCCGCCGATGCCGGCACCGTTAAAATACCCAGGCGCACATCATACTGCTGGCAGAACGATTTGAGTTTGCTCATGGCGTAAATGCTCATATTGCCGTGCCTGAAAGGCACCTGCGAAGCGTGATTGTCAAAAGCCGCTGCAATCTCAAGACCATATTCGTGAAATCCGTCATAATCCATGAGCGCGGTGCCCATTTTTCCCGCACCGACGATCACAGCAGATATCTTTTGATGAATGCCCAAAGCCATTTCTAAATCCCGACGCAATTGCTGCACCGGATAGCCAACCTTTGGCTGCCCCGCCTGGCTGATCATTCTCAGGTCCTTGCGAACCTGTACTTCACCCAAGCCCAGATTGCGGGCAATGATGGTGGCGGAAATCATACTGCCTTCGACTGTCCGTACATACTGTAAGTACAATGGAAGACGGCTCAGCGTGGCCTTGGAAAGCGTTGTGCTTTGCATCGTCTCACCCCCTATAACCTTCTCTATTATAGGGAAACTGCCGCAACGGAGGAATTACCAAAAGAGCATAAAGCCTATATATCTATCGATAACGAATGATCGATTCATGTACAAAAAAGACGCTTTGCCGCCTATTCTGACAGCAAAGCGCCCCGTGTGAAAAAAATTATTTTAGGGATGTGATTCCCTCAAAGCATTTCCGCTTCGATTGGCAAAGCTCGGTAACAAACCGCTTATCCAGTTCCGTCAACCGATAATCCTTTTTATAGATCAGCATATCTTTATAAATCCTATGATTATCCGGGCATTCCCGCTGCACCAGATGCAGCCGATGAAGCAGCCGTTCAGGAAGCGGTGATACCCACATAAAGGTCTGGAGGTTTTCAGCTAACAAATCCAATTGGCTTCCTCGCTCAAACACGAAGATGCGGCGCGGTACATCGGGCAATTCTTCATTACGTACAACAGATAGCGGCAGGGAAGGAACATAGGGATCAGCGTGCGCAATCTGGATAAAGGGCCTGAGATCGTCAAAGTGAATGATATCCTTTTTCGCCAGCAGGCTGGCCTCGTGCATGACCAGCACATATTTGAATTCAGCGACAAGATCGTATTCCAGGTTCTTTTCTTCCAGCATTTCCTTGAAATATTTATCGTAATTGGCTGCATAGCGAATAATCCCTAAATTGTAACCCACTTCCTGGATATTTTTGATGGCTTGCAGAGCATTGGCTTCATGGTAGTACAGTTCTGCGTTGTCATTGCTCAGGGAACGCGAAAAACTGGAAAAAGCGTCGGATATATAGCTCGCTCGCGGCGCGGACAAGGAAAATGATTGCTTGGTAGGCAAGCCGGAGGTGTACATTTTCTCCATTTCATCCACCTGTTCCAGAATCTTTCTGGCCTGTCCGATAAACCGCTCCCCATCCGGGGTCAGCAGCATTCCCTTGGATGTACGTCGAAAGAACACGATGCCCAGATTGGTTTCCATGTCCTTGATCACACGGCTCAGGTTCGGCTGCGCGACGTGCAGTTCCTCCGCCGCTTTATTAATGGAGCCATTTTCCGCAATGCTGACCACATATTTTAAGTGAAGAATATTCATGTGATCCCTCCAACTCATTTGATCCCATACCTTTATCGCAGCCAAATCTCATGTGGTTGCTGAGTAGCTCCTGTTGATCATTGACCAGCTATAATTATATCATATTGCTTGTTAAATTTCTATCAGGCATTTTTTATCGATAGCTTCCATCTGCTTCTATCGGTTTTGATTTGCTTTATGTGATTTGTTTCTTGACCTGATACTCTGCACGCATAAAGACGACACCAGACCGTCGCTGAAAACACTTATAGCCACATTAGTCAGGTTGTATCTGGAGGCTATCGCTGTTCCGTTGTAAATTCGTTGCCTGATCCTGTAAGATGATCATCAAAATCTTCTGGCAGATCTTCTGATCTTCATTCGCGGAGCGAGCAAAACGCTAGGAATTAGCTTTATTCCCCAAATGCAATCTCTACATTCACGTTCCCAGGATTTTCTGCAATTCATCAGGCTGCCTGATGGTAATGGCCGATGAAGAATATGCAATAATACCCGCCTGTTCCATGGCTTTCAGCTCCCGATGCAGGGAGGGCCTGGACACGTTCATCATCATGGCCCAGTTAGAGACGGATTCAGGAATGCGGATTTGTTGGCTGCCGGTTTGCCTGGCCTGGATCAGCAACCAATAAGCGGCCTTTTGTGCGATCCCATTGTAAGAAAGCAGTTCCAGACGCTGCTGGAGCATATAGGTGGCGGAGGCGATCTCCGTGGTGAAGTTCTCCAGGATGCGGAGATCCCGCTGCATGAGCAGGAGAATATCTTCCCGCTTGAACATCATGATGGTGCTGGGCTCCATGGCCACCACATCGCAGGGATAGCGGCGGTTCTTGGAGAATACAGCCGCAGGGCCGATCATATCGCCTGGAACGCGCAGGGAAACATTCACCTGGCTCCCATTGGGAAAGGGCTTCTGGGCTTGAACCCTGCCTTCCAGGATGATGCCGACGCGATTGGCTTCCTCCATCAGCAGCAGGATGGTTTCTCCTTTGTCATAGCATTGAATATGATGTGGCACGGCTTCCAGGTCGTCCCTTAGTTCCCTGGCGGGAATGCCCGCGAACAGGGAACTTTTTTCAAGCACAGAATAATCCATGATCCTTCTCCCTTCCCATGATCAGCTTCTATTATACACGAAATTTCTTTTTCTGCCGTATCTCCAGATACAGATTTTTGCGAGGCTTTCATTTATACTGTATCCGTACCCAGGAAGGAGGGGGCAGGTATGAAGGAACTTGATCTGAGAAAAACTGTTGCGGAATTGGTGAAGCAATACCCGGAAGTCAAAGAAATCATGGTCGATCTGGGCTTTAAAGACATTACCAGTCCCATCGCCATGAAATTCATGGGCAAAGTCATGACGATCCCCAAGGGAGCGGCCATCAAGGGCATCCCCATGGACAGGATCATCGCCGCTTTTGAGGAAAATGGCTTCCATATCACGGGCGTTCCGGGACACGAGGAAATCGCTGTTTCCGGCACCGCCGAGGATCGGAACACCAAGCTGAAAAAACTGATCCAGCGGCTGAATCAGGGGGAGAATCTGGAAAGTGTCCGGGCGGATTTGAACTGCACCCCATTTGTTAGACAAGTATGGTATACTACTAACAAGTGGGGTGATTTATCATGCCAAAGGGGCAGCCAAACAAGAGGTACACACCAGAATTCAAGCAAACGGTCAT
>JAFUFC010000167.1 GCA_017470095.1 Clostridia bacterium | reverse complement strand
TCAATGAACGGATCTCCGACCAGGCTTACCGCGTCATCCTGCTGGTGATCATTCCCCTGCTGGCCATCCTGATGCTCGTTCGCCGCAACGCGCCGGACCGAGGGTTGCGCATGACGCCCAAGCGGCTGGCTTTGTGTGGGCTGATCGGGTTAGCTGTTGGCACTTACGACGGCTTTTTCGGCCCCGGCACCGGGGTGCTGCTGATATTGGGGTTCACTTGGATTGCCGGCATGGACGCGGTGACCGCTTCCGGCAGCAGTAAGGTAGTAAACCTGGCGTCCAACTTAAGCGCTCTGGTCGCCCACGCCATGAATGGAAACATCGTATGGGCGCTGGCCGTTCCTGCCATGGCCATGGCCGCGCTGGGCGGCTACTTGGGCAGCTACTTGGCCATCCGTAAAGGGGCCCAGCTCATCCGTTATGTGATGATGGGCGTGATGGTGCTGCTGCTGATTCGCCTGGCGGTGGATTATCTGTAATACTATTTGACGTCTAAAAGATTGACGCTCTATTTGTCAAGGGCACATGTCGTTTTTTCCGTTACCAACCAAGGCGCACTTCCCACCATCTACCAGGTGGTGAGTAAGTGCGCCCTTCCTATAAACAAACTGGAATTTTTAATTCCATTATAGATCGCCTATTGCCATCAGATTATCTTTTCCCATTCCACACACATAGGGATTGGAATCAAATTGATAGCAAAAATCCAAAAAGTCCTTTTTCTGTTCCGGATCAGACATCAACTTGGCCAGAATTTCGCGTGGGATTGTGCGTCCGTATGCACCAGGCCCAGATAGTTGTATATTTTTTACACCAAATCCACGCAATACGCGCTCCAATTCATCGGGCATGAATGTATAAGTGATGCACCAAGGCGCATGGCCCGCCTCATATTCTTCGATTTCTTGCTGCCCGCCCAGAAGACCATCTGCCATTACCTGCTCTGTATGTTGTTTGTCAAAACGAAAACTTTGAATCATGTTCGAGCGATTTGCTACACACCACTGTACAAAGGGGTCGCTCGAATTTTCATTCAAAATAAATTGAGTCTTTTGCACCGGATTGCATAGATACGGCAGTGAGCCCAACCTACTGGATACACTGAACATCACTCGTTTCCGGGCAATCCGCACCAGTTCGCCAATCACGTGATTTTGATTCGGATAAGTATAGGAAATCGGCGCATCAAACGATATAACCAAATCAAAAGAGCGATCATTGTAACCATGCAGTTCTTCAAGCGCACCTTTCACAAAAGTGATACGATCCAGAACACCTTCAGCCTCTGCAAGCTCTTTCGCTTTATCGATCATAGGCTGTGAAATATCAAAATGTGTTACATGGCAGCCTTGCTTTGCCAGCAGTATCGAGAATCGTCCGCTTCCTGCCCCACCATCGAACACCGTCTGAATGCCATCCAGATGTTCAAGTATTTTTCGTTGAATATGATCCTTCTGAATGATATCATCCATATATGTTTCTTCACGATGGCTTTCAAGCTCTCCTTTATCAGGGAGATTCCACTGGCGTTCAGATATTTTTCTACTGTAATCCATTATACCACCTCACAGATCCCGATTTGTTGATCCCAAATAAGTATACCATGTATAACCATTTTTCACAACATAAAAGCAAAGCTGCGAAGCCATCTTGCCACCGATGAGTTGATTCAGCTATGCTGTATTAGTTGATGCTTACAATCACCCTTTACAGTATAGCTGTTGAAAGATTCGGGATGAATTTTTCGCTCTGGTTCAGCTGAATAATGGAAGGCGTAGCTGCGCTACGTTGACCGGAATGAAGCAAAACCAGAGCGGAAAAGGCAACCGAAGATTCCATGTTTGAGACGGAGAATAGTATAATACCTGTAAAGAATGATCGATAAAAGAAAACGGCCATGCGGCTTCACTCAACCGCATGGCCGTTTTATGTTGCTTCTTCCTTCTTAGAGAATGGTTTCCATCCCCATTTTTTGGGGCACCAGGCCGCATTTTTCGTAAAACTTCATGGCAGCGGAATTCAGAGCCCATACATTCAAGGTGATGTTGTAGCAGCCGATGGATCGGGCATAGTCCTTCACATATTCGTACAGTTCCTGCCCTACGTGATGCCCCCGCCAGGCTTCGTCCACGCACAGGTCGTCGATATACAGGGTCTTGATATCGGTCATCAATCCATCATTTTCAAACTGCTTGAGCACACAGAAGCAATGTGCCAGCACCTGCCCCTGATCGCCGGTAGACACAAACACCGGCGTTTTTTCGTTGCACAAAATAGCGGCCAATTCTTCCTCGTCATATTTTGTGGCCGGACCCTTGAATAGGTCCGGGCGGCCCAGATGATGCACCATGTTCACCTGGAAAAGCAATTTCATGATGCCGGGAATATCCCGGATTTCGGCGCGACGGATCATCTGTTTTCTTCCTTTCTCCTGGTTCGAGGGATCGTTTATCTGCGCAGGCCCTTGGGATAGTGGTTCTTGAGTTGTCCATCGCTGGCCTTGCCCCAGCCCAAGCTGAGGCCGTCCAGTGCGGGCACATAAAAGCCCTTCATGCCCTCCGGCACAGTCAATACTTCTCCCTGCTGATAGCGCCGGGCTTCTTCTTCCGTTACCTCCCAGCGCCGCAAAGGCGTGCAGGCCAGGGCCAAGGCGTGATCGGGAATAAATACCTTTCCCTTAATTTCTCCCAGATGCAGCCCGAGCCTGAGCACCTTGATTTTTTCGATAGGCGGCATGTCCTCTGGCGGCATTACCAGATGCCCGGCAAACAAGCCGCTGGGCTCGATTTGCTCGGCTATCTGCTCGGTCAAGAACGCCTGGGCCAAGGCCCGCTCCCCTTTCCCTGGAGGACAAACGCCGGCGCCCATATGCTTTCCTTTATTCGCCGCCAGCGCGTCCTCCGCCTTTTTTAGCAGAGCCACAAAATGCCCTTCTCCTTGCACCTGATGGGGCCACAGGTGCAGCATACCATCGTTTTCCGGCAGCCCAGGCAATGCAAAAGGAACCAAAGAAAACGCCGGATACGCATGCAAAAAAGCCTGAATAACTCCTTCGTTTTCCGTGGGATTGAAGGTGCAGGTAGAGTAGGCCAGCATGCCGCCGGGCCGGAGCATCCGGGCGGCGTGAGTCAAAATCTGCTTTTGTCGCTGGGCGCAGCCCGCGGGCGACGCGGCATTCCACTCCAGACGGGTTTCAGGATGACGGCGGAACATTCCTTCCCCGGAGCAGGGCGCGTCCACCAGGATCTTGTCAAAATAATCCGTCCACCGACCGCTGATATCCTCCGGCAAGGCACTGATCACCACGGCGTTTTTTACGCCCATCCGCTCCATATTCCGGGACAATACCTGGGCCCGGGACGGCACCGGCTCATTGCACACCAGCACGCCCCGGCCCTGCATATACACCGCCAGCTGGGTGCTTTTGCCGCCGGGCGCGGCGCACAAATCCAGCACCCTATCGTCAGGCTGCGGGTGCAATGCCGCCGCCGCGGCCATGGCGCTGGGCTCCTGCAAATAGTACGCCCCGGCGTCGTGAGCAGGCACAGCCCCGGCCAGGGAATCCAACGGCAGGTAATACCCATTTTCCGCCCAAGGGACGGGCTTCCCCGCGTCGGCAATGGGTGTTCTCCCAGGCCGCATGCGGATCCCCCGAAGGGGCGGCTGATCATAACTATGCAAAAAATCGGGCAGCTGATCGCCTAACAAAGGCTGGAGCTGCTCGATCCATCCGGACGGAAATGCTTCCTGATTCATCATGCGTTTTTCCCATTCGCTGTGCCGTTGGCCTGCTGCCAGGCCGTGTAGGATTCAGGATAGACCGGCTCATGGAACGCCTGCTCCCGGTTCACCGCCGGAGGTAGCCCATCCAGCATGCCGTCTTCCTCCTGATCGTCGATTGCGGTCAATTTTTGATGCCAGGCAAACCGGCGAGGCTGATCGTGTTTTTCGCTCCGGCGGCGTCGACGGCCTTCCGGCACATCAGGGGCATAGCCGGCAGGTGTTTCCCCTGCCCACTGCTGATCCGCATAGGCTGCGTCCTGAGGTGCGGCGAACGCATCCTCCTGATAGTAATCCGCCTGTTCCTGAGCAGGCGCCGCATATTCATCCTCCCATGCGCCGGCGTCCTGTGGAGGCAGATCAGACTGCTCGGCGGAAAAACCCAATTCTTCCACCGCATCCTGATACCCTCGGTTGAACCGACGCTGGCTATCTACCTTTTCGCCTCGGAAGCGGCGCGCCCATTTACGAAGGAAGCTGCGCCACACCAGGTAAGGCCGCCAACGGATCATCCAAATCAAAAAATCCATCACCGTTCCGCCCAGGCACAGCGCCACCACCACAATCATCCAATGATCGCCCAGCCAGGTAAAAAATCCGCTCAGTTTTCCTTCAGCCGCAGCATTCCATACGCTTTCGATCAGCGACCGGGCCCAGCCGAACAGAAATGTGAACAGAGAATTGGAAAACGTATTCATGGCTGTTCCGTTTCCCCAGCCGCTGCGGCTTCTTCCGCCACAGGCACCGGCTCAATGGTCACATTCACCTGTACCACGCTGTTGCTGACATATTCCATATTCGTGGGCGTACGCAGCGCCAGGAAGGTCGAAACGCTCTGCCGCCGGTTGCTCACGTCAATCTGCTCGTAAGGGAAGATGACCGCCCCCTCCTGTAAATAGGGCGCAATGGCCACATCCCGGCCAGCAACGATGATGGTAGAAGGAATTACCTGAATGTTGGTAACGGCGAAGCCCTCGGCCACGTCGCCCTTGATCAAGTTATTTCCGTCGATGGGCACCTGGGCCATAGTATAAACATACTGGCTGACGGCAATCCTTTGCAGGGTAGAGGTTTGGCCCGTGGAAGATACCGTCAGGTTGGTGCTGTCCAGCGCATTTCCTGCCGCGTCCTCGAAGGTAAAATTCAGGTTTACGGTATTGGGATTCCGGGAGGGCGATAAAGCGCTCTGGTCGTATTCCGCCACGCAGCGCACGGCCGCTTCCACAATTTCCTTGGGGCCACCGATATCCACATACTGGGGGGAATAGGTCAGGGCGGCAGGATAATAGCCTGCGGGTGCCTCCCCCACGGTGCGAATTTCCACCGGCACCCGGTTCTGCACCCCGTATTCCTCCACCTGCACCGTGATATCCGGTGAAAGAATCTCTGTCACCGTGCCATACAGGGTGGAATTGGCAGAGGAAGCGGTCAGCTTCAGCGTTTGCGTGCCCGTGCCCTGGATCTGGTTCAAATCCAGCCGCGCGGTATAATTGGCGGCAGTCACAGTGGAATAATACCGCTGGGGCACCCGGGCACGAAGACGCACCGTGGCCGTATCATCCAGGCCGGATACCACCAGCAGCCCATTGCTGCGCAGGTTAGCCGCATTGACCACCGTAATTTTCACGCCGTCAATGACCTTATCCCGGGGCAGAGACGTATCTTGGGTAATCAAGCCGCCCCACAGGCAGATGGCCAGCACCAGGCTGGCAATTTTCCAGCCGGTGTTATGGGTCAAGGTCTTTAGGATTTTCCGGCCCGCGGCTTTCCACCATTTTTCCTTTTCGGGAGCGGCAGGCGCGCGGGATACATCATTATTCATCATGGCCAGCCTCTCCTTTCCGGGCAAACAGGCGGTGCTTGGTGTGCCGCCATTGCCAGATGCGGGAATGCTCTTCGTGGTACATCTCCCGCAATTGCTTGCGAATGGCGTCCGCGTCCAGATGGCGGGTCAATTTGCCGCCCCGGGCCATGCTGATTACGCCCGTTTCTTCACTGACGATGAGCACGATGGCATCCGTGCTTTCGCTTACGCCCAGGCCAGCCCGATGCCTGGTGCCCAGATCCCGGGAAATGGAGCTGGACTCGCTCAAAGGCAGCACGCAGGCGGCGGACATGATCCTTTGGCCCCGGATGATCACAGCCCCGTCATGCAGGGGCGTGTTGGGTTCAAAAATATTTTCCAGCAGAGGCGCGGAAATAATGGAATCGATGGACGTGCCCGTCTCCGTCACGTCCTTTAAGCCCGTGCGCTGCTCAAACACGATCAGCGCGCCCACCCGGCGCCGGGACAAGCGCAACAGGCACTGGGTGATTTCATCCACAATGCGCTCACTTTCATCCTGGGCCTGGGTATGATCAATCTTGGCACTGCGGCCCAGCTGCTCCAGGGCCTTGCGAAGCTCTGGCTGGAACAGGATCAGCAGCGCGATCACGCCGTTGTTCAGGATGCTGCGCAGCACCCAGTTCAGCGCCGTCAGGCCGATCAGCTCACTGGCATAACTGGCCACGATGATGACCGCCAGGCCTTTGAGCACCTGAATGGCGCGGGTTTCCCGAGTCAGAAGCACCAATTGATAAATCAGGAACGCGATGATCAGAATATCGATATAATCAATCAGGGTGGGGCGATGGATCAGATTCCAAAAAAATGTTTGAGCCTGATCCCAAAAACCGGCCATGGCACATCACCCTCACTTTCTTCGGCGTGTAATTGCACATCTATTATACTACATGTTTGCCCCGGGTAAAATCCCCTTTCCGGGATTTTTTTCAAAATCTTTACACAAAAAAGAAGAATTTTTTTCAAAATGGTCTTACCCGACGCCCGTTCATGTAACGAACGCCCTCCCTCATTTCTTGCAATTTAGCAGACAAAATGATAAAATATTTTCGCGGCAGAAGCCGCATATAGAAAAGGAGAAAAGCATGTCTTTCAAAAAGCACACGTTTCGAGGATGGCTGATGCAATTGATTTTCCGGTTGATCGTATTGGGCGCATTGCTCTATGGCATTGCCCTGGGTGTTTTGTGCCTGGCGGAGACCCATCCGCCCAAGATAACCGGCGGCAGCGACGCTATTATTGTTTTGGGTGCCCAGGTATATGGTGATGGAACGCTGAGTCCTCAACTGGAAAAACGCATGGAGGTAGCTTTGGAAGCATACCAAGCTCAGCCTCAGCTGATCATCACTTGCGGTGCTCAAGGCATGGGCGAACCCTCGCCGGAGGGCCAGGTGATGAAGGATTGGCTGGTCCTGCACGGCGTGCCCCAGAGCCAGGTCATCGCCGAAGAAACATCCCGCAACACCCAGCAAAATATTGAAAACGCCGCCCGTCTGCTGCCCGAAGGCACGCAAAAGGCGACCATCATCACCAGCGATTATCACCTTCCCCGGGCTTTGCAGATCGCCCGGGACCAGGGCCTGCAATGCGATGGCATCGGCAGCCCCTGCCGCCCGGAAATCCAATTCTGGGTCAAGAACCATTTCCGGGAAGTGCTGGCCTGGGGAAAATATTTCGCGGTGAAGTGGGGATTTTTAAAATAACACCGTAGCCATTCGCCCTCCCGCAGCATTTTTCTTCCTATAATAAAATGGGTACCTGTGCGTCCAATGTTTGGCTATCCGGGGTGACCAGGCAATCGTAGGCCATCAAGCGCACCCCGGCGTCCTGGGCAGCCGCCAGCGCATTGGCGAAGGCAGGATGGGTGCGCCGGTTGGGCATAAAGGCGGAAACGCCCTTCATCTGGATCACGAACAGCAGCGCCGCTTCATACCCTTCCGAAACACATCGGGCCAATTCGCGCAGATGCTTGATGCTTCGTTCCGTGGGCGCGTCCGGGAAAAGGGCTATTCCATTTTCTTCCAGTGTCACGCCCTTTACTTCCAAAAAAATTTTTCTTTCCCCAGCTTCCAGATAAAAATCCAGCCGGGACGCGCCGTACACCGTTTCCGGTCGAATCAGCGTGAGCCCTTCGAACAGACGAGGCAGCGCCTCCTGCGCCGAACAGTTGGGCGCCTGGCTATCCATGTTAATAAAGAAAGGGCCTTTGCGCACCGCCACCAGATCACACCGGGTTTTGCGTCCGGGCTGATTGGCCACTGCCAAGGTCACCTCCGCACCGGGCACAAGCAGTTCTCTGCACCGTCCGGTGTTTTTAACGTGGCAGGTTTCGATGCCCTGATTCGTTTCCACATGGGCGATGAACCGGTTGGGCCGGTCCACAAAGCGCCCGGAAATCACCTGCTGATAAAGCCGCATAAGGGTACCTCTTCAAAAAGTTGTAACATTTCCTGCATTGTATCAGCAAAAAAGCACGGTTGTCAAGGGCATATTCCGGGACAAAAGCACCCATAAATTTCCAAATTTCATATAAATCTGTAATAAAATTGATATATTTATAAAATTAATTTAAAATTCGTGATATTTATGTATTGATTTTTTAATAATTTCGTAATATAATAGCACCGTATTCTAAGGAAAGTGAAGGTGAGCCCTATGAACAAAGCTCAACGCAGCATCGCTTTATTGCTGATCATCGTTTCTGTGATCGCCATGCTGCCCACTGCCCTGGCTGCCGATACCACCGGCACCATCAACACGGACAAGGTGTTCTTCCGGGCCAAGCCCAATACCAGCGCCACTTATTACGCCACGCTGAAAAAAGGCACCAGCGTGACCATTACCGGCGCCAGCGGAGATTATTACAAAATTTCCTACAACAAAAAGAGCGGCTACATCATGAAGAAATTTGTGACCGTGGGCAGTTCCTCCGGCACGGCCAGCACATCCGCTTCTTCCAGCAGCGCCAATACGGATAAGTATGCTTCCATCACTTCGGCTTCGTCCATTGCCGGTCTGGGCAGCGTGCCTGCCGCCACCAAGAAGGGCTCCACTGGCACCAACGTGGCCAAATTGCAGCAGGCCCTGAAAATCAAGGGCTGCTACAAAGGAACCGTCGATGGCGTTTATGGCAACGGCACGGTCAGCGCTGTGAAAGCTTACCAGAAATCCGCCGGGCTAAAGCAGACCGGCACTGCCGATAAGAGCACCCTGAACGCACTCTTTGGAAAAGCCACCGCGGCCAAATCCACGTCCTCTTCTAACACCAGTACTACCAAAACTACCACCGTTGCCAACGACCCCAACATGAACGGCATCACCAAAATCAGCCAGATTACCGTGCCGTCCACCTCCGCCAAGGGCAGCAGTGGCAAGAACGTGCAGGCCCTGCAGCAGGCCCTGAAAATTAAAGGCTATTACAAGGCCGCCATCAACGGCAAATATGACGATAACACTGTGGAGGCCGTGAAGGCATTCCAAAAAGCGAAGAAAATGTACGTGGACGGTGTTGCGGGCAACAACACCATCAAGGCTCTCTTTGGCAAGAACGCCGCCAACTATACCACCTCTTCCACCGAAAAGCTGGATTGGTTCAACGGTGGCAGAACCCGCATTCCCAACGGCGCCACCTTCACCGTGAAGGACGTGGTCACCGGCAAGACTTTCACCTGCAGACGGCTTTTCGGCGCCAACCACATGGACTCTGAGCCCCTAACGAAGGCTGACGCCGCCACCCTGAAATCCGTTTACGGCGGCCATTACAGCTGGAATCGCCGGGCCATCCTGGTCAAGTACAACGGCCATGTGTACGCTGCTTCCATGAACGGCATGCCTCACGGCACCTCCACCCTCGATAACAACTGGCCGGGCCATTTCTGCATCCATTTTTATGGCAGCAAGACCCACGGCACCAAGAAGGTGGATTCTGCCCACCAAGCCGCCATTTCGAAAGCCATGCACGCTTCCTGGTAATGGTGTCTTCCAAAAACAAAGGAGCTTTTGGCCCTTCATGCATTCCCAAGAGAAGAAACATTCTTTATTAATAGCCTATGCCCCCGGCTTTGAACTGCACCCCATTTGTTAGACAAGTATGGTATACTACTAACAAGTGGGGTGATTTATCATGCCAAAGGGGCAGCCAAACAAGAGGTACACACCAGAATTCAAGCAAACGGTCATAGAGACAATGCAGAAAGAAGGGC
>JAFUFC010000166.1 GCA_017470095.1 Clostridia bacterium | reverse complement strand
CAGGCCGAGATGCTCGAAACTGCACATTCCTCATTTTAGCAACAGACGCCGGAAACACATGTTAGGTTTTTATTTTACCACCAGGTTCAGCAAACGGCCGGGCACGTAGATGCACTTAATGATCTGTTTGTCTCCGATAAGAGCCTTGACACTGTCCAGGGTGGGCAGGGTGGCCTGGGCTTCTTCCTTGCCCAGGGTGGTGGGCACCATCAGCTTGCCCTTCACCTTGCCGTTGATCTGCACGGCGATTTCAACCTCATCCCGCACCAGGAATTTTTCCTCGTACTGGGGCCAGGGCTGGGTGTAGACCGGCTCGCCAAAGCCCATCTGCTGCCAAATTTCTTCGCAAATATGGGGCGCGACGGGGGAGAGGAGGAGCAGCAGCGTTTTATATTCGCCCTTCGTCACACTGCTCTTGGCGTTCATTTCGTTCACCAGGGTCATCATCTGAGCGATGGCGGTGTTGAACTTCATTTGTTCGTAATCATCGCCCACCTTCTTGATGGTCTGGTGCATGGAGACTTTCAAATCTTCGCTGTACTCGTCTTCAGGCGTCACCATTTCCTGCATACGCCATACGCGGTCCAGGAATTTGCGGCAGCCCCGGGCGCCGTTGGTGCTCCACGGAATGGCCTGGTCAAACGCGCCCATGAACATTTCGTACATCCTAAACGCGTCCGCGCCGATTTCGGCGATGATCTCGTCAGGGTTCACCACGTTGCCCCGGCTCTTGCTCATCTTTTCGCCGTCGGTGCCTAAAATCATGCCCTGGGCAGTGCGCTTGGCATAGGGTTCGGGAGTGGGCACTTCGCCGATATCGTAGAGGAACTGGTGCCAGAAGCGGGAGTAGAGCAGATGGCGGGTGACGTGCTCCATGCCGCCGTTGTACCAATCCACGGGCAGCCAGTATTTCAGTTCTTCCGGGTCGGCAAAGGCCTGATCGTTGTGGGGATCGCAGTAACGCAGGAAATACCAGCTGCTGCCGGCCCACTGGGGCATGGTATCGGTTTCCCGCTGGGCAGGTCCCCCGCACTGGGGGCAGGCGCAGTTGACAAAGGATTCAATCCGGGCCAGGGGGCTCTTGCCGTCGGAGCCGGGCTGGAAATCTTCCACCTCGGGCAGCTTCAGGGGCAATTCTTCATAAGGTACGGCCACCACGCCGCACTTGGGGCAGTGGATCAGCGGAATGGGCTCGCCCCAGTAGCGCTGGCGGTTGAAGGCCCAATCCTTCATTTTGTACTGCACGCCGGCCTTTCCGATGCCCCGCTTTTCGATTTCTTCCAGCATCCGGGCAATAGAGTCCTTCTTGTTGGTGTAGCCGTTGAGGAAATCGGAATTAATCATCTGGCCATCGCCGGTGTAGGCTTCCTTTTCGATATCGCCGCCCTGGATGACCTGGATAATGTCGATGCCGAACTTGTGGGCAAATTCCCAGTCCCGCTGGTCGTGAGCGGGCACAGCCATGATGGCGCCGGTGCCGTAGCCCATCATCACGTAGTCGGAAATGAAGATGGGCACTGTTTTGCCGGTGATGGGGTTTACGGCGGCCAGGCCGTCAATTTTCAGGCCGGTTTTATCCTTGACCAGCTGGGTGCGCGCAAATTCGGTCTTCTTGGCGCATTCTTCCCGGTAAGCCCGGATGGCGTCCATGTTGGCGATGCGGCCGGCGTACTTGTCGATAAGGGGATGCTCCGGGGCCATGACCATGAAGGTGACGCCAAAGAGGGTGTCGGGCCGGGTGGTGTAGATTTCGATTTTTTCATCAATGCCGTCCAGCGGGAAGCGGACGAAAGCGCCGGTGGATTTGCCAATCCAGTTCACCTGCTGCTGTTTGATGTTTTCGGGGTAGTTTACGTGCTCAAGCCCTTCCAGCAGCTTGTCGGCGTACTTGGTGATGCGCAGATACCACACGTCCTTGGGCAATTGCACCACGTCGCCATGGCAGATATCGCATTTGCCGCCCTGGCTGTCCTCATTGGAGAGGACCACCTTGCAGGAAGGGCAATAGTTGACCAGGGTCTTGTCCCGGAACACCAGGCCGTGCTCAAACATCTTGAGGAAAATCCACTGGGTCCAATGATAATATTTGGGGTCGGTGGTGTCCACTTCCCGGCTGTAATCGAAGGAGAAGCCGATCTTTTTCAGCTGTTCCCGGAAATGATCGATGTTCTGCTTGGTCACGATGGCGGGGTGGACGTTATTTTTGATGGCGTAGTTTTCCGTAGGCAGGCCGAAAGCGTCCCAGCCGATGGGGAAAAGCACGTTGTAGCCCTGCATCCGCCGCTTGCGGGCGATGATATCCATGGCGGTGTTGGAGCGGGGATGGCCCACATGCAGGCCGTGACCGGAGGGATAGGGGAATTCGATCAGGCCATAAAACTTGGGTTTGGTATGGTCCTTCGAAGCGGCAAACGCCTGGTGCTCGTCCCAGTATTTTTGCCACTTGGGTTCAATGTCAGCGGGTACGTAGGGCTGCATGAGAAAGCCTCCTTCAATCAGTACAATGCGGATTTTTACATTATAATCCTTTCGCCAGATTTTGTAAAGGCCGGATGAATCGTGAACAAGCCGTAAATTTTTACGAAAATCCAGGAAAGTATGCAGGGTTTTCCGCCCTTGATGTGTTATAATATTGACGGTTTCTTCCAGTGAAAAGGAAATGTTTGTGAATTTTCACTCGGAAGGGGAAAGGGGGCTGGAAAATGGCAGGGAAACGGTGTATAATATCCCTGTTACGCTCAAAATGGAGCCGGGCCATGGCGGCAGCGTGCGCCATGCTGCTGTTTGTGGCTGGGGCACTCATTTTCCGTTCCAGCCAGCCGTCGCCTGATCCAGGGGAAGGCCGGTGGGTTCAGGCAGCGGAAGAATTGACGGATTACGACGTCACCCTGAAGCTGCTGCCCGACAGCCGGGAAATTTCGATCACCGAGCGCATTGCCTTTCGTAATTGCACCGGCGAGGCGCTGCGTGATCTGGTACTGCGCACCTGGCTGAACGCCTTTCAAAGCGAGGACACCAGCCCCGCGGCGGCGGAGGAACTGTATGACGCGTGCTACCCCGATGGGTTCTCCCCGGGATACCTGACCATCCATGATGTGCAATGGAACGGGGAGCAGCGGCCGTATGCTTTCAACGATGCCGCCCAGACCGTATTGCGGGTGGACATTCCCCCGCTGCCGGACGGCGAAGCGGGGGAAATGACCTTGCGGTGCGTGGCGAAAATCCCCGTTTGCGCCCACCGCACCGGGGTGGTGGACCAAACGTACCAATTGGGGAACGTGATTCCTCAAGTGCCGTTATATCAGGCGCACGCCTGGCGGACGGATGAATACGTGCCCATCGGTGATCCCTTTGTCAGCCCCTGTGCCAACTATTCTGTGCGTGTGTACCTGCCGGAAGAATATGTGCCTGCCTGTTCGGCGGCGCTGGAAAGAAACGCAGACGGCAGCTGGTATGGCAAGATTCAGGCGGCCCGGGATGTGGCCCTGTGCGTAAGCCCCAATTACGTGATGGCTTCCGGACGGGCGGGAAACACGCCCGTGTATGCTTACGCCCTCTCCCGGGAGGGAGCCAGGCGGGCGATGGAGGACGCCCGGAAGGCTATCGAGACTTTTACGAGCCTGTATGGGGATTTTCCCTATCCGTCGCTTTCGGTGTGCAGTGTGGATTTTCCCTTCGGCGGCATGGAATACAGCGGCTTGGTGATGATCGGGCAAACGTATTTTCTGGACACATGGAAGGACACGCTGGAGTTGACCGTGGCCCACGAAACGGCCCATCAATGGTTTTACGGTCTGGTAGGCAGCGACCAGGTGAATGCTCCTTGGCAGGATGAGGCCTTGTGCCAATACGCCATGCTGCGCTACGTGCGCGCCCGGTACGGCCAAAGCAGCTTTGACAGCCTAAAGTATTATCAGGTGGACGCCCCCATGATGGAAAGGATTCCCGGATCCCTGACGCCGGGCAGCCCCATCGATTATTTCGGCAGCCTTACGGATTATTCCGCCATCGTGTATGGCCGGGGCGCGGCGCTGCTGCTGGCACTGGAAGAGATGCTGCCCCAGGGGATCGACGCTTTTTTGGCTGCCTATGCCGACCGCTTTGCCTATCAATTCGTCTCCCGGGCGGAATTTGAATCGTTTCTCAATACCTGGGCAGGGGCTGATTGTTCTCCCCTGCTGCTGGATTATCTGGATACGGCGCATTGACGCCGATGCAAAAGAAAGGGTGTTATCATGAAGCCCCAGGAATGCTGCGTACTCATTCCTTCCTTAAGCCCTGATCAGCGGCTGCCCACCTATGTACAGGAACTGCATGAGGCTGGGTTTAAACTGGTGCTGGTGGTGGACGACGGCTCCAAAGCCGAATACCAGCCCATCTTCAGCCGCATTGCCGCCTGGGAAGGCTGCCACGTGCTGCATCACGATGTGAACCACGGCAAGGGCCAGGCCCTGCGTACCGGTTACGCCTACATCAAAGATCACACGGATTTGCAGGGCATTTTGACCGCCGATTCCGATGGGCAGCACACCGTGCAGGATACCCTGCGCCTGGCCAGGGAACTGGGCAAAAGGGACGAATTGCTGCTGGGCAGCCGGGATTTTTCCAAAAACAACCCCAACGTGCCCCCCAAATCCCGCTTCGGCAACCGGATGACCAGCTTCGTTTTTAAGGTGCTTTACGGCCAATGGCTGCCCGATACCCAAACCGGCTTGCGGGCCTTTGGCCGGAAGCTGCTGGATTTCATGCTGTCGGTGCAGGGCGACCGGTTTGAGTACGAAATGAACGTGCTCATCCAGTGCGCGGGGCAGAAGGTGCCTATGCGGGCTATCACCATCGAGACCATTTATATGGAAGAAAATAAGGGAACCCACTTTCATCCCATCCGGGACAGCTGGCGTATCTATAAACTGCTGCTGGGCTCCTTCTTCCGTTACAGCGCGGCCAGCATCATTTCTTTCCTGATCGATTATCTAATCTTGTCTCTGCTCATGTTTTGGGTGTTTAAGGACAAGCCTGATGTGACCTTGCTGGGCGTTCCCTTCAGTTTCAAGGCCCTGGTGGCCACGCCTATCGCCCGGCTTTGCTCGGCCCCTGTCAATTTTCTGCTGAACAAGAATTTTGTTTTCAAGGCCGGTAAAACCAATGGGGCGGTGAAGCGCTATATTATCCTGGCGGTATGCAGTTTGGTGGTTACTACGCTGCTCTTTGGCTTCCTGGACCATTATGTGAACACCGCTTTCCTGCATATCCTGCTGAAAATCGTGATTGATGTGGCCATGTACGTGGTCAATTACCGAATTCAAAAGGCCTGGGTCTTTCCCCAAGGGAAGGCCCTATGAGATCGAAAGGAGAAGCCTATGAAACTGCCTGTACGGATTGTGTTGTCCCTGCTGTGCGCCGCGATGGTGCTGGCGGCTCCCTTTGTGCTGTCCTCGCCCAAGCTGCTGGAGGATGCCCAGTGGGAAATCATTGATGAAATCGACAGTTACGAAAGCGGCCTTATGTCCCTGCTGCTGCCTACTGCCCGGGCGGAAGAGGAAGCGGACGTCTATGCCTTGCCCATCGATCAGTCTGCCGGCATGGCGCCCAAAGCCGATCTGTTCACTGAAAACGGATACGAGGATGATTCCATCCGGGTGCAGATGGAAACCCGGGAGGGAGGCAAAAAGGACCTGATCTGGCGCATCGCCTGGGTGGAAATTGCTTCCCCCACTCAGTTGCGCACGGCCTATTTTGGCAAGAATGTGAAGGCCAACAAGCAGGATAAGGTGACCAAGCTGGCCCCGGCCAAAAACGCCGTGGTGGCCATGAACGGCGATAATTACGCCCAGGAATCCCAGAAGCACTCCTTCATCGTCCGCATGGGGGAAGTGCGCCAGACCAAGCTGAATAAAACCAAGGATATCCTGATTATCGACGAGAGAGGAGATTTCCACATCTTCCTCAATTCTAAAGACGCGGATAACTTTGAAAAAAATACGGGCCATACGATCGTCAACGCCTTTATGTTTGGCCCGGCTCTGGTGATGGACGGCGAAGTGGTCACGGAAAAGCGGGAATACGGCTTTAACCCAGAAGGTTCCCAGCCCCGCTCCGCCATTGGACAATTGGATACCCTCAGCTACGTGCTGGTGATCGCCGATAACGCTTCCGGTTCTGATACCAAGGGTGTGAACCACAAGGAACTGGCGGAATTCATGAAGGAGCTGGGCTGCCGGGAAGCCTATAACCTGGACGGCGGCAACAGCGCCATCATGGTGTTCAATAACCAGCGCTACAACAACACCTACGGACGGGAGCGGGACCTGACCGACATGATCTATTTCGTCAGCGCCGTGCCCGAAGCGTGAGCGCGGAAAGGACCAGTGAAAGGGATCGTTATGCGTCAAGACGCGGTAAAAACCTATTTTCTGGGCGTAGAAGTGTATGCCTTCGGCCTGTATGCCGCCATGGGTATGGCATTGGGCATGGTGGTGCTCTGCTTGCTGCTGCGCAAGGCCAAGTGGAAAAAGGGCTCGGCGGCGCTGACCGGCGTGCTGGCCATCGGCCTGGGCTTATTGGTATCCCGGTTGTTTTTCGGCCTGATGGATGAAACCCTGGGCCAGGCTATGCCCCTGTGGGCCATGCTCAGGTTCAGTTCTGGCGGCTATTCCATGATTGGTGCGCTGCTGGGCGCCTGCATGGGCGGCATTGCCGCCGCTCGGCTGACCAGGCAGAACGCGCCCCGGTTGCTGGATTTCCTGGCTCCGGCGCTGCTAATGTTTGTGGCCTGCGAGCGGTTGGGAGAAGGGTACATTGAGGATTTCGGCGTCAGCCGCACGCTGACAGATGCGTTTTTCCAGGGCACGTTCCTGGGGGTCGAGGGGGATTACAGCTGGCGGTTGGCCACTTACCTGCTGGAATCCTTTACGGCGCTGGTTCTGTGCCTGGTGCTGCTCAAAGACGTGGGCGGCTGCCGCAGGGCGGGGGATACGTTCCTGCTGTTCCTGCTTTTGTTCGGGGCGTCCCAGGTGCTTATGGAAAGCCTGCGCTACGACCAGCACATGACGGTGAAAGCCTTTGTGAAATTGCAGCAGATCATGGATATGATGCTGCTGGGCGCGGGCGTGATCGTGCTGGCCCTGCGCAATTGGAAAGAACGCCGGAGCTTGGCCGTCGCCGCGTTGGTGTCGATTGTGTTCACGGTGGGCCTGGGCGTGGCCATCGAATTTATGATCGACCGAACCCAGATCAGCCACTATATCCTGTATCTGTGCTTCCTGATCGTGGTGGCCGTGCCTGTGTATCTGGGCATCCGGCTGCGGAAGGAGAATTGAGCATGGAGAAAAAGGATATTGACCGGATCAACGAACTGGCAAGAAAGAAAAAGACCGTGGGGCTGACCGAGGCGGAAGTACAGGAGCATGAACGGCTGCGGCGCCAGTATATCGATGAATTCAAAGAAAGCCTCCGGGCAACGCTGGATCAGGTATATATCCAGCAGGAGGATGGCAGCTACCAGAAGCTGCAAAAAAAGCCGCCGAAAAACTGAGGATCTAGAAAAAATCCTTGCGGTTTGGGCTGCTTTCCTGTATAATAGCATTTGTTGCAATAGCAAAAACAGATGGGAGATGTCTTAATCATGCGGAAAAAGAGTTTATTGGCTTTGCTGCTGGCCCTGATGATGGTCATGAGCGGCTGCGCCCTGGTCACGGTGGATCAGACGGCGGATAACGCGCAGGTTATCGTGGATGTGAACGGGGAAACCGTCACCAAGCGGCAGGTGACCAATGTGGTGAATAACACCATTTCTCAGAACCAGTACATGAATCAGATGTACGCCATGTTCGGCATGACGGCTAATTATCCGACTGATTCTGCCACCATTATCCCCCAGGTGATTTCCTATTATGTGGAGCATCTGGTGAGCGTGCAGAAGGCCAAGGAATTGGGCTTGGACCAGTTCACGGAAGAAGAAACTGCTGAAATTAACGAGCATGCGCAGGAAGATTGGCAGAGCTATCTGAGCCAGGTTGCCAGCAACTATTTCCCCGGCCTGAACCTGGAAGGGGAAGAACTGGAAGCCGAAGCCCAGAAGTATATTGAAGAATACAGCCTGGCCACTCGGGAAAATTTTGTGGAATCCGCCACCTCCGAAAAGCTGCTGGAAAAGCTGGAAGCCGAAACGGTGAAGGATGTTACCGTCAGCGAAGAAGATTTGGAAAACCTGCTGGCTGAGAAAGTGGCCGCTGATCAGGAAACCTATACCGCTACTCCCGCTTCCTACGGCGTGGCCGTCAGCAACGGCACCGCTACCTATTATGCCCCCGCTGGCTATCGGCACGTGAAGCATATCCTGGTGAAGCTGACCGATGATGACAGCGCTGCTATCACCGAAAAGCAGACCGCTCTGACCGAAGCCAATACCGCCCTGACCACTGCTCAAAGCGCGCTGGAGAACGCGGCGGAAGACGCGGACAAGGAAGCCCTGCAGGCTGCTATCGACGAAGCGCAAAAGGCTGTCGAAGAAGCCCAGAAGGCCGTGGACGAGGCTACTGAAGCCGCCTTTGCCAACATCCAGGAAAAGACTGACGAGATCTATGCCCTGGCCACCGCTGAAGGCGCTGACTTTGACGCCTTGGTGAAGGAATACAGCGAAGATTCCGATAGCGCCCCTGAAACCTATGTGGTCAATGAAAGCTCCACCGTGTTCGTCGAGCCCTTCGTGACCGCCGCGATGGCGCTGGAGAACATCGGTGATGTGAGCGAGCCTGTGCGCACCACCTACGGTTATCACATCATCAAGTATGTGGCCGACGTGGAAGAAGGCCCTGTGACCTTGGACGCTGTGCGGGAAACCATCGAAGCTGAAGCCCTGCAGACCAAGAAGGATACCACGTATGAAGAAGCGGTTTCTTCCTGGATCGAAGCGGCGGATGTGAAAACTTATCCCGAAAAGATAAACTGATTCACCTCTTTGCATTTAAACCCGGACGGAGCAATCTGAACTGCACCCCATTTGTTAGACAAGTATGGTATACTACTAACAAATGGGGTGCAGTTCAAATCTGCCCGGTTTTTTTATGCGCTTTTTTGTCGGGTTTCGACGTTTTCTGGTTTTGGCGTAATTGACGAATGGGGGAGCGCATGTTATGATAAATGTATATGCCCATGGAAGGAGGGTGAACCTTGGCGCGGACGGATTCCGATATGACGCAGGGCGTGATTTGGCGTCATCTGTTGCAATTCTCTCTGCCCATGGCGGTGGGGCTGCTGTTTCAGCAGCTGTACAACACCGTGGATACCGTGGTGGTAGGCCAGTTTGTAGGCAAGGCTGCCCAGGCGGCGGTAGGCTCTACCGGCGCCATTATCAACACCATTGTGGGCTTCTGCGCAGGCCTGGCCACTGGCGCGTCGGTCATCATTTCCCAGCGTTATGGGGCTCATGACGGCCCGGGCTTGAGCAAGGCGGTGCATACCACCATCTCCCTCACCTTTGTGTTGTGCCTGATCGCCACCGTGGTGGGTCAGGCGATCATTGATCCCATGCTGCGCTTCATGCAGACGCCGGATAACGTGATGGATGAATCGCATGCGTATCTCTCCATTTATTTTTATGGTGTTTCCGGCGTGCTGTTTTACAACATGGGAAGCGGCATTCTCCGGGCGGTGGGGGATTCACGGCGGCCGTTGATTTTTCTGATTATTTCTGCTTTGCTTAATACGGTGCTCGATTTGGTTTTTGTGCTGGCGCTGGGCATGAAGGTGGATGGCGTGGCCTATGCCACCATCCTGAGCCAGATCATTTCTGCCATCTTGATTCTGGTGACGCTGAGCAAAGAGGAAGGGGCCTATGGTATTCGCTGGAGCCAGATGAAGATCGACCGGGAGTCCCTGCGGGGCATTTTGCAGGTGGGGTTGCCATCCAGCATTCAATCGGCGGTGACGGCTTTTTCTAATGTGTTTGTGCAGTCTTACATCAACGCCTTTGGGGATGCTTGCATGGCAGGCTATGGCATTTATAACAAGGTGGATGCTTTTGTGCTGATTCCGGTGCAGGCCATCGGCATGTCCTCCACCACGTTCGTTGGGCAGAATTGGGGCGCCAAGCAGCCCCAGCGGGCCCGGAAGGGTGTGGGCACCGCCACCTGGATGGCCATTTCCTCCGTTCTGTTTTTGGGAATCATTGTGTTTGTGTTGGCTCGGCCGCTGCTGGGCTTCTTTTCGCCGGAGGAAGATGTGGTGGCCTATGGCCAGCGGTTTATTCGCATCGTAACGCCTTTTTATTTCTGCCTGTGCTTTAACCAGATTTACGCCGGTGTGCTGCGCGGAATTGGCGATGCCACCGCGCCCACGGTGATCATGCTGTGCTCCTTTGTAGTATTCCGGCAAATTTACTTGGCCGTTACAAAGGCCCTGGGCCTGGGTTTCCTGGCCGTGGCGCTGGCCTATCCCATGGGGTGGATCATGTGTTCCTCCCTGCTGGTCATCCGCTACCGCCGCAGTGCCTTGTGCCGAGCGGAAAGCGGCGTGGGCGTTTAGCGTGTGTTTCTAAAACGCATCTTTCCGAATTTTAAAACAGGCTATAATTGGTGAAGAAAATAAATCAGTGGGGGAAATCGCTCTTTGGCCGCAAAGCGTGGTTTTCCCCACATCTTTTTTCCGAGAAAGCCGCCTTTTTGGCTGCGCATTTGATTTCTTAGAAACGATATGATCGTGTAAAGATTTATTCCGTCCTATCCCTGGTGTATGTTTATGTTGTGTTTTATACGTAAAACAATCAGAGCAGACAGATGTACACAGCCCAGAAATGGAAGAATGTACCCAGCAGGCAGAAGATATGGAACACGCTGTGCATATATTTCCGCCTGCTGCCAA
Organism: Clostridia bacterium; assembly: GCA_017470095.1. GTDB lineage: Bacteria > Bacillota > Clostridia > Christensenellales > Aristaeellaceae > RUG563. The sequence goes on along the minus strand of JAFUFC010000166.1, from coordinate 14,178 downwards.
GGCCGTAGAGCACAGAGCCCACGGTGTACATGACGCCGCCCAGCACCAGATATATTACCCCTTGCCTGCCCATGGTGAACAGCAACCGGGGTATTTCAACCAGAATGAACCAGCCGCTGGCCAAATGGCAGATCACGGCGGCCACCCGGTACTTTTCCATGTTCACAGCGGTCAAGCTGATGCCTGTGGCGGTGAAGGCAAAAATGACGCCCAATACCACCCAGCCGGGCACTCCCCCTACGCCCAGCAGGGCCACGGGAACATAGGTGCCCAGTACCAGCAAAAACACAGTGCAGTGGTCCAGCACGCGCAGCACTTTTTTACCCTTCAGGTTCCGGGATAAGGCATGATATACACAGGAGATGGTGTACAACAGGATCATGGTAACCCCAAAAAATGTCACGGCCGTCACGGGAAGTGCGCCACGGGCTTTCACCACCATCAGCACCAGCGCCGCAATACTGGCCAGCGCGCCTAAGCCGTGGGAAATGGCGTTAAACAGTTCCTCGCCCAGGGAATAGGAGGGAATGCTGATGGAACGGATGGATTTTGCACTCTTCATTATAATTTCGTTCTCCTTTTAATATAGTATTCAATACTATATTAAATAATATTTAGAACAATGTCAATAGAGAATGAAAATCTTCGAGCGCGACTCAAAAGGAAAAACACAAAAAAACCGGCCCAAGGCCGGTTGTGGGAAACGGAAAAATGATCATTTGGCGGGCACCAGTTCAGAAGTGCCGAAGCGGATCAGGCTGGTTACAGTGCGGGCGGCCTTTTCCGTTTTGTTCAGGATTTCGCCCATGAAGATCACGCAGGCGGTGTTGCCGCCGTCCAGGTTAAAGGCGGTTTGCACGCCTTTTTCCAGGAATTTATCGATGAGCCATCCCATCGTGACGCCTTTTACATCGTTATCCCGGCCCTCTACGGTGAGAATCAGGTAATCATTTTTGTCATACATGCCGATGGCATTCCGAGGATGCATACCGATGTGCTGGAGATTGGGGCTGTACCGAGCCCCGGGATGCTCCACGCCGCCTTCCACCAGAACGGGACCGAAGGAATAGCTATTTTGCACGCCCATGGCCAGCAGCTCTTCAGCGTTGGTTTCCCGGTTTTCAAACACGGCCATCTCTCCATCCGGCAGGAAGGCCATCACAGCCAACTGAGGAAAGTATTCCACCTTGATGTTTCGGTGGGGCGTGTTTTTCAGCAGCTGGCCATTGCGGATGATGACGCCGGCGTTTTTATTGAAGTTGCTCCGATATGTGTAGGCGTCATCGGAAATGGCCAGCACCGCCTGGCCGCTGCGGGCAATGAGGGCGGGGTTGATCATTTGGGTGTTGTCCACTTTATTCTTGGAGAAAATGGTGGATGGAGCCATGCCATCGCGCATGCGCACATGGGTTTCATAGAATTCTGGCACGGGTTTTTGTTCCGCGTATCGGCGGATTTCAATGTACAGGTTGTTGGAAATGTAATACCATAGGCCGTCGTCGGCATCCTTGTAGACAAATTCCTCGGTGGAGTCGACGGGGAGGAAACCTTCCTCATCCAGCGCCGGCAATTCCGGTGTGCCGGTGGGACCTACGGGTTCCGGCGTGGCCGCAGGTGCTTCCGTGGGGGTGGGAGCGCTACCTTCTGCTGTCAGGGCGTTGTCGGAATAGATCAAGGCCTGCAAGGCGGGGGTGGCCACACCGGTGACCGGCAGGCCGTTCACTTCTTCAAATTTTTTGACGGCGGAAGTGACTGTTTTATCATAGGTGTAATTTTTCAGCGTTTCCGCACTGCCTACTTTGGTCAGATACCCCAGATGCATCAGCCGTAGCCGCAGGGTATATACGCTGGAGTGGGCATCGCCGTTTTGCAGCGTCCGGTACAGCTTTTCCTGGTCAAAGCCAGCGGGGGAGAGAACGGTAACGGCTACGGGCGTGGACGTCGGTTCAGCCGTGGGCTCAGCTGTGGGTTCAGCGGTCGGCTCAGCCGTGGGTTCAACTGTGGGCTCAGCAGTAGGTTCAGCCGTGGGCTCTGCGGTAGGTTCAGCCGTGGGTTCAACTGTGGGTTCTGCCGTAGGTTCAGCGGTAGGTTGTGGAGTAGGTTTCGCCGTGGGCTCCACTGTTGGTGTCAAAGTGGGGGCGGGCGTCGCCGTCGCGGCGCGGGTGGGCAAAGGCGTTAGGCCGTTCAGGGAAGAAGCGGGGAAGGCCTTGTCCAAGGCGGCTTTGCGCTTGTTCAGGTAGTTCTTAACGAACTGCACCTGCGCTTCCCAGGTGCTGCCTGCCCTGCGGTTAAAATTGCTGTAGGTGTTGCGCAGGCTGTTGGGCCAACGGATCAGGTCCGCCCGGCCGGAGACGGCCACCTCATGAGCGTATTCGTCAATGGACAAAAGAACGCCGCTGGGATCCACCTCGGTGCCCAGCAGGATCTTGATGGCGTGGCGGAAGGTGTCATGGTAGGTGAAGATTGCAGCGTCCCGGAAACCCTTGTGCTTGGTGGCTTGGGTGAACCAGTAATAGGAACGGGAGCGATCCTTGGAAATGCGGATAGCGGCGGGATCATTGCGCTTTTCCGATGCGCCCAGGATGTTGTCCTGATCCCACACGGGGCCCACGTAGACCATGGGGTCAACGGCGTCCGTATCCTTATAAAAATAGCTGCGCTGGCCGTCATAATCATCCAGCACTTCGGCCATCAAATAGCGGCAGACCAGAGAATTCATATCCAGCAGCTCTGAGTAATGCTTGCCGGTGGAGGGATCCACGCCGTTTTTGCTGTACAGGGCGTTTTCGATCTGCTGGAACAGGGAAGCTACATAGCTCAATTCTCGACCAGACACGTATTTGGGTTCCTGCATGGTGAAGGGAAAACCCTGCTTGGTGACAAAGGAGCTGGCCTCTGTTGCGTACCGGGTTTCCAGGTTGGACTGGATCAGGTAGCCGCCGGTGAAATCCTCCGGTTCGTTGGGCAGATCGTAATATTTCCGGGCCCCGGCCTTGTATTCGGCGTTGCCTTTGGCCGTTAATTTGGCAAATTCCAAGCCGGGATTCAGCTCTTCGATAGCGGATTCCAGGTTGGTAATATTCAGCCGGTTCTTATCGATTTCCACCTTTTCGGTGAGCAAGTAAGTGCCCTTGTAATCGTTATTCAGGTACAGATCAATGGATTGCACGGCCGGGACAAAGGAGAAAGCGCCGCAGTACCGGGCCATGGCCAGGGCCAGGGTGTTGCGGATCTGGCTGCGGTCCAGAGTGTTGGCTAAAAGGATATAGGTCTTATCTTTCTTGGTGCCCAGCAGGGGAAAGGATTCCTTCAGCTTGATTTGGTAGGGCTTTTTATCGTATTTGGCGGTAGAATTGCCACGGATGCGCATGGCGGATAATTTGCCTGCGTAGATCACGCTGCCGTCAGGCCTGAGGAAAGTCAATTCGCCCGCTTCCTTATGGCTGCGATCCGCGTGCATTTTGGCGCTGCTGCCGCTATCTGTGCGGATAAACAGGGCAGGGATACCGCCGGTTTGGATGGCGGTGAGCTGGATGGAAGCGCCCTTTTGGGGCTTGACGACCATTTTTTTATTTAAGTGCAGCGTGATGGGATCGCCGCTATGGTAGATTTTATTATTGATTGTCAAGGAGGAAACGCCTTGAAAGAAGATGCGCAGGTTGTGCGCGTCCCAGTGGCCGGGCAGCACAAAATAATACTGATTATTGCCCGTGGGAGAAAAAGCCGCGATCAGGTCGGCCGGTTTCTCTTCCAGGGCCGTATCCGGCGCGGAGCCATCGGCAATATAAACGGTGTAGGTCAGCTTCAGTTTATTGGCGGCCTGGGCAGGAAAGGGAAAAACGCCGCTCAGCAGCACCATCAGCATCATCAGGGCCAGGGCTTGTTTCCAGAACCGGTGCAAGTACCATCACGCCTTTCATCCTCTTGCGTTTTACAGGGAATAATCCTTTCTATTATACCAAAAGAAGAAACCGGGCGCAAGGACACAGAGACCTGTTTGGACAGAATTCTTCTGCGCGCATGCGCCCGGTTCCATAGAAACGGGAAATCACCGCTCCTGCAATTGCTGGATCAAATCGTTGACCAAGGTATTGAGGGCCGGAGAGGTTTTCACTTCACCCGCCACCTTTTGGCAGGCGTGGTTCACCGTGGAATGATCCCGGTGGCCAAAGGCATCGCCGATCATGGTTAGCGGCGCGCCCACGGTTTCCCGGGCGATGTACATGGCAATTTGCCGGGGGACGGCCACATCTCTTGTGCGCCGAGGGCCCTTTAAATCGGCCACGGTGACGCTGTAATAGGTGGCTACCGCTTCCATTACATCGTCACAGGTGATGTGCCGGGGTTCGGACCGAGCAAAAATTTCCTTCAGCGCTTCTTCCGCCAACTGCTCGTCCACCGGGCGGCCAGTCAGGGAAGAATAAGCGACCAGACGGGTCAGGCAGCCTTCCAGCTCCCGCACGTTGTTGCTCACCCGCTCGGCGATCATAGTCAAAATATCGGTGTCAACTTTCAGCAACTCGGCTTCCGCTTTTTTTTGCAATATGGCCACCCGTGTTTCCAGATCGGGCTTGGAGATATCGGCGATCAGGCCCCATTCAAAGCGGCTGCACAGCCGTTCTTCCAGTTTAGCAATGTCCCGGGGCGGCTTATCAGAAGTCAGGATGATCTGCTTCCCTGCGGTGTGCAAGGCGTTAAAGGTGTGAAAGAATTCTTCCTGAGACCCTGTTTTTCCTGCCAAAAACTGGATATCATCCACCATCAACACGTCAATATTCCGGTATTTTTCCCGAAATGCCGTCAGCGTTTTTTGGTTCAGGGCGGTGACCATTTCATTCACAAACACTTCGCTGGTCACGTATTTAACATGAGCGTTGGGATTTTGAGATAGAACATAATGGCCGATGGCGTGCATCAGGTGGGTTTTTCCCAAGCCGACGCCGCCGTAGATGAACAGGGGGTTATAAGCGTCCGCCGGGGATTCGGCCACGGCCAGGGCCGCTGCGTGGGCAAAGCGGTTGTTGTTGCCCACCACAAAGGTATCGAAGGTGTATTTGGGGTTCAGGGAGGAAGCGGGCTCCGGCTTGTTTTCCGGGGAGATGCCCGCCCGGTATTCATCGGCCTGGGCCGGAGTGAGCAGCTTAGCGGTGATGGGACGGCCTGCCACCTGGGACAAGGAGTTGCTAATCAGCACGGTGTAACGGCGGCCCACAAATTCATGGAAAAAATTGGTCACCGCTTCAATAAAAAACTGATCGCCGGAAAAGCCCAGGGGCTTCAGGGCCGCTTTAATCCAGGTGTCATAGGTGATTTGCGTCATTTCACTGCGGATGATGGCGCAGGCCTGATCCCAAAACGCTTGTATATCCAATGTGCTCGCTCCGCTTCTTAATGCATGGCTTTTGCATGTTTATTTGGGCTTCTTTCCGCTGGAAAAGCGGAAAAAAACACACCCTGCAGGCAAGAATTTGCCTCGGGCTGTGGATAACTTTTTGGGGAAAACTTTCTTTCCTCATTCCACGCTCCTATCATAGCAGATTTTGAAGGGATTTTCAAGGGGGAATGTGTGTTTGGGGGGGCTGCATGAGGTTTGGGTGTGGATAACTTGGCCGGGCCTATCCATGGTGGTGCCCTGATCAGGCCACCACAAGCCATGGCACAGGCAAACACCTATTCGTGAATAAAAATACACAATCCGGATTAATATTCATTAATGTGTAAAATAATTCCAAAAGAAATTGAACAAATGTCAGAATTTTCATGATTTCGTAAGAAGTTTCGGCTGCCTGCGACGCAAAGGGTGGGGCACCGGAGGAAGTGGTGAGAACAGCATCGAAAATATGTTTTCTCCGCCCGGTTTCTCTGGACAAAAAGGGCAGAGTGTGGTATCTTTGGAAGGGAAAGGAAGGGGAGAAGCGTGATTGCGAAATCCCAGGTGATTGTGGCCCTCCGGCCCTGGCTGGGGGACGGGCTGTCCCAGGCCATGGATGGGCCAATGGACTGCATCACCCAATGGCTCAACGCTTGGTCGCCACGGCAGGACCTGGGGGAGCTGGCTGATCAAATCGATAGCCTGCTGTTTCGCTCCGTTCGGGAGGCTACACGGGGCCATATGCTTATCCAATTGGAGGACGGCAGCTGGGTGCGCATCCGGGTGGAGGATTTTGCCGCCATGGCGGATGACGTGATGGAGCCGCTGCTGAATTCATTTCCGGTGGACGCGGATCATTTGCTGCTTTTGCGCTCCTTTTCCATGAATCACCCCAGCTTGTCCGCCTTGAAGGCGCTTTCCACCCGGTTTGCCCCTTTGCAGACGGCGGAGGAATTGGCCGCCATTGCCTCGGTTGTGAAAAGTTGTTATCCTGCCTTCCGCTGGCGGGCGTGGCTGGATGGATGATGAAATAAAGAAGGGTATTATCAATTGAGTAAAGTCATTTGTATTGCCAATCAGAAGGGCGGCGTGGGGAAAACCACCACGGCCGTCAATCTTTCTGCTTGCCTGGCGGAAGAAGGAAAGCGCACCTTGCTGATCGATATGGACCCGCAAGGCAACGCCAGCAGCGGCCTGGGGGTAAAGGCCGGGAAAAGGACGGTGTATGAAGCGCTGCTGGGGGAATGCACTTTGGAGAGCACCGTCGAAAAGACCAAGCAGAAGAAGCTGTTCGTTTCCCCGTCGGATATCCGTCTGGCCGGAGCGGAGCTGGAATTGGCGTCTCTTCAGCGCCGGGAATACCGGATGCGGGCAGCCATCGATGCTATTCGGGACCAGTACGATTTTATCATTATCGATTGTCCGCCCTCTTTGGGCTTGCTGACATTGAATGCGCTTACCGCCGCTCAAAGCGTATTGGTGCCTATTCAGTGCGAATACTACGCCTTGGAGGGCGTGTCGGCGCTGATGAACACCATTCAGCGGGTGAAGAAGAGCCTGAACCCGGCGCTGGATATCGAGGGCATCCTGCTGACCATGCTGGACGGCCGCACCAATCTGTGCATTCAGGTGGTGGCGGAAGTGAAGAAGCATTTTAAAAAGCAGGTGTTTGACACAGTCATCCCCCGCAACGTGCGCCTGGGCGAGGCGCCCAGCCATGGGGTGCCCATCCATCAGTATGACGCCCGCTCCACCGGCGCTATGGCGTACCAGGCGCTGGCCAAAGAAGTGATGAAACGGAATGCGTAACGAGGTGACAGGGATATGAAAAAAATGGGCCTGGGCCGCGGGCTGGACGCACTGCTGCCCGAAACCAATGATACCGAAAATCTGGTGAGCATGATCGACATCACCGAGCTGGATCGGAACCCCGACCAGCCCCGGCGGGAATTTGACGAGGGCGCTTTGCAGGCTTTGGCCGAATCCATGAAGGAAGCGGGGGTTTTGCAGCCTCTGTTGGTGGTGGAGAAAAACGGGCGCTACCGTATCGTGGCTGGGGAACGCCGCTTCCGGGCGGCCCGAATGGCGGGCCTTGCGCAGGTGCCCTGCATCGTGCGGGATTTCACGGAAGAAGAGCAGATGGAAGCGGCCCTGATCGAAAATATCCAGCGGGAAGATTTAAACCCCATGGAAGAAGCTGCCGCTATTCGCCAGCTGATGGACGCCTGCCAATATACCCAGGAGCAGACGGCCAAACGGCTTGGCAAATCCCGGCCCGCAGTGGCCAACCTGCTTCGGCTCCTGTCTTTGCCTCAACAAGTGCAGGAGTACGTGAAAGAGGGCAAATTGTCGGCTGGTCACGCTCGGGTGCTGGCGGGGCTGGAAAACACCCAGCAGCAGATCGCCTTGGCCGAGCAGGCCATTCGGGAAGGGCTGAGCGTGCGGGCCGTTGAAAAGCTGGCGGCCAAGCCTTTCGTGCCCACGCCGGACCGGCCTACGCCCCGGCCTTTGCCCCTGGAATTGCAGGATATGGAAAACCGCATGCGGGATGTGATGGGCGTGCGCACCATCGTGAAGGGAAACCGGAAGCATGGCCGCATCATTTTACAGTATTACAACGAAGACGAACTGGAACGCATCTATCAGTGCATGGAGCAGCTGGAGGAAAAAACATGAAACGGGCCTTGCTGCTCCTGCTGGCGCTGCTGCTTGTTTCTTCCGCTCTGCCTGCCCGCGCCGGGATCACCTCGGAGCAGCAGGAGGAAGCGGATGCTTTTTTTGCCCGTCTCTTCGCCCAGAAGAATACCGTGGGCGGCGCGGTGATTGTGAACCAAAATGGGGAAAGAATCTATGGTTACTTCCACGGCAAGGCCGGCGGGGGACGGGCGGTCACGGAAGATACGGTGTATAAAGTGGCATCGGTAACCAAACTGATAACCGCCATCGGCGTGATGCAGCTGGTGGAGCAGGGAAAGGTCGATTTGGATGCACCGCTGCTGGATAGCGCCGGCAGTCCCATCTGCAATCCCCGGTTCCCGGATCAGCCCATTACTTTGCGCCAGGCCATGAGCCACACAACATCCCTGATTTCCTCCGCGAATTATACCGGCACGCCCACCTGGTCAGGCAAATATTTTGATGTGTACGCTCCCGGTACCCAGTACGCCTATGCCAATCTGAACGGCGGCATCTTGGGCAGCCTGATTGAAAAAATCTCAGGCCAGAGCTTGAACAGCTACATGACAGAGCATGTGTTTGCGCCACTGAAAATCAACGCTTCATATGCTTCCACCCTGCTGCCGGACCCCAGTCAATTGTCTTACAGCTTTAACGCGGACGGCACGGTGTACGCTTCCTCTGCCAGCTACCTGCGCACCGATGAGCATTACGATGATACCTGCGATCCGGGTTCTCATTTCCGCATGTCTGTGGGCAATTTGTATATCAGCTTGAAGGGCCTGGAAAGCCTGGGCGCCATGCTGGCTAACCGGGGCGAATACCAGGGCGTGCGGCTGCTGATGCCTGGCAGCGTGTACCTGATGCAGATGGACCAATCCACCCTGGGCGGCAGCAGCGTGACCGGCGAAAGCCCCTACGGCCTGAACACCTTCCGCTTCGAGCTGGATGGCCGCGCCTGGTACGGCCATCAAGGTTGGTGGAGCGGCCGGATGGCCGATCTGTTTTATGAGCCGGACAGCCGCACTGCGGTGGTGCTGGTGATGAACGGCAACAACCGCACCGTGGGCGCCGTGAACCGGGAAGTGGCCGCCCAGATGGAACGCACGCTGCAATTTATTTCTTCCTGGATCGAAGCGAATGGGATGGATATAACCATCATTGATGATGGGGAATGATCCATGCAAAATATCCCCTGCGGAATAAGGCTGAATTTCGCAAGCACAAAAAAGGGGGAGCGCATCGCATTCGATGGGCTCTCCCAAGGCATTTAGCAGCACATCCTTTCAGCCCTGCGGCTTATGCGATGCGCTCCCTGCCTCGATTACAGGATGCCCGGCATGGGGCAAAATATGCGGCGACCTGGATGATTTTTTGAAAGCGTGGGATTTTTTTGAACACGGGTGTGATGCAAAGGAATCGGGAGGCGGACAGGAAGGTGCTGCGCCTGGCGTGGCCCTGCGTGCTGGAAAACCTGACCGTGATCATGATCTCCTTTGTGGACGCTGCGATGATTGGTGTGTTGGGTCCGGCGGCAACGGCGGCGGTGGGGGTGAACGCGTCTCCCAGCTGGCTGCTGGGCGGCATCGTGCAGGCCCTGGGCGTGGGCGGCACGGCCCTGGTAGCCCGGCTGATCGGCGCGGGGGACAAGGAGGAAGCGGGCCGGGTCAGCGGCATCGTGTTTCGCATGGGTTTGGCGTTGAGCGCCTTTTTAACCGCGCTGATACTTTTTGCCGCGCCCGCGGTGCCCATCATCATGAATGCCGATTCTTCCATCCGGCAGGACGCCATCGCTTACATGCGCTGCCTGGCCCTGGGGTTCATTCCCCATTACACGGGCATCTGTATGGGCGCGCTGCTGCGGGGCGCGGGGGATACCCGCACACCCATGATTTCCGGATTGATGGGCAATTTCCTCAATGTGATTTTTAATTTTCTTTTGATTTATGAGAGCCGCACCATTACGCTGCTGGGCGTCAGTTTCCCTATGTGGGGGGCGGGCCTGGGGGTTACAGGCGCGGCAGTGGCCAGCGCCATGGCCACCGGCATCGCGGGCGTGTACATTCTGCTGTCACTGACGCGCAAAACCAGCGCCCTCAAAGTGCGGTGGACGGCCAAATGGGACGGTGATATTGCCCATCGCGTGCTGCGGGTGGCTTATCCCGCGGCATTGGAGCGGGCCGCCATTAACCTGGGGCAGATGATGTTCGCTCGAATGGTGTCCTCTGTGGGTGTGGCCACCTTTGCCGCCCACAATCAATCCATTCAGGTGGAATCCCTGGGGTATATGCCTGCTTATGGCTTTTCCGTGGCGGCCACCACTTTGGTGGGCCAGGGTCTGGGCGCCCAGAAGCCGGAGGAGGCCAAAGCTTGCGGCAACCGGGCTATTTTCCTGAGTACCGTATTGCTGAGCCTGATTGGCGTGATTATGTACATTTTTGCGCCTTTCCTCATTTCACTTTTGACCCCGGATACACAGGTGCGCCAAATCGGCACCATGCTGATCCGCATCTGCGCTTTTGAACAGCCCTTTAACGCCATGAGCATCGTCATCGCAGGGGCCCTGCGGGGCGCGGGGGACACCAAGGTGCCCTTCCTTTGTGGGTTGATTAGCATGTGGGGCGTGCGTATTCTTTTTGCCTGGCTCACCGGCATTGTGCTGGGCGGCGGCGTGGTGGCTTTCTGGTGGTGCATGGTGGCCGATTTGGGCGTGCGAAGCCTGTTTTTGTACCTGCGTTTCCGGCAGGGCGGCTGGGTGAAGGCGAGGGTGTAGCGCCAGGCGCAATCATAATGAAACCCCGGAGGAAAACTTCCCTCCGGGGTTTATCGTTTGCATGGGAAAAAACTGTTCTTTGGTTCTCCCAAGCGGTTGCATTTCATAAATGCTGCTGTTTCTTTTCTGTTTATCCCTTGATCAGCCGAATATCTCGCCCCACAAAAGGAATGGCCAGGCCTGTGCGAGTGTCCAGCAGGCGGGAGGAAATGCGTTCGGTGTATTTCTTTTCCAGCTCGGTGCGGGACAGGTTGGAGGTGATGGCGGTATAGAGCCGGCGGGAGATGCGGCTGTTGAGCAGGTTGTAGATTTGCTCCACCGTCACGCCCTCCATCAGCGGCTCCATGCCCAGGTCGTCAATGAGCAGCAGCGGCGTGTCAAAATATTCCCGGGCTGTTTCTCCGGTGCGGGAAAAATAGGCGGTTTTCAGGTCCATGAGCAGGTCATAAGCGGTAACGTACAGGACGTCGATACCCCGGGAGAGCACTTCATTTCCCATGCAATTGAGCAGGAAAGTTTTGCCCAAGCCGCTGCCGCCATGGAGCAGCAGGGTGCGGATGCCGCCGTTGGGAATATTTTTCGCGTAGGCCAGGCACTTATCCCGCACCAGGCGCATGTATTCCCGCTGGGTCACATCGGTCTTGGGCAGCGCTTCGTCGGGAAAGCGGGATTCATCAAAAGAGGCGAAGGTTTCATCGCCCTGAATGGCGTCTCCTTGCACGGCCATGGCGTTTTCATAGGCTTTTTTCAGGCATTGGCAAGGAGTGCGCAGGGATTGAACGTATACATACCCTGTATCCCGGCAATGGGGACAATCGTAAATGGGGGCCAGATAGTCCGGCGGAAACCCCTTTACCTGCAAAAGTGCGGCAATTTTTTGGTTGTAATCCGCCATGAGCTGTTCAGGATCGTTAGGCGCGGCAGCGGCAAAGGCCCCTCGCACGGACTGCATGATCATGCTGTGCCGCTTCTCGATTAGGGCGGCCAGATCGGGGTGATGGGCACGGATTTCCTCCTGCCGCCGTGTTTCTTCCATTTCGTTCCGGGCGCGCTTTTGTTCATACCCGGCCAGGATGTCCGTCAGCACTTGATTATCCACGCTGTTTCCTTGCCTCCTCGATCAAATCATCCGAAACGGACAATAGCTCGTCCTCGGTGTAGCTGCGCTGGGTATACTGCTGGGCGGATACGGTTTTGCCGCCCTTTGAAATCTTATTTTCCGGCTTTTTCCGGGCCTTGGCCTGGGAAATATCGGTGATGCCGGCTTCGTGCCACATTTCAATCACCTTGTCCAGGTAGGCCATTTTGCTGCCTTGAGCGTTGCGGGCCTGCTCGGCGGCGAACAGAATCAGATCTTCATCCATCATGCTTCGCCATTTTTCATAAAGGGCCCTGTCAGCGGCGGTAGGACGGCCGCTGTGACCGCAGGCGTCAAAAATGGAACGCAAGGCCAGGTTGGCTTCTCGAAATTTTTCCAGGTACGCTTTCACGTCCGCTTCGTTGGTCAACCCCTTGTTTTTCCAGGCCTCCAACAGGCTGAGCATATCTTCTGCCTTGGCCTGGCGCTTGGTGCGGCTGCATTCATCCGCGGCCAGGAGCATCACTTCGTGGGGCTGGAGGGCGGCAAATTCCTTGTACAGCCGCAGGGCGGCGGGCGTATCCAGGGTGACGCCCAGGCGGCGGAACACTTCCTGCACCCGTTTCTTTTCATCCTGCTCCTGCTTTAGCTGCTGCTGCACCTGCTGGGCTGTGCCGCCGCTGCCCCGCTCCTTGAGACCCTTCAAGATGCCATCCAGGTATTTGAAGGATGGATCGCCGCCAGTGGTTTCTTTGCAGGCGTCCAGGATGGCCCGGGGCTCGAAATGCCATTCGTCCAGCCATTTTTCGTACAGAGCCAGTTCATCGTCGCTGGGCAGGCGGCGCTTGCCCATACGGGAAAGCAACTTCCGGGTGCCATCGTGCACGGCCTGATGGTGGCGCAGGAAAGTATCGGCGTCATCGGTGGTTAAGATATTCTCCTCCTTCATGCGTACGGCCAAGGGCTCGGCCTTTTTGAAGGAAAACTGCACGCCGCGCTGATCCATGCAATGGCTCAGCAGCATGAGCACCACCTCGGGCTGCAAGCCGATGTCCTGCACCCATTCCCAGGCCAGGGCAATTTCCGCTGGGCTCACTTTCCGCCGGTCTCCGAAGAGGGCGTACACCGCTTCGGAAAAATCCACCTGCCGGGCGTCGGCCTGCAGGGGAGTGCCGGCGGTTTGCTGCCGCTGGGACGGGGAATAAAACCGGTACTGCACCGGATGATCGCTGAGACGGGTCACCAGGCCCCGGCGCTCCCAGTAGCGCAGCGCCGCTTCGATGTCTGGAACAGTCAGGAACAATTCCTGGCTCATTTCTTCCAGGGTATAATCGCTGCTTTTGTGGGCACAGGCAAACAGGCCCCACAGGTAGACCTTGATAAAATCACCCTTGGCAGCAGGTAGATAATCCAGCAAAAAGCGGTTTTCGATGGCGGTGACGCCGTAGAAGGTGGCATCCTGATCCATTTCAAACATGGGTAGTTTTCTCCTTTCGGGGAGTGTATAAAGCACCGGCCTGGGCCAGCACTACGGCGAGCAGCATCAGGCCGCACCCGGCGTATTGCCAAGCCGTCATTTTCTCGCCCAGCATCAGCGCCCCGGCTATGACGCAGAATACCGACTCCAGGGACATGATCAGCGCCGCAAAGGCCGGCCGACAGCCGGATTGCCCCACTGTTTGAAGCAAATACCCCACGCCAGTGGACAGAATACCGCAGTAGGCCACCGGAATGAGGGCATGCAGCAGACGATCAGCGGTGATGGTTTCCGTGGCGAAAGCAAAAGCAAAATTCAGAATGGCGGCGGACGCGAACTGCATCACGCACAACTTCAGCGCCGATACCCGGCGGACAAAATGATCGGTGCACAGAATGTGCAGCGCCCAGAACAACGCGCTTGCCAGCAGCAGGGCGTCCGAAGCGGCCAGCGCGATGGATTCCCCCGGGGATACGCACAATAGATACAATGCGGGCAAGGCCAGCAGCAGCGCCAGCCAGGTGGTCAGTTGGGTCTTTTTTCCGATCAATATGCCCAGCAGCGGCACCAGCACCACGTACAGCGCCGTCAGGAATCCGGCTTTGCCGGCGCCCGCTTCGCCTACGCCCATCTGCTGGAGCACCGATGCCAGAAAAAGCACGGCTCCCAGCACGCAGCCGGGCAGCAGATCGCTTTTGCGAAAGGCTGTATCATTTTTCTGATTATCCCGGATCATCAGCGGCGTCAAGGCGATGGCTCCCAGCACAAACCGGCAGCCGTTGAAGGTGAAAGGCCCAAGGTAT
>JAFUFC010000165.1 GCA_017470095.1 Clostridia bacterium | reverse complement strand
GTTGACGAAAGTGGGCATCCTGTGTTATCCTTTCCATTACAGAGAGTCCTTTCTGTGATGATGGAGTGTAGCAACTTTACTTTATCACTTGACTCTCTGTTTTTCTATACCTTATGTTACCGATCTATTGTACCTCAACAAGAAAAATAATAAATATTTTTGAAAACCCCTTGACAAATACATCTGTTTTGCGTATAATAGCATATGTGCCGTTGAGGCGACTGGGTGTAGCGCAGCTTGGTAGCGTGCTTGAATGGGGTTCAAGAGGCCGAGAGTTCAAATCTCTCCACCCAGACCAAAAGGCCCGAGAAATCGGGCTTTTTTTAATATATTCTTAAGAGCGAGGGTGTAAAAGTTTTTCTATTGGATGCCATTATTGGACACCTGACTCAAGTTAGAATTGATTTTTAAAAAGGACTTTTTTCAGTATCAAAAGCCAAAACCATCATGGTATCAGAAATACACGGTTTGAAAAGAGGGATGACAAATGAAAAAATGGGTGACTGCTCTGGTTTGCATCATGATGATCTTATTTCCGCTCATTGGAGCGACGGCAGAAGCGAAGGTGTATGTTAACCAAACGCCGCCGGCAGATTGGAGCGAGCGGGATTTGCTGCGGCTGACGGTGTTTAATACCACCACCAATGACGCTATGCTGCTGGAATGCGGCGGACAAACCATGATTGTGGATGGCGGATGGCAAAAATGGGCCGGTCCGCTGATGCGCGCGTACCAAGCCATGGGATTGATAGATGAGGGTGGCAACCCCCACGTGGACAGAATTTTTATTTCCCATCCCCACGATGACCATGTTCTGGGCGTGATTAAGATGGTGGAACGGGGCCTGACGTCGGACGAGTATATCACCAATATCCCGGAAAAATATAAGGACACATACCATCAGCAGGCGTTAAAACTGATGAAAAAAAACAATATATCCATTCATTATTTACAACAGAATGAGATTATTCAAATGGGCAACGCCAATTTGCGGGTGTTTTGGTATAGCGATTGGAAGGATTTGAACCAGGCGAGCGCTGTCATTCACGTGGAATATGGCGACGCGACCCTGCTGCTGACGGGCGACGCTGTGGGCGCGGCTCAGCGTGGGCTGCTCCGGGAAGTGCCCACGGAATACCTGAAATCCGACATCATGAAAGTGCCTCACCACGCCTACAATATCTGTGTTAAGGAATTTTTGGAAGCAGTTGATCCCCAATTGACGTTTGCAACTGCACGACAACGGCAAATTCCCAAGGTGGTTAGTCAGATGAAGGCCCGGAATATTGCCCTGCTGTGCCATAACCTGGGGCGAATCGTATTGGAGACCGATGGAACGGAATGGTACGTGCGGCAATACCGAAATGAATTCTGATTCGTATCTTTGCTCATCAAAAAAGCGCCTGAGAGGCATTCTCAGACGCTTTTTGTGTACCGTTATCGTTGGAGGCTGCGCTTGGCAAACAGCCGCAAAACGGCCCGCAGGCCCCGTGGGGCCCGAACACAGATGACGCGCATGGACATCATGATGCTCCTTTCTATTTCCGGATCAGAAAAAGCCCCAGCAGGATCAGCGCAGCGCCCACGATGGCCAGCCAAGCCCAAGTGGGCACGCACAGCAGAATCAGCACGATGCCGCCGGCGATCAGCACCCCGCCCGCGATGCGCAGCGCAATGCTCTTGGACGCAGGGTAGCACTGGGCGCGCACCTGCTCTTCCCGCCGCCAGGACATAAAAATCACCTCCCGCTTCATCCTATGGGGTGGAAGGGGAGGTTATGATAGGAAAATGCATTATTTAGGGCTGTCAATCCATTTCAGAAAGGCCTGTACGCTCTTTTCTGGCAAATGCAGCACGGATTCCTTTTCCAAAATATCGCCCAGATAATGAGCGTCGGAGGAATGCAGCACATGCCGATTTTCCAACGGCTCAAAAGGGCAGGGAAGATGTCGCCATACTTCCACCGTGGGAAAAAATGGCTCATCCGGCATCATGCCCAGGTTGACCAGCATCCCGTTACTGCCCCGGTTAATGTGGGCAGGCACCGGCACGCCGCCAAAGGAACGCACCCGGGCCGCCGCTTCCTTGAGGGGCAGGTTAGTGGCGCCAATCAAAAGAGCGTCCTCTTCGCCAATCACGTTGTCATCTTCATCCATGATCAGCTGCTCGCCGAAAAGCGATGGTTTGTTTTTCTGGGCAGGCAGATGCTCCCGCAGCATATCGTCAAATTCCACTGCCGCTTCCACGCTCGGAAAGTAGCCCAGCATGTGCACTTCTTCTTTGGTGGTGATTTCCATGGCTGGGATCAACAGCAAGCCGTAGGCATCGGCCACTTTCTGAGCCGTAGGCAGGTTGCGGGCGGCATTGTGATCGGAAATAGCCACCATGTCCAATCCCTTCACCACCGCCATGCCCAAGATGTTGGCTGGGGTCATATCGTTGTCCCCGCAGGGCGACAGGCAGGAATGGATGTGCAGATCGGCAAAAAACTCCATGGTTATTCCGCCTTTTCGGGAATACCCTGGGCCGCCATGCGTCCGCAGATGGCGTAGGCCGTCAGGGGGCTCTTTAAAATGACCAGTCCTTCATCAGCGGCTTTGTCGATGCTTTCCTTGGGCATATCGATGTTTTCCGGCATAATGACACAGGCCATATCGGCCAGCACGGCCACAGCCACTACATTCATATGGGTTTGCACCGTTACCCAGGCCATGCCTTCTTCGCCGTGGGCCATGACCCAGGACAGTAAATCACAGGTGTAGCCACAGGAAACAGTTCTGTCGATGGGCAGGGAAGGGGTTTGGTTTTCCGCTTCAATCAAAGCAGCCAATTCCGCAATCGTCAAATTGGTATCCTCCTCGTTTATTCACGCTTGGTCTGGGCCAGCTCCACCATCTGCTGAGCCATAACCTTTAATTGATCTTTCAACTTGTGAATGCAATCCATCTCGTTGGCAAAGCCCCGAACAATATCCTCAGCGAAGGTGCGGCAAGTGGGAGAACCGCAGGAGCCGCAGTCGTAGCCGGGAAGATCTTCCAGGATTTTATTCATCCGCTCCATCTTTTGCATAGCCACCATCAAGTTATCATCCAACTTCATCACGCTGTTTGGCTCGATGGGCAAATCATTGTAGAGGGGATATTTGGTCATTAATGAGGCGGGCACATCATTCACCGGATGGGTTTTGTTGCCGCTATCTACGAGCTTGCGGACGGTGTTCTTAGCCACGTAATTATTCTCAAAAGTCAGCGGACCGCCTACGCAGCCGCCCATGCAGGCATTGCCTTCAAAGAACACCAGGTCGTTGAGCCGGTTGTTTTCGATTTCTTCCAGTACGCGAATGATATTGTGGATGCCATCCACTGCCAGAGAATTTTCCGGACAAACGGCAGTTGCTTCTCCACTGCTGGACGCCCAGCCAATGCCATAGGATGTGGAAATAGAGGGCGTGGGGTTTTCCACGGTTTTGCCGATATGGGGCAGCAGCATGCCGTATATTTCCATCATGGAGATGGCTCCGTCTACAGCGGATTTTTCCTGGCCGATGGGAGAGCGGATGGCCGTCATTTTGGCAGGGCAGGGGGTAATGAAGAAAATGCCCACGTCTTCCGGCTCACAGTTGTGTTTGCGGCAAAATTCCTGCCGGGCAATCATGGCGGCCACTTCCATGGGCTGCCGTACATCCACCACGTGGGGCAACAGATCAGGAAAACGCACCTGAATCAACCGCACTACCGCTGGACAGGCAGAGGAAATGAGGGGCTTGGGCAGCCCCGGTTCCCGCAGCTTTTCGTGAATGGCCCGGCTGACTACGTCCGCGCCACGGGCCACCTCGTACACTTCTTCAAAACCAATGCATTTCAACGCATCCAGCACTTGGCTGATGGATCGCAGGTTTTTGTACTGGCCGTAGAGAGAAGGGGCAGGAATGGCAATGGTGTGTCGGAAGCCACGAATGGCGCTTAGATCATCTGTGACCGCCACTTTTGCGTGATAATCACAAATACGGATACACTCGCCGCAGTCGATACACCTCTCATCAATGATATGGGCCCGGCCTCCGCGCACCCGGATGGCTTCCGTGGGGCAATGCTTCAAGCAGTTGGTGCAGCCCTTGCATTGGGTTTTATCCAGCCGCACGGAATGATAGCGTTTCACTTGTTCCATAGCAGACTGCTTTCCGATCAGGTGAGAGCAAACCGCATGCTGATGCGGGTGCCTTTCCCGATCTCGCTTTCTATTTCAAAATCATCGGCGTTTCGTTTCATGTTGGGCAAACCCATGCCCGCGCCAAAACCCAGAGAACGGGCTTCTTCATTGGCAGTGGACCAGCCTTCCCGCATGGCTAAGGAAATATCAGGAATACCTGGTCCTACATCTTCGCTGGTCAGACGCACGCCGTCCTGATCCACGTCCAAAATCAATTGGCCGCCCAGGGAATGAATAACCAGGTTTAATTCTACTTCATAGGAAGCTACGGACACCCGCCGCAGCACCATGCTGCTGACGCCCAATTGTTTTAGCCGGCGCTTGATGTCCGCCGATGCTTCACCGGCACGGGTATAATCTCCCGACGCCACGGGATATTCGGCGTGAATAAAGCTCATGCTTCATCCTCCTCGGGCCATTCGATGGGCACACCCCGCAGGCCGGCTTCATACAATAATCCGCAGGCGGTGAAGGCCGTCACCTTGGTGGTCATCACAACCAGCCCCTGTTCATCGGCCTGCTCCAGAATATCATCATTGGGCACTTTGCCCCGGGCAAAAACCAGGCATTTTAAATCCAGCATGTCCGCCGTGCGCACCACATGGGGATTGGTCAACCCCGTGATCAACACGGTCTTTTCATTGACGAAAGCCAGCACATCGCTCATCAGGTCGGAGCAGCAGGCTGTGCGGGCAGGGCGCCCCAGCTTATCGCCGCCGCAAAGCACCTTCGCATGCAGGACTTCCACAATATCGCCAATTGTCATATACATCCCTCGTTTTGTCGGTATTCATTTAATATTTACTATACACGTTTCACGAGGAAAAGTCAACAGAAAAGGGAGAAAAACGGACATATTTTCCATCTTTCGCTTTTCTGCGGATCAAAAAAGCTTGTGCCACATACAAAGCACAAGCTCGTGAAATCATGAACAGCTTTATAGCTTGCCTGCAATTACGCTGGCAAAAAAACCATTGCTCTGGAAAATGGGGGCTAAAGTACTCTGAACCAG
>JAFUFC010000164.1 GCA_017470095.1 Clostridia bacterium | reverse complement strand
TATGACCGTTTGCTTGAATTCTGGTGTGTACCTCTTGTTTGGCTGCCCCTTTGGCATGATAAATCACCCCACTTGTTAGTAGTATACCATACTTGTCTAACAAATGGGGTGCAGTTCAAACCGCTTTTCTCAGGGGTTATTGTTGTTTTCGCTGTGCCCGAAAAGCCAGCGGCTTCCTGAGGGCCGGTTTTTCAGGCCATGGTAATGATGTAAAAATATATTTTCTTTCAATGCAACAGCGACAGCCAACAAACTTGTTCCGAATTGCTATCCATCCGCAAGGCGGGATGCAAGGACTTTGCCCCTTGCTAAGGCGCAGGGCGAGGAGCCCTGCTGATGCGCCTACTCCCGCTTTTCAAACATTCGGCCCGCAATCCGAAGCGCGGCCAGGATGAGCCTGCGCACCCCCAGGCAATAAATGCCCCCGCCGCACACCATGCCCAGCATGGCGTACAACCGCAAATGATTTTCGCCGCCCAGGGCCAGAGCGGACAGGCAAACGGCGCCAGCCAGCAGGCACCACAAAATATCCACGGCAATCCCCACAGGCCGGGGGCACCTGGTACGCAGCGGGGTCAGTAAGTCGTACAGCACCGCCGCCCCGGCCCCGGCGTAGAGCAACAGTAGAAACACCCGGCCCTGGGCGGCTGTTTCAAAGAACGTCATGTGTCCCCGCGGTGGAACAGTCCCCGCCGCCTTTTGCGCTGGGAATAGAAGATGCTGTCGATCCGGCCCTCCACCGTCAGCTGCCCGCTTTCCAGCATCAATTTTGTCACGTGCAGCCCTTCGCCAGTCAGGGCGATATCTCCCTGGGCTGTGGCCAGCATCACCTGGTTATCATCAAAAGCGATCACTTCGCTGACCCCCGTCAGCGCCGCCTGTCGCCGATCGTTCAGCGTCAGGGTATGGGCCTGCTCTGGATTCAGCGCGTTTTTTTCCTGCTCCCGTTCCATCCTGTCACCCCCTTTGCCCATCCTATGCGGACGAGAAGAAAATATGCCCGCAAAATGCGCGGAAGAAATGCCTGGAAGCGTTGAAAATGCAAAGGGATTGTGATATACTGCATGAGGAAAAAAACGTCCATTTGATGGTTTGAGCGGGAAAAATGTATCTTTGGGCGGAAAAGAATTGCACTTTTCCCTCGAAACGGTATACTGGTCCCGCAGTCATGTGGAAGGGAGGCTTGCTGATGCAGCAAAAGAAAAAGAATTCGTCCAAAGCCTATGTGGCCGCGTTTCTGGTAACTGGCGTGGCCTTGGCGGTTTATTCGCTGATTTTCCCCTTCTATCGCTGGCAGCATTTTCTGATCGGCGGCGGCGTGGCGCTGCTGCTGGGGCGAATTGTCTTCATTATGGCCCAGGGCCTGGATGTGAGCAAGGAAGCCCCTGCCCAGCAACAGCAGGAAATCCCCAAGACCGGCAACGCGGCAGTGGATTCCCTGGTAGAAAAGGGGCAGGAAATGCTGGCGGAAATCCGGAAGGAAAACGACCTGATCCCGGATGAAAAATTGTCCGCTCAGATGGACCAATTGGACGATGTGGCCGACCGCATCTTCCGCACCGTGGCTGAGCAGCCGGGCAAAGCGCCCCAGATTCGCCGGTTCATGGATTATTATCTGCCCACCACGTTGAAAATGCTCCAGGGCTACCGGAAAATGGACGAACGCCAGGTGTCCGGCACGGAGGCCGACGCCACCCGCGCCCAGATCCGCCAAGCTATGGATGTGGTGCTCAAAGCCTTTGACAAGCAACTGCATGCCCTGTACCAGGATGATATGCTGGATCTATCCACCGATATTGATGTGATGGAAGCCATGCTCAAGCAGGACGGCTTGGTGGACACAGGCATCAAAGGCGAGCAGAAAAAGTAATTCATCATTCATTTATATCATGACTGCAATTTGAAAGGAGATTACCCTCATGACGGAAGCCAATGCCGCTGCCCAGGCCACCCAGGAATCCACCCAGGTGCACGCCGCCCCCATTCTGACGCTCAACAGTGAAGCGGAAAACAAGAAAGTGATCGAGCAGGCCGTGGAAATGCTCAATGAGCTGAAGACCCCCGTGGCCCCCGACGCCAAGGAAGCCATTGAAGCCATGGATTCCACCCTCACCGACGAAGAAAAAATTCAGGTAGCGGCCTTTGCCAAGACCATCGACCTGACCAACCCCGATCACGTGATGCTCTATGGCGCGGATGCCCAGAAGAAGATTTCCTCCTTCGCCGATACTGTGCTGGCCAACGTGCAAACGTCCGATACCGGCGACGTGGGCGATATGCTCACCAACCTGGTGGCGGAACTGAAGGGCTTCAGTGCCTCCGGAGAAAAGCCCAAGGGTTTGAAGGGCCTGTTCTACAGCGCCAAGAAGCAAATTGCCACCGTCCAGGCCCAGTATGACACCGTGTCCGCCAACGTGGAGAAAATCGCGGGCAACCTGGAAAACCATCAGGTGCAATTGCTCAAGGATGTGGCCATGTTCAACCGGCTCTACGATATGAACCTGACCTACTTCCACGAATTGACCATGTATATCGTGGCTGGTGAACAGCGCTTGCAGGAAGTGCGGGATACCGAACTGAAAGCCCTGCGGGAAGTGGCCGAAAAGAGCGGCGACGCCATGGACGCCCAGAAGGCCAACGACCTGGCCGCCGCCTGCGACCAGTTTGAAAAGAAATTGTACGACCTTAAACTGACCCGTCAAATCTCCATGCAGATGGCGCCCCAGATCCGCCTGCTGCAAAACAACAATTCCCTGCTGGTGGACCGGATTCAGTCCACCCTGGTGAACACCCTGCCCCTGTGGAAGAACCAAATGGTGCTGGCCCTGGGCCTGCACCACTCCCAGCAGGCCATGAAGGCCCAGCGGGAAGTGACCAATATGACCAACGACCTGCTCAAGAAAAACGCCGAAACCCTCAAAATGGGCACCATCGAAACGGCCAAGGAATCCGAACGGGGCATCATCGACCTGGAGACGCTGGTATCCACCAACCAATCCCTGATCGATACCATCAATGAAGTGACCCGCATTCACGAGGAAGGCCGCCAGAAGCGGGCCGAGGCCGAAAAGACCCTGGCCAATATGGAAAAAGACCTGAAGCAAAAGCTGTTGGATATGTAAACAAATCGCTGATCCGGCTGTCAGGCATGATGCGCCATTCCTGGCAGCCGGCAAACAGCGCTGAAGCAGGCACGCCAGCCAGAAGGAGGATAGGACAATGAAACTGAAAACGGGGACCGCGGCGCTGATCATGGTGATTTTGATGGTGTTCAGCATCGGTTTCGGCGCCTATCGGGGCTGGAGCCGGGAACGCGAATTGGTCAATGAAACCTACGCCGGGCTGGAAAATATGCTGCAAACCCGAGTCGAATCCGCCTATAATCTGCTGACCGTGGCAAGCCGTCATCTGCCCGAATCGGACGAAGCGGTGCGGAACGTGACAAAGGACCGGGACACCCTGGCCGGCAAAGCGGCACTGAAAACAAAAGCGGCAGCTAATGAAAGCCTGTCCGCGGATGCCGCGCTCCTTTTGCAAAAGCTGTCTGCTTTGTCCTCCGTACAGCAGGACAGCCGGGATCAGATGTATGTGGACAGTTATCTGCCCCAGATGCTGGCCCAAAGCGAGTTTTTGACCGTCAAAGCCAATTACAACACCGCCGCTCGGGAATTCAATGAAAGCCTGAAAGGCAGCCTGAGCGGCTGGATTGCCCGGCTGATGGGCATCGGCCCGGCGGAAGAATTTGTGGCCCAATAAAAAAGAAGGGGGATGGATATCGTGCGCCGGTTTGTATCGATCGTTGCTGTTCTGCTGCTGTGCGCAGCGCTCATTTTGCCTGCCCAGGCGGACACCCAGTATCCCTCTTCTCAGGGGGCCGTAACCGACCTGGCCAACGTACTCAGGGAGGACACAGTCAAGGACGTGGCCATTCTGTCCGAGCGGCTGCACAACGCCACCTTGGGCAACTTCTATGTGGTCACCCGCCACTTTCTGGGCGGCACAGACGCCTCGGTGTACGCCAAGGCGCTGTTTGACGCCTGGAACCTGGATGACGAAGACGTGCTGCTTTTGATGGTGATTGGCGAAGAAAAGTATGCCCTGGCGGTGGGAAGCGCGGCCAAGGCGGGCCTGTCCGCTGATACCCAAACCAGCCTGCTGGCCAGCCACTTCCGCAGCCATTTCCTCAACCGGAATTATGATGAAGCGGTGGCGGACCTGAGCGCACAAATCGCCCAGGCCCTGGCCCGGGCCGAAGGGGAAACGATCAATGTGTCTGGCCTGTTCGGCACCGCCGCCATCCAGTCCACCCCCGCGCCAGCGACCGGCTCGTATCAATGGGGAAACAGCTATTTTTCCCTGGAAGATTTTGAAGACGAGGATTGGCCCATCGATATCGAATATAGCAGCCACAGCGCCCATTTTAACTGGCGCGGCTGGCTCATCTGGGGCCTGGTAATCTACTTTGCGTTCTTCCGGAAAAAGAAAAGCTATAACTTTGGCCACGGCCCCCGGGGAAGGAGATAAGCCATGCGCCTGTGCATGATTTCTTTGGACGCGGTGGCTCAGCCCGATGCGGACAGGCTTTTGCGCCTGCCCGCGCTTTCTGCTTTGAAGGAGCAGGGCGTGTACTGCGATAATGTCCGCACAGTCTACCCCACCATCACCTACCCCATCCACACCTCCCTCCTTACCGGCTGCTATCCGGACACCCACGGCATTGGCCATAACCAGCCCTTCCAGCCGGATACGGAGCCAAAGATGCGAAAGTGGTACTGGTCGCTGAAGGATATTCACGTAAAAACCCTGTACCAGGCCGCGGCGGAAAAGGGCATGGACACGGCATCCATTCTCTGGCCCGTATCGGGGCAAAACCGGTTCATTCGCCGGAATTTTCCAGAGGTGCTGCCCCTACCAGGCGAAAACGCCGTGGTGAAAATGCTCCAATACGCCTCTCCCCTGTGGATATTGCGGATGGAATTAATGTATGGAAAGCAGCGGCCATCCATTCAGCAGCCTCACCTGGACGATTACGCCGCCCTGCTGTGCGAAAAGCTGTATGCTTCCCACCGCCCGCCGGATGTGCTGACGGTGCACTTGGTGGATTGCGATTCCATGCGCCACTGGTATGGAACGGACAGCGATCAGGCGCACGAAGCCATTGAACGGCTGGGAAAACGGGTGCGGCGCGTCATCGACGGAGTAAAAAAGGCCGGTTTGTATGATGAGACGCTTTTTTGCATAGTCAGCGATCATGGCCAACAGGACGCGTCAAAGGGCATCCTGCTGGATCAGGAACTGCGCAAAGCCTGCGGGGCCCGGGCCCAAAGCCTGGGCATGGGCGCCTTCATTTTTGGGGATGATCTCCCCGCCGCCCAGCGCGCACTGGAAAAAAACAAGGCTCCATGGGGCATCCGCCAAATCCTTGGCGAAGAAGATCTGCGCGCCCTTCACGCGCCCAAAGATGTGCATTTGGCCGTGGATGCCCAGCCAGGCTGCTGCTTTGTCGACCAGCAGGAGGAAACGTTTGGTGAGCATGGCTTTATGCTTGATTGCCCCCAGGCTCGCACGTTCCTGTGGCTGTCCGGCCCCGGCATCCGGCAAAATGTGACGCTGCAAGCGGCGGATATCGTAGATATTGCGCCCACCCTGGCCCGGGCCTTGGGGCTGCAATTGCCCCAAGCGCAGGGGCGGATATTGGAAGAAGTTTTCATTTGATCAACGGAGGTTCGTATGGCTGATAAACAGGCAACTGTCACCTATTACTACCATTCCGGCTTTTCCGTGGCCGTGGGCGAAACGCTGATGATCTTCGATTATTGGCGGGGCGACGCGGGCCAGCTGCCCCGGCGTGCCTGGATTACCGATTGGGAGTTAAGGAAATTTGCGCAGGTGCTGGTGTTTGTCTCCCACGATCATGAGGATCATTTTGATGACACCATTTTCAATTGGGATTACAAGCATCTGCCCATTTCCTATATCGTATCCTATGATCTGCCTGCCCTGCCCGAGGACGCGAAGGTCCACCGGCTGCGGCCCTACGGCAGCATCACCGTGGGTGATATTCAGGTTCAGGCCTTTGATTCCACTGATAAAGGCGTTTCTTTCTATGTGACGGTGGACGGATTGCATGTATTCCACGCAGGCGACCTGAACCTGTGGCACTGGCGGGAGGAAAGCACGCTGCGGGAAATCACTGCGGCAGAAAACGCCTATTACGCTGCGGTAGAGCCCATTGTGCAGCTGCCCATCGACCTGGCTATGTTTCCTGTGGATCCCCGAATGGGCGGCTTGTACGATGCCGGGGCCAACCATTTTGTGATGGCGGCCAAGCCCCGCCTGTTCATCCCCATGCATTGGCAAAACAGGCCGGAGGTGGCCATTGATTACGCTCGAAAAGGCCGCACCAAGTATACCGAAGTGCTGGCCTTGACCAAGCCACGGGAGCGGGCGGAGCTGGAATTTGCCGATCACGAGCTGCGCATTCACGTGTTCACTTGGGCTGATGCCCATGAGCCGGAGGAAGAAGAAGGCAAAACGGATGTGACCCTGGATGCCTATTCCGCCACCGACCCCTTCTCGGATACCGATCTGCCAGTAAAAATATAAACGGCCTTATTTTCACAGGGCTGCCATGATGAGCGTTGTTTCTATCATGCGAGTTTAGAAACAGGCCCTTGGAAAAAAGTTCAAAAAAACGTTGGTTCACCGCAGGAGCAACTATCTCCCGCCCGAAAAAGTGGCATCCCAACATAAGCCGTAAAAAACCAGCCAAATCAACCCGTTTCAGCGGGCGGATAATATCTCCGCCCCTACACCACTTGGAAACGGTTGATTGGCTGGTTTTTTGAGGCTTTTTACTCAAAACAGCCTTTGTACATTATTCCTGCCATCCCAGTTCCTTGTGCATCTCATCGCACCTTTGGTTCCACAGCACTGCGTAATCCGCCGGGCCAATAACGCGCCGGGCCAGCTTTTCGATGGTGTCCACCCCTTCTTCGTCGCACCAGCGCAGGCACACGCGGTAGGCTTGCCAATCCAGCTCATCCGTTTCATCGCACACTGGCACATCGGTGAGCCCAGCCAGCCAGGCCGCCGCAGCCCGGGTGTGGCCGTCGGTCAGGTAGAGCAGATCGCCGTCCCGTTTCACCGGCAGCGGCTCAAAATTGATCAGATCGCCGGGGCAAAACCACTGGCGCACGGCCCGCAATTTTTCTTCCGATATATACAACTGGGAAGGGTGCAGGGCGGAGAGCGGCAGCATGTGCCGTCCCTTGCGGACGCGGGTTTCCTCCCGCACATTCCAGGCAGGATTCAGCGTTCTTTCGACAGTGACCGTGCAAAAGCCGCACTGCCTGTACACGTGCCGGGCGACAGCATTATCACACAGGCAGGTGACCTTCATATCCCGCCGCTCGTCCAGTTGACTGATAGCAAACCGGACGGCGGCTTGGCCCAACCCCACGTTTTGGGCTTCCGGCCGGATGTACAGGGACACTAGCTCGTTTTCTTGCCGGTCGATGACCAGTACCCCCTCGGTGATGCCGGTTTCCTGCACGGCAAATACATTTTTTCCTGCGTCGATATGTCCCCGCAGGAGCATTTCCATAAACGGTGGGGTATGCTGGTTCAAAAAATCCGGGCTGCAATGAGCGGCATGAGCCTGGCGCCAGCTCCGCGCATAGACCGCTGACACGCTCGGCAGCAGGGCTTCTCCGGCAGGAACGAACTGAGGCGTCAGCAGCCGAACGGCATGCTCCTTTGCGCTCCGTATGGCAGTAGGCAGGGGCAAGGCATTCATTTCCGCCAGGGATACAAACCGTCCCTCCCTGCTTTCGGGCCGCTCCGCTTCGTAATGATATATCGTCATATGCCACACCCGGTGGGTGAACACGTGCCGGGCAGGGCCCAGGGTGGCCCGGTAAGCCCCCCGCACCCCCAAGGCTTTCAGGCCTTTGGCAATGGCGGCATCCCCGGCCGCGTCTTCAATCAGCGGATAAACCCACAATCCATTCAGCAGTGCTTCCTTCCGCTGGCACATCAACACCCGGCCATGGCAAGTAACCAGCACCACCGCCAATTGAATATCCTTGGGCGGTTTTGCAGCTTCCTTGACGGGCAATTCCTCCGCGTCCCCGGCCCGATAGGCGTCGCAAAGCGGCCGCAAAGGGCAGCGCTCGCAATCCGGCGTGCCGGGGGTGCATACGGTGGCGCCCAGGTCCATCAGCGCCTGGTTGAAATCCCCGCAACGGGTAGAAGGCATGTCCTCCCTTGCCAGATCGGCCAATTGCCGTTTCACCGTGGGGATGCCAACGTCCTGCCGGATGCCGTGATACCGGGCCAGTACCCGAGTCAAATTGCCATCCATAGCCGGAGCGGGCAAATCAAAAGCAATCGATCCCACCGCCGCCGCCGTGTAATCCCCTACACCGGGAAGGCCCCGGAGCAATGCGATATCGGCGGGGAACTGGCCCTTGTACTGCTGCGCCACCACCTGAGCCGCCTTGTGCAGGTTCCGGGCCCGGGAATAGTAGCCCAGCCCCTCCCAGCACTTGAGCACATCCTGCTCGGGTGCTTCCGCCAAGGCAAACACATCGGGAAACCGCTGCAAAAACCGCTGGTAATAAGCCCCCACCGTTTCGGTGCGGGTCTGCTGCAGCATGATTTCGCTGACCCAAATGCGGTACGGATCTTTCGTGCCCCGGAAAGGCAGCACCCGTTTATGCTGATCATACCAGGCGAGCAGCAGGGTGGACAGCATGGTCATACCTCCTCTGTAAGAAACGCCTTCATTATAGCACAGACGGCCGCACATTTGAATACAAAATTCAAAAACTAAAGAAAACAGGAGAAAATAAAAGAAAACATAGCATAAACTAAAAAAATTCGGATATAAATCCAAAAATAGAAGAAAATCGGAAAAATTCAGGAAAAAGATGGGTTGCGTATTTCTTTGCAATGAAGTACACTAAGCAAGGATGAATTTAGCACTCGAACATTGAGAGTGCTAACAAGATAAAATCCGACTGAGAACAAGGAGGAGCCTTTTATGAACGTTAAGCCTTTGGGTGACCGCGTGGTCATCAAGAATGTTGAAATGGAAGAAACCACCAAGTCCGGCATCGTGCTGCCCGGCAGCGCCAAGGAAAAGCCCCAGATGGCCGAAGTGCTGGCTGTGGGCCCCGGCGGCCTGGTGGATGGCAAAGAAATCAAAATGCAGGTGCAGGTGGGCCAGAAAGTCATTTATTCTAAGTACGCCGGCACCGAAGTGAAGCTGGACGGCAAAGAAATGATCATCGTCCGGCAGAGCGATATTCTCGCGATCGTGGAATAAGAGGAGGAAAAGATTATGGCAAAGCAAATTAAGTACGGCGAAGATGCCCGCCGCTCCCTGGAAGCTGGCATCAATGCCCTGGCCAATACCGTGAAAATCACCATGGGTCCCAAGGGCCGCAACGTGGTGCTGGACAAGAAATACGGCGCGCCCCTCATCACCAATGACGGCGTGACCATCGCCAAGGAAATTGAACTGGAAGACCCCTTTGAAAACATGGGCGCCCAGTTGATTAAAGAAGTGGCCACCAAAACCAACGACGTGGCCGGCGACGGCACCACCACCGCCACCCTGCTGGCCCAGGCCATCGTGCGTGAAGGCCTCAAGAACCTGGCCGCCGGCGCCAACCCCATGGTGCTCAAACGGGGCATCGAGGATGCCACCGAAGCGGCCGTGGAAGGCCTGAAGGAAATTTCCCGTCCCATCAGCGGCAAGCAGGCCATCGCTCAGGTGGCTTCCATTTCCGCCGGGGATGAAACCATTGGTCAGCTGATTTCCGACGCCATGGATAAGGTGGGCAAGGACGGCGTGATCACCGTGGAAGAAAGCAAAACCATGAAGACTGAACTGACCACCGTCGAAGGCATGCAGTTTGATCGGGGCTACGCTTCCGCTTACATGGTCACCGATACTGATAAGATGGTGGCTGAACTGGATAACCCCTATATCCTGATTACCGATAAGAAAATTAGCAATATCCAAGAGATCCTGCCTGTGCTGGAGCAGGTGGTGCAAGCTGGCAAAAAGCTGCTGATCATCGCTGAGGACGTGGAAGGCGAAGCCCTGGCCACCCTGGTTGTGAACAAGCTGCGCGGCACCTTCACCTGCGTGGCCGTGAAAGCTCCTGGCTTTGGCGACCGGCGGAAGGAAATGCTGCGGGATATCGCCATCCTGACCGGCGGCCAGGTGATCAGCGAAGAACTGGGCTTGGATCTGAAGGAAGCCACCGTTGACATGCTGGGCCAGGCCCATCAGGTGAAGGTGGACAAGGAAAACACCACCATCATCGACGGCGCTGGCGACAAGGCCGAAATCGAAGCCCGGGTGAACCAGATCAAGGCTCAGATCGCCGAAACCACCAGCGATTATGACCGCGAAAAGCTGCAGGAGCGGCTGGCCAAGCTGGCTGGCGGCGTGGCCGTCATCCAGGTGGGCGCTGCTACGGAAATCGAAATGAAAGAGCGCAAGATGCGCATTGAAGACGCCCTGGCTGCTACTCGCGCGGCTGTGGAAGAGGGCATTGTGCCTGGCGGCGGCGTGGCCCTGCTGAACGCCATGACCAAGGTGCAGGCCCTGGTATCCAAGAACGCCGGCGACGCCAAGACTGGCGTGCAGATCATCCTGCGCGCTATGGAAGAGCCCATGCGGCAGATCGCCCTGAACGCCGGCATCGACGGCGCTGTGATTATCGAAAATATCCGCCGCAGCCGCAAGACCGGTTATGGCTATGACGCCCTGAAGGGTGAATATGTGGATATGATCGAGCGCGGCATCATCGACCCCACCAAGGTGACCCGCTCTGCCCTGCAAAACGCCGCTTCCGTGGCCGCCATGGTGCTGACCACCGAATCCCTGGTAACGGATATCCCCGCGCCCGAACCCGCCGCTCCCGCTGCCAACCCCGGCATGGGCGGTATGTACTAAGCTCATCGGTCCCGTGAATGCAGGCCCGCTTTCTCCCCGTGAGAGAGCGGGCTTTTTGTGTATCTCCCCCACACGGATGATTAAGAAAGGCATCAAAACGAAGCGCAACCAATCGCTTCGTTCTTGATGCCTTCATCATGTATTGCATGATAATATTATGATAATATTGTTCTTAAGAAATCAAGTAGAAAGGCCAAAGCCTGTTTCTGAAATGAGGAATGTGCAGCCTGAGACGGCGTAAACGCATCTTTCCGAATGTAGAAACAGGCGTTCATCTCAATCTAAAGTGTTATTAAATTGGGGATGGATTTTTCACTCTGGTTCAGCTGAATGAAGGGAGGCGTAGCAGCGCTATGTTGACCGAAATGAAGCAAAGCCAGAGCAGAAAAGGTGCCCAAAGATCATGAGGGTTTGGACTGAGATGAGTATCAAACAAAAGGGCGGTTTTTCTCGGAAAGGGGATTGGAAGAAACCGCTCTTTGATCTTCAAAGAGCGGTTTCCCCATCTATCATCTTTTATTTTATACCTGGCTTCAACCAATTTCCGCGCCATCGGGCATGATAGGATCGGCGGTCAAAAGGCGCAGGGTCTCGGTGCCGTCCTCATTCACCTTTACGGCGGAGAGCAGCATGCCCTGGCTTTCAATGCCCATAATCTTTCGAGGCGCCAGGTTGGCAAGCAGAATCAGCTTCTTGCCCACCAGTTCTTCCGGCGTATGGAACTTGGCAATGCCGGAGAGCACGGTACGTTCCTCATCCCCCAGGGACAGGCGGAACTTGAGCAGCTTTTCACTCTTTTCCACGCGTTCGCAGGTAATGACCCGGGCTACCCGCAGCTTGATCTTTTCAAAATCGTCAAAGCCGATGCAGCCTTCGGGAATTTCGACCTTTTTCTTTTCCTTCTTGTCTGCCTTCTGCTCCGTCTTTCCGCCCTGGGCGTTCTTTTCTTCCTTCTTTTCTACTTTCTTTTCTTCCTTCTTGCCGCTGAGAGCCTCCAGTTCCTTCTTCACATCGATCCGAGGGAACAACGCGTCTCCCTTATGCACCTTCACGCCCTCCGGCAAGACGCCGAAGCGCTGGAGAGATTCCCAAGTCTTGAGCTGGTCATCCGCAATGCCCAACTGCTCAAAGATCCGGGGCGGGGTGGTGGGCATGACAGGCTGAATCAGCACGGCCACAAAGCGCACGCACTCCGCCAGCATCAGCAGCACGTTGCCCAGCCTTGCCTTTTTCTCCGGATCCTTGCCCAGCACCCAAGGCTGAGTCACATCGATGTACTTATTGCATTCACCCACGACCTTCCAAATTTCGGCCAGGGCCTGGGAGAATTGCAGCTTGTCCATCTGCTCTTCCACCAGCTTCGGCAGTGCGGCGCAGTGCTCCCGCAGGGGATTGTCAATTGCTTCGTCCACGGCATCATCGTTCCAAGCGGGAATTACGCCGTCAAAATACTTTTCGATCATGGCCACCGTGCGGGACACCAGGTTGCCCAGGTCGTTGGCCAGGTCAGCGTTCATGCGGGTAAGGAAAGCTTCATTGGTATAGTTTCCATCGGCGCCAAAGGGCATTTCGCGCATGAGGTAATACCGCAAGGCATCCACGCCATAGCGGGCCACGATGGGCTGGGGATAGACCACATTGCCTTTGGACTTGCTCATCCGGTCGGCCCCGAACAGCAACCAGCCGTGGCCAAACACCTGCTTGGGCAGCGGCAGGCCCAGGGCGTGGAGCATGATGGGCCAATAGATGGTGTGGAAGCGAACGATCTCCTTGCCCACCAGATGGATATCGGCGGGCCAATACTTCCGGAACAGCTCGTCGTGATTGGTATCATAGCCCAGGGCGGTGATGTAGTTGCTCAGGGCGTCGATCCACACATAGATGGTATGCTTGGGATCGAAGTCCACAGGGATACCCCACTTGACGCTGGTGCGGCTGACGCACAGATCCTGCAAGCCGGGTTTTAAGAAATTGTTGATCATTTCATTGGCGCGCTTAGCGGGCTGAATGAAATCCGGATGGGTTTCGATATAATCGATCAGCCAATCCTGGTATTTGCTCATGCGGAAGAAATAGCTTTCTTCCTTCATGGGCTGGCAGGGGCGGCCGCAGTCCGGGCACACCTTCTGCCCATCCTTTTCCACCAGTTGGGTGGGCGTCCAGAAGGATTCGCAGGGCGTACAATACATCCCTTCATATTCGCTCTTGTAAATATCGCCCTGATCGTAGAACTGGCGGAAAATCCTCTGCACGACTTTCGTGTGGCGCTCCTGGGAGGTGCGAATGAAATCGTCGTACTGGATATCCATCAGCTTCCACAGCTCTTGGGTTTCCGCTACGATCTTGTCCACGTATTGCAACGGCGTCACGCCCGCTTCCGCCGCTTTTTTCTCGATCTTCTGGCCGTGCTCATCGGTGCCGGTGAGGAAATAGGTATCATACCCCTGCATCTTCGTGAACCGCACCATGGTGTCGGCGGCCACGGTGGTGTAGGTGTGGCCGATGGTCATGTTGCCCGAGGGGTAATAGATGGGCGTAGTCAGGTAGAAAGTCTTTTTGCTGTCCATGGGTATCCTCTCCTTCATATTGCGGATGCTTTGGCATACAAAAACCCCTGCATCCAGATTTGATGCAGGGGCGTAATTATTTACGCGGTACCACCCTGATTTACGCATCTCCCCAAGAGGAAGCGCGCCTTCATTGCGCGGATAACGGCGCTGCCCGGCCGGAGCTGAACGCGCTTGCCCCGGCATGCTCCAGGGCCATGTTCCCCTGCCGCGCCGACGCCGCCTTTCACCTGCCGCGGCTCTCTTGGGACGGGCAAAACAGGGTACTCTCCCCTTCCTCGCATTACCTTTTTATTTTATTTTTTTATTTCCCGGTTGTCAAGCAAAAAATCCCGTTTTTTCCATTATAAAAAAGAGACTCCCTACGGAGTCTCTTGTAAGCATTCATTTTCTTCAAGCCGCAGGCTGCTCTTCGGTGGTTTCCGCGGGCGTTTCCTCGGTCAGGTTTTCCACGGCTTCATCCACCGCTTCTTCCACCTGGTTGATGATCACTTCGCCCACGCCGTCTTCAGTGGCCACGGTATTTTCCAGGCCGTCCCGCTTGGCACAGAAGTAGCACAGCTTCACACGGTTGGCAGCGATAGCCTGCTCCACGGTGCCGGCCACCAGTTCATCCGTCTGGTTCAGGGTCTGGCAATCGTCATGGGTGTGATAGGCCTTGCCGGAGCGAGTGTTGGTCCAGTACACCGTAGTGGTGATAGCCGCCACAGCCGCTTCCTTCTGCTCGGCGGATACGGGATTGAAATCATAGCTGGCCACGCCGCCAATCAGCAGCGCCACCACGGCGGCAATAGCGCCAATCTTCTTCACCTTGGGGTCGGCGTCCTTATTGGTTGCCAGCAGGACAATGAAGGGCACGAAGGCCAGCACAGCCACGATCAGCCCCATGTTGTTCCACAGCCAGAACTTCACCTTGTTTTTTTCGGACACAGGATTGATGTGGTTGGCCTTCTTCCACAGCTGAGAACCGATGATCAGGCACACCAGATCCAGCACCAACAGCACGATCACCGGCACCAAGATGTTTACATTATCCAGGAATTTGGGGGCAAATTTTTCGATAGCCACCAGCAGGGCCAGCACTTCAAACCCAATGGCCAGCACCCACAGCACGATGGCGCCGATGCGCAGGCCCACGGTGCTCTGCTTGGTCTGGTTCAGCAGGGCCTGGGCCACTTCCTTTTGCACCTGCTCCTTCGTGGCCTGCTGGCCGGTGGCGGCAGATACGATCTTATGCTCCTTTTTCACCGGGGCTTTCTTTTCCGGGGCATTATTTTCGGACATACAAAATCACTCCATTCTTTCCGTTCTAATGGTTCTACTCTATTATACATGAATTTTTCGGATTTTCAACAAATTGTAGAAAACTTTCTTGACGAAACACCATATTCTGTGCATAATGATAAGCAGCAGAAAGGAGATGGACTTTTCATGGATATAAATTCTTTGCTTCCCTTGCTGCTGGGCGGCAGCAACACCGATGAAATCAGCCAGCGCAGCGGCGCGTCCACCCAGGATGTAACCAGCGTGCTCACCTCTGCCCTGCCCTTGCTGCTGGGCGGCAGCAGCGATCAGGACACTGCCAGGGCCGTATCGAAAAGCACCGGCCTGAATTTGAACACCATTCTGAGCATTCTGGCCGCCGCCGCTCCCCTGCTGCAGAGCCTGCTGGGCGGCAATGCCAATGGAAACAACAACGGCCTGGCCAGCCTGCTGGGCGGATTGCTGGGCGGCGGCTTCGCCTCCGGCAGCAGCAATCCCCTGGGGGCCTTAAGCAGCCTGTTTGGCGCTTCCTCGTCCAGCAACGCCGCATCGAGCGGCAATTCTTCCTCCAGCGGCGGCCTGGGCAGTCTGTTCTCCGGTTTGTTCGGCGGCGGCATGACCCCCTCCTCCGAATCTTCCCCCGCTCCCACGGCAGCCAGCCAGCCCACTGTGATTAAAAACCCCAACAAGAAAACCACGGCCAAGAAGACCACTTCCACGGCTAAAAAGACCACGACGGCAAAGACTGCCACAGCGGCAAAAACGTCCGCCGCGAAGACCACCACCGCAAAAACAAGCACCTCAAAAACAACGGCGACCAAATCAACAACGGCCAAGAAAACCACTGCAACAGCAAAAACAACCACCGCCAAAACGACGGGAGCCAAAACCACCGCAACCAAAACGACCACCACTGCGGCCAGGAAAACCACTGCGAAAAAATAAAAACGGTCACCATGGCATGGACATATCCCCGAAAAACAGACATAGCAAAAAAGAGCCCCCTGTTGTAGAATAGAACTATGACAGGGGGTTAACGTATGAGGCAAAAGTATACAAAAGTAGAAGAGCTGGCGGAAGTCATATTCGCCAGGAAAGCAGCAGGAGAAACCAATCGGCAAATAGGCGAAAGCTATGGATTGACCTTAAAACAGGTGAAAGAATTGGTGAGCCGTCAAAACCGAAAACAACGGTTAATGGCACAAGGATATATCCCTCGGCCTAAAGGCAGACCACGGAAGAATCCAGAGAATGAAGAAGTCAAGAGAAATAATGAGTTGATACAACTGCGAATGCAAGTGGAGCTTTTGCGAAATTTTCTGTCAGAAGCTGGAAGGAGGTGAAGCTAAAGTACAGAGTGATTGAGCGTTTCAGAGGCCAGTACAGTATTGAAGCCATGTGCAAGGTCTTTGAGGTATCCCGCAGTGGATACTATGACTGGCGGAAACGCCAGGATAGAACGCCGAAGGATCAATGGCTTGTTGACCTGATCATAGAATGCCAACAAAAATGCAAGCAAACCTATGGTATCCGGCGAGTCTGGAGGTGGCTGCAAAGACAAAAAGGGAAGGTTGTGAACTTGAAAGCGATTCTGCGGATCATGAGAAAGCTGAATCTGTTGTCCCAAATAAGGAGAAGAAAACCATATCGTAATTACCAGAAAGCAGTACACAAATACCCAAATTTGCTGAAACGCCAGTTTGACCAAGCAAAACCAAATCAGGTTTGGGTAACGGATATAACCTACATTCCTATACCAAACGGCATGCTGTACATGTGCGCTGTTGTGGATCTATGTGGAAGGAAAGTGTTGGCATATCGCATTGCCGGGAATATGGCTGCTTCCCTGGTAACTGATACAATTCGAGATGCTATGCAACAAGAAAAGGTCACTGATGGACTGGTACTCCACAGTGACCAAGGGTCTCAGTACACATCCCAGATGTATAACGACCTAAGCAAAGAATACCACTTTCAGCCGTCCATGTCCAGCCCCGGATGTCCTTATGACAACGCTGCAATGGAAAATTTCTTTGGAACCTTGAAAACCGAATGCCTGTACAGAGCACACTTTACCACCAAAGCTGAGGTTGAGCAGCTTGTTGCAGAGTACGTCTATTTTTACAACTACGAGCGAATCAATCTCAAAAACGGCCTTACCCCTGATGAAATCAGGAGTAAAGCCGCGTAAATCGATGAACTTTTTCGAATTTCTACGATTGGGTGCTTTTTTTCGTGTCCGTTCCCCGGGGAACGGTCCAGCAGGCGCTTGAACGCCTGCCTTTTTTGCGCATTTTTTCCTGAATGATAAGCTGCTTTTTCGCTCAAGATAAAGCCGTGACGTATGCGATTGGTCTTCTTCGCCCGGCAGCACCGGCCTTCTCCGCCTTTCAGGGAAACGCGGCTGAACTCCGGGTCACACGGGCCCGGAACCGCCCAATTCCGCATGGCGGCGGATGGCGCCGTCTGCCGCCGGGCGTCCCCCCATTCCATTAAAGGAGCGGTGATATTCATGAGTGATCCCCGAAATCAATGCATCCATTGCAGCGTGGAATCCTGCAAACATCTGAAACAGGAGCAGGGCGTGTGCGGCCTGGAAAGCATCCAAGTAGCACCCACTCCCATGGCCTACTCCGGCGATCCCGCCGATGAGAGCATGTGCCAGAGCTACGATTGCAAATGACGATGCCTAAAAAGATGCGCAAACCGCGCCGTTTTATCCCCGACCTGGAACAGATCGCCTCCGCCACTGAATGCACCGGCATTCTACCCGCGCAGCCGGCGGAGGAAATGCCCCCGCCTGAGGAAACCGCCAAAAAGGGAGATCAGGGGCCCACGTCTGCCCCCTGACGCTTTCTGATTACAGCCCTTCAAAAAAGCCGTTGAGCATGCGTGTGCTCAACGGCTTCCTTTTCATATTCATGATTCGTTTAATTCTTTTTCCAAACGCTGGGGGCAAACAAAAGCAAAATCGGATAAATTTCCAAACGTCCTGCCAGCATCAGGAAGGACAAAAACAGCTTGGCCGGGCCCGAAAAGAAGGCGAAATTTTCCGTCGGTCCCACCCCGTTCAAACCGGGTCCCACGTTGGACAAGCAGGTCAGGGACGCGGTCATGGCGGTGACCAGATCGCCGGTCTCGAAGGTCAGGGCCAGGGTGCCAATGACCGCCAGAATGAGCCACAGGAACAGATACACGCCCACCTGGCTTAGCGTAGCTTCAGCCACAGGCTTTCCCTCCATGCGCACCACAGCCACTTTCCTGGGCTGCAAAGTGTGGCGCAGATCCCGGTAAGCGGACTTGGCCAACAGGATCACCCGGCTCAGCTTGAAGCCGCCGGCCGTGGACCCAGCGCAAGCACCCAAGCACAACAGCAGCAGCAAGATGGCCCGGGCAAACAGGGGCCACACATTGAAATCCGCCGTGGCAAAGCCGGTGGTGGAGGCAATTGCGTTCACCTGGAAGAACGCTGCCCTCAGCGCGGGGAAAAAGCCCATGCCCTGAGGCAGGATGGTGACCGTGATCCCCAGGGTAGCTACCGCCACGATGATCAGATATGTCCACAATTCCTCATTATGAACAATGGATTCTTTGTCCTTGCGCAACAAATGATAATAAATTGCGAAATTGACGCCAAACAGCATCATGAACACCGCAATAATCCACTCAATCAAGGGGCTGTGGAAAGCGGCGATGCTGGCGTTGTAATTGGAAAAACCGCCGGTACCCGCCGTGCCGAAAGCATGGATCAGGGCATCATAGAGGTTCATGCCAGCCAAGAGAAGGCACACCGTTTCAATGGCGGTCAAAGCGAAATACAGGCCGTAAAGCACCTTGGCCGTATCGCCCATTTTGGGAAGCAGCTTGGTGAAGGTGGGACCGGGGCTTTCCGCCCGGGCCAGATGGGAGGTGCGGCCCGACAGCCGGGGCAGCACCGCCAGTGTGAAAATCAGCACGCCCATGCCGCCGATCCAATGGGTGAACGACCGCCAGAACAGCACGCCTTTGGGCAAGGATTCAATCTCCCGCAGGATGGTGGAACCAGTGGTGGAAAAGCCACTGACGGCCTCAAAGTACGCGTCCGCCATGCTGGGAATGGCTTTGGAAATCACAAAAGGCAGCGCCCCGAAGAAGGACAAAATCACCCAACTCAGCCCCGCCACAGCCATGCCGTCCCGGGCGGTGAGATCCTCCCGGGAGGGTTTCAGCAAAAAGCCTGGCAACGCCCCGCAGGCGGCGGTGAGCAGGATAGTGTATACAAAGGCCAGGGCGTCTCCCTGCCGAAAGATCAGCGCCACCATTAAAGAGGGCACCATCAGCGCCGCTTCCATCAGCAGCAGCCTGCCCATCAGCCGGAAAACCAGTTTATAATTCAATGCTATTATCCCCTTTTGAATACTTCGCCCAGGGCGCTCAAGCCCTTGCGTCGGCTGATGACCACCACGTAGTCCCCGGCTTCGATGGTGTCATTGCCAAATGGCACCATCACCTGGCCGTCCCGCACGATCACGGCAATCAGCGCATCCCGAATCACATGCAGGTCCTTCAAAGGCACATGGATGTAAGGATCACCCACCTGGGCAATAAATTCCAGTGCTTCCGCCTGGCCGTCCATGAGCCGGTACATGCGCTCCACTGCGGCAAAGGAACGGCTGGCCCGGGAACGCACCGTGCGCAGGATGGTATTGCACGCCACGGTGCGGGTGCTGATGATGCTGTCCAGGCCCATTTGATGCATGATAGCGGAATAATTATCCCGGCTGGACTTGACGATCACCTTTTTCACGCCCCGCTGGGTGGCGTAAAAGCCGCTCATCAGGTTTTCCTCATCCCGGTCGGACAGGGGAATGAAAGCATGGGCGTCCGCCAATCCTTCGCTCTCCAGCAGATCCTGGTCGGTGCCATCGCCCTGGATGATATCTGCCCCCGGCAGCAGTTCGGAAAACTGCCGGGCCTTTCCCCGTTGATTTCGATGATGGACACCTTTACCTTCATGCTCAGCAGCGTCGACGCCAGGTAATAGGCGATGCGACTGCCGCCCATGATGATGACGGAGCGGATGGTGGCCATGCCTTTGCCCAGGAATTCAAAGAAGCGGGTGATGGTGGCCACATCCGCCACCACGTGCACCCGGTCCCCGGGCTGAATGACAAAATCGCCCTTGGGGATGATGATCTCCCCGCCCCGTTCCACGGCACAGAACAGCACCTGGGGCAATTGCCGGTTCTTTTTGTACATTTCCTTCAGCGGCACACCCACCACCGGGTCGCCCTCCGCCGCGCGAAAATCCACCATTTCCACCCGTCCCCGGGCAAAGGTTTCAATACTGCCCGCAAAGGGGAAGCGCAGCATGCGGCTGATTTCCCGGGCCGTGGCCCGCTCCGGGTTCACCACATAATCGATGGACAGCTCCTTCTGCAAAAAAGGCAGACTGCTCAGGTATTCCGGATCGCGGATCCTGGCGATTGTGTACTGGGCGCCCAGCCGCTTACCGGTCAGGCAGGCCAGCATGTTGATCTCATCCCCCGCTGTGGCGGCAATCAGAATATCGGCCTGCTGCACGCCGGCCTCGGTGAGCGTATCGGCGCTGACACCGCTGCCCTTGATAAACATGGCGTCGATGGAATCCATGCTTTTTTGCAGCACTGCGTCGCTGCGGTCAACAATCGTTACATCATGGCCTTCCTCCACCAGGCTTTGGGCCAGGGATGTGCCCATCTTGCCTCCGCCGATAATGACAATGCGCATGAAGACCCTCCTTGCTTCTCCAAAAAAGAAAATACGCATTATTATATCAGGTATTCCTCTTTTTGAAAAGGGTGAATCCGGGCAAAAGCAAGGCGGATTGGAAAAAAAGCAATCCGCCGCATTGAAAACATGCCCCCGGCATGATATAATTGAAAAGAGTCAAAAGAAAATGCGCCAATTGGAAAATCATCTTTTCTTGTCAAAATTTGGGATGATTTTCCCTTTTCCTTTCGTTATTTACATATCAAGAGATAAAGGATGATCACTATGTGGACCTGCCCTCAATGCCGAACGCAAAACCAGGATCACGATACCGCCTGCGTCAACTGCGGCGCCATCCGGGCTGCCGGGCGGTTTAGCAGCAACCAGCATGGGGCCCGGACACCCCGGGTCACCTCCGCGTCGGACCCATCCTCTGCCCAGCCTCCTGCGCGCGGTGGCTATTCCCTGCCAGAAACAGGCGTGCAGCCCCGGCCTCCCAAGCGCTCGCCGGTCATTGTGATGGCCCGATTTGCCGGCATCCTGCTGGCCACACTGCTGCCTGTTTTGACCGTGCTGCTTTCCTGGCGGCAGTCTGACGCATTAAAACATGCCCTCCTCCCCCTACTCCTGCCCACCGGTACACCAGAGTGGCAAGGCACTGTATGTTATATCGTGCTGGCTTTTATTGCGGCGCTGCTTTCCCTGCTGCCCGGATTGTGGACCCTGCTGCTGGCCCGCCGTTCCCTTCCTCCACCCCGAAATAGATGAAGCGGCGTCTGACTGAAAAAAACATGCCTTAAAAATGAAAAAAGTCCATTTTCTGTACGGGCGTCAAGCATCGGTAACATGAAAGTCAAGCAACTACCTGTCAAGGGAAGGGTGGAGATTTTCCGGCGATACGAATGCCGAAAAATACGACCCGACCTTGACAGGACAGCAAAGAAGCACAATGGGCTGTGGT
>JAFUFC010000014.1 GCA_017470095.1 Clostridia bacterium | reverse complement strand
TCCCCGTTTTCGTTGATGTAGCCGCTCCGCCCGTCCCGCTCCACGTAGGCCAGGCCATCCAGGAAAGCGCCGCCCGAATCGTAGAGAAAATCGGTGATGAATTCGCCGTCCTTGTTGATATAGGCGATTTTCCTGCGATAGGCCGTTTCCTCCCGGGTGCCGCCGTCCCGGAGCTTCACGATGCGCGTGCCGTTTTCAAAGTGTCGGGAAATAGCCTGCAGGCCCTCGGAAAAGAACCGCCAGCCCTCCCGGCTGAACGTTTCTTCCCCGGCATACAGATACTGCCCCTCCATCGGCGGCAACACCCATTCGCCGTTCAGCCGCATCACGCCCTCGCCCTGTTCCCCGCCGGACACCGCCAAGAGCCCGTCCTCGGACGCATAATAATCATATTCGTGCCGCAGTTCATCGTCCCACTGGACTTCCGGCCGGAAGCCCTCCGGAATCACCGCCGCCGTTTCTCCCCGGGCATTGATCAGCCGGTTGCCGTCGAGCATGGCGTGGGCGTATTCCCCGTAAAAGGGATATCCGCCCCGCAGCCCTTCCGCCAGCACATTGCCCTGCGTATCGATGATCATGCTGCCCACCCGCCCGGGCAGCTCCACGCAGGCATAGCCGCTTTGAGAAAAATCCATGATGGTTTCATAGACGGGCGGGATGCGCCAGGTCCCCCGGTTCAGGTCGTAATATCCCAGCAATTTGGTTGCTTCATCCTGGGCGCTGCTCAGCCCGTCGGCGGTCACGGCGGCGTGCAGCCCAACGTCCACGTCATAAAACACGACGCCGGGCGGGCTGATCAATTCGCCCGCTTCATTCAGCAGATACGCTTTTTCTTTTCCTTCCCCGTTCTCCAGAAATACCAGCGCGTATCCGTTGGAAAATTCGGCGTCATCCATGGGCCACCCAAAATCCGTTTCCTCCGGCAGGGTGATCTCCACCTGCCCGTTGGTTCTGTCCACGTAGCAGGCCCTTCCGTTCAGATACACCGGCACCAGGCGTTCGCCGTTACGGAAGTCCACTTCTCCATCGTAGATGACGCCGGAAAAGAAGCCGCTGCGCACGTCGAAAAAGCCCATTTTCCCGTTTTCTTCGGCCAGGGTTTCATCCCAGATGAAATACGTCCCGTTTTCCAACCCGCCGTAATACCAGCCGTCGTAGCCGCCGTCCACCATGTACCGGGGCTCCACCACCCAGTTGCCTTCCCGGTCGATGACGCCCCAATGATACCGTTCCTCATCCTCGTCCCCGTCGCTCAGCATCGCCGCGGCGTAATCGCCCCGGAAAACATCCGCCGCGTCAAACCGCGGCGGCAGCGCCCAGGCGCCGCTGTGATCGATGTAGCCCCACTTCCCGCTTGCTTCGTCATACGCGGGATGCATCCTTCCCTCTGCCAGCGCCGCGGCGGGGAGCAGCAAAAGGAGCACGATCAAAGCAGCCATCCATTTTTTCATCATGTTCTCCTTCCTTTCATTCGCACACCCGGCAGGAAAACAGCGCGTTTCCCTCCTTATCGATCAGCATCCGGTACGTTTCGCCCGCTTCCTCCCCGCTTGGCATCATCAGCGCCCTGGAAACCCAGGCCACGCCGTCCGCAAAGGGCCACGCCTCGTCATATTGGGGCGCGATCGCCCAGCGGCCCCCCTCATCCACGAAGCCAGCCATGCCCGATTCCGGATCAATGGCCGGGCACAGGCCCTCCGTGAATTCATAGGACCCATCGGCATACAGGTCAAAGATGGGCAATGTGACGGTTTCGCCCCGGTCATTGAGCAGGCCGTAGGCGTACCGCCGCGTCTCCAGGCCGGTGGCCGCCGCATACCACGCCACGCCGTTTTCGGAAAAACCGCCGCACCAATCGATGCCGGGGACGGACACATCAAACAGCGGCGCAGCATCGGCCCCAAAGAAATGAAGCGTCCCCCGTTTTCCTGATCGGTCACGTAATATACTCCCCCCGGCAGGAAATGGTGTTCCGCCGTCTGGATGTTCCCTTCCGTGTCGATCTCGGCCCAATCGCCTTCCAAAGTCCGCACGCTGGCATAGCCGTTCAGAAAATTCCCGGCATACTCATATTCGGTCAGGGGGAAGGCCAGCGTTCCTTCCTTTGTCATATAGCTCGCCCGGGTTTCCAACAAGTTAACCACCGGGAACAGGCCGTTTTCAAACCATCCGGAGCGATTGATTTTCGTGCCCACCGGCGGGTGAAGGGCCCGGCCCGTTTCGTCGATGAGGAAATCATGCTCCTCCTCCGGCCGACGCACGATGGCGTAGCCGTTTTTAAGGCCGCCTGATTTTTCGGGATCGTACCGGCAGGGAATGACGATCTCCCCCGTGGCCCGGTCAGCGTAGCCCAGTTTTTTATCCATCACCACCGGGATGAGCGCCTGGCCCGCTTCGTACCGGTCGTCAGGAATATTGTCATACGCAAAGCCGGAGAAAAAGCCGTTGGTCACGTCCAGGTATCCGCTGCGCCCGCTTGTCCGGATGGTGTAAAAGCCCGTCTGTTCGCCGCCGAAATATTTGCCCCACCGGCTGGATGTCACGCGCAATCCGCTTTCCGGCGGAAACACCCATTGACCCTGATCGTCCATCAGGCCGTCATAAAGAATCCCGGTCACTTTGGAGAAGACCTTGACATAGGCATACCGGCCCCGGAAATCCTCCGCTTCCTCAAACTGCGGGGGCATCACCACGTTGCCCCGGGCATCGATGTAGCCGTACAAATCGTTTTCCCCCAGGAAGGCGTAGCGGGGCGCGCCGGCGTCCCGGGCGCCATCTGAAAGGGCAACGGAAAACTGCTCTTCCTCCTCCCGCAGCACCACATTTCC
Organism: Clostridia bacterium; assembly: GCA_017470095.1. Lineage (GTDB taxonomy): Bacteria > Bacillota > Clostridia > Christensenellales > Aristaeellaceae > RUG563. Next base: position 14,329 of record JAFUFC010000014.1, on the reverse strand, counting down.
GGCGCGGTCGATCAGCGCCTCGGTCATGTTTTCGTCGTTCAGCATCACGCGGGCCAGGCCGTCCTGAAAATCCCCGACGTATACAAACCGCGGCGGGATGACCACGTTTCCCTTCGCATCCATAAAGCCCCACAGCTTCGTTTCTCTGTCCATCACCCCGATCAGCCCTTCCCGCACCTCCCGGGCATACTCCAGGGCCAGGCCATCGGGCAGAGGAATGATTTCTCCCTGGGCGGTGACGAGGAAAAAGTCGCCGGGAATGGCTTCGCCGTCGTCCTCATCAACATCAATCACATGGGCCAGCGCCGCCGCGCCCTCCGGGAAGGCGGTCACTTCGTCCTGCCAATTCAGGTAAAATTCACAGGGCAGGGCCATGTCCCCGGTGGTGCGGTCGGCGTAGCCCAAGTACTCAATTCCATCTCGGGTCTCCACCACGGGAATCAGATCGCCGTCGTTCCAGGTGTCCCAAATCTGCTCAAATTTCAATCCGGAAAAACAGCCGCTGCGCACGTCGAAAAAGCCCATCAGGCCGTGTTCGTACATTTGCAAGCTGTCCGGGTCCGCCCACGCCTGGGTCACGGTGTAATAGCCGCCCGCCCAGGTGCCAAATTCGCCCCAGCCGTCATACCAGCCGGATTCGATGTCATACTCCGGCGGCAGCACGAATTGGCCGTCCCGGCCGATGATGCCGTCGGCGTTGTGGACATACCAGGGCGCTTTGCCCCCGTCGTCCTCCGGGAGCACCCTGACCTGGGCATAATCCCCCCGGAACGCGTACGCCTCGTCAAAGCGCGGCGATATCACCCATTCGTAAGCGTCGTCCACGTAGCCCCACAGGCCGTTTTCCGCCTGCCAGGGTTTTAGGTTTCCGCCATCCTCTCCCAGCGCCAGAACCGGAAAAAGCAGCGCCGCAAGCAGGAAAATCCAACCCCATCGTTCCATCCAAAATCTCCCCTTTTGGAATGTCTACATAAGAAAAGACAATGCAGCACATCCAAATGTTACATTGCCTTTGAAAAAATTATTGCTGATGACTTTTCAGATATTCCACATATTCTTCCAGGCAGTAGCCCAGGGCTTGGATTTTCTTGGCGTGATCCACGCCCACGTACCGCACGTGCCATTCCTCCCCGATGATGCCGGTCAGGTCCTCCTTGTCGTCGGTGTAGCGCATGATGAACCCATAGTCCCAGCAATGCTCGTTGAGCCACAGGTACTGGGCGGTGTCCACAAAATACTGGCCGGGCACGTTGAGATCGAAGGCCAGGCCGGTGTGGTGCTCGGAGCAGCCGGGATCGGCCACGGTGAGGCGGGTGCGGGAAACGGCCTGGGAGCGGGTCATTTCGCTGTTTTCATTCATGTAACGGCTCACCCGGTTGTTGAAGATGCGCTGCTGATCCTTGATGGTGCGGTAGGCCCCGCCCACCTTCCAGGGGGTGATGCCGTCGGCCTGGGCGGCCTTGATCATGCTGACCAGCGCATTCACCGCCGTGTCGACCCCCTGAAAGGTCTTGTCGTCATAGAGCAATAGATCGCCCGCCACATCCCGGATGGTCACCAGGTTGGCGGGCACAAAATCATCCGGCAGCTTGTTCCACTTGTTGACCAGCAGCGGGATATCGCCGCTCAAGGTGTCATTCACCTTGGGCGTCGGCGTCGGGCGGTAGGCCTGCGCCTGATCGGAATACAGGGCGGCCAGGGTTTTGCTGCCCGCGATGCCGTCGTCATCCAGCCCGTGCTGCTTTTGGAAAGCCTGCACGGCGCTCTTGGTGCCGCCGCCGAACTGGCCGTCCACAGCGCCGTTATAATACCCCAGGTCTTTTAACCGCTGCTGCAATTGGCTGACCATGTCCCCGGTGGATCCATTCGCCAGGGCACTGGGCGTGGCGGTAGGAGCGGGGGTAAAAGTGACCAGGTTGGGCGCAGGCGTGACGGCGATGGGCCGCACCGTGGGCGACGGGGTGGGCGTGATGGCGGCGGCCACAGTATAAGCGTTCCAGGCATTGAGCGCCCGGGTGCCGATCACGATGCCCACCACCAGCAAAATCACCGCCAAAGCCATAAATAAATAAGGCGATTTCCGGGGGCGGCGGCCCGGTGCTTGGTTTTGCGGCATGGTATCCTCCCTGCAATGCATTCAGGGAAATTATACTTTCTTTTGCCGCTTCTGTCAATGCGCGGATAGCCAGGCACGGGCGTCGTCCGCCGTGTCAAAGCCCAGGCCCAGGCGCAAAGCTTCCTGGGTTTCCTCGTCAAAATCTTCCAGGGAAAGGCCCCCGTAAGTCTGCTCAATGGCCATGCCGTCGCCATACACATTGCGGCTCAGCACGATCTCCCCCGCTTCATTGCAGCCCAGCACCCGGTGCATGGGGCAGAATAAATCGATCTCCCGGCTCATATCGATGGCGGCCGCGCTGAAAGAATCGATTTGCCACAGGTCATAATAATTTTGCGTTGTTTCAAAATCGCCGCCCACAACCGAAGACGGCGCTTCGATACGCCGGGTCACGCTGTGGCCGCAGCGGGAAAACATCATGGTCTGGGTGATGGCGCAGCCCGCTTTCACCTTGTCCCCTGTTTCCGAAGCTTCGATGGGCTCCGGTGCCTGAGTGTTTTCCGCCGAAAGGCGGCTGTCCTCCACCGGCGCTTCCGCTCTGGGCATGGTGCTCAACAGCACAAGGGCCACCAGGCCCACCGCCGCCAGCAGGAATATCCGTCTCCGTATCATTTGGCATCCCTCCCGGCGGTATCATGCCCATCTTGCGCCCCGGCCATACTTGTGATATAATACCCGCTAAAGGAGTGATCGTTTTCATGAAAAAAGGCGTAATTTTCGATCTGGACGGCACACTTATCAATTCCCTGCCGGATATTTCTGCCGCTATGAACCGTTCTCTGGCCAAATTCGGCCTGCCCGGCTTTGAAGAAAACGCGTATAAATATAAGGTCGGCAACGGGGTGTTCAAAATCGCGGAACGTTCTGTGGGCGAGCGCACCGAATTGCTGGAGGATGTGCTGCACGCTTATATGGAAGATTATGCCCAGAACTGCCGGGTGAACAGCTACGCCTACAAGGGCGTGAAGGACATGCTGCACGGGCTGATCGGCCAGGGCCTGCAGGTGTGCGTGCTTTCCAATAAGGACCAGGCGGACACTGAAGCGGTGCTGGCTTATTATTTTCCCGGCATCGCCTTTGCCGCCATCCGGGGCAGGGTCGAGGGCGTGCCGCTCAAGCCCGATCCGGCCGGGGCGCTGCTGATCGCTCAACAGCTGGGCCTGACGAGCGATGAAATCTGGTATGTGGGCGACACCAGCATGGACATGAACTGCGGCAACGCCGCCGGGATGGAAACCGTGGGCGTGCTCTGGGGCTTCCGTCCCCGGGAAGAACTGGTGGCCAGCGGCGCCAAGCACCTGATCGCCAACCCGCAGGAATTGCTGGAGCTGACGAGAATATAAAGAGAAACGTTGGGCCTGTGGGCCATCCTGCGGATAATACAAAATATATCCATCAAGCAATACGAAAAGGCCAGAAAAGCACATGCTCATTTCCGGCCTTTTTTGCTTGCGTTTTCTGCGCCTTTATGATGTCAAAATCTGATCGATCTCTTGTTCCAATAAAGTTTCCTTCTCCATCAGCGCCTGGGCCAGGCGGTCAAGCCGCTCCCGGTTGTCACGCAGGCAGGCCCGTGTGCAATCGAAAGCAGATTGGAAAATCTGCTGCTGGTCCTTTGCCGCGTCTCCTGTTTCGCCCATAGCGAATTCCGATGCCATGGCGGCGGCAATTTCCCGGGCTTTTTTCAAGTCGCTGGCCGCGCCGGTGGTCACATTTTCCTGGCCCAGCAGCATTTCCTCCGCCGCTCGTCCGCCCAGCGCCGCACAGATCATGGCGGTCAACTGGGATTTGGTATGAAGCAGCCGATCCGGCTGCACGCTCATGGCATAGCCGGCCGCGCCCCGGGAAGAAGGAATGATGGTCAGGCGGGTAATGCGGGCATCTGGCTGCATGCAGTGGGTCATCAGCGCGTGGCCCGCTTCATGGTAAGCCGTAATGTGTTTTTCGCTTTCGCTCATATTTCCGGGCCGCGCTTCGCCCACCGTGACGGCACAGAAGGCCTCGTCGATATCCTCCGGGCCAATGCGCCCCGCTTCCCGCCGTGCCGCCCGGATGGCCGCTTCATTGAGCAGCGTTTCCAGCTGCGCCCCGGAAAAGAGCGCCGTTTGATGGGCCAGGTTTTCCAGAGATACATTTTCGCTCATGGGCTTGTTTCGGGCGTGCACCCGCAGGATTTTCAGCCGCTCCTCGTAATCCGGCAGGCCGATTTCGATGCGCCGGTCGAACCGGCCTTCCCGAAGCAGAGCCGGGTCGATGGTGTCCAGGCGGTTGGTGGCGGCCAGCACGATGATGCCATCGCCCCCAGAAAAACCGCTCATTTCAGTGAGCAGGGCGTTCAGCGTCTGTTCCCGTTCATCGTTGCCATTGTCCCGCTTTTTGCCGATGGCGTCGATTTCGTCAATAAAGATCACGCCGCCGCCCGCTGCCCTTGCTTTTTTGAATACCTCCCGCACCCGGGACGCCCCCACGCCTACATACACCTGCACAAAATCCGCCCCGCTCATGGCAAAAAACGCCCGCTTTGCTTCCCCGGCCAGGGCTTTGGCCAGCAAGGTTTTGCCGGTACCCGGCGGGCCATAGAGCAGCACGCCTTTGGGGCATCGAGCCCCATAGCGCTTGTATGTTTCCGGCTTTTGCAGGAAAGAAACCAAATCCCGCATGTTCCGCATCGTGTCATCGGAAACAGCCACATCGTCAAACCCAATATCCGGAATGCGCTCATCCGCGTGAATGGAGGCATACGCCTGCAATCCCAGGGCCCCTTTCCCCCGACTGCGGGAGAGGAGCGCCACCGCCCCCAGGGCAATCAGCCCCAGCGCCAGGGGTGGCAAGGCGTTTTCCTGTTCTTTCACATCAATATCCAGCGCCAGCAGCCGCTCCTTGCCATCCGCCGACCGGGGATTGGGCGTGACCGCCTGGGTGCCGTCCTGCAAAACCGCCTGCCAGGTATCGCCGTTGCCCAGGATGACCGACTCGATCTGGCCATCCTCCGCCATCTGCCAAAAATCTCCATATGAAATAGGCACAGCTTGCCGCCCTGCCCCATCCATCAAGCACAAAATGAGCACGACGCCGATCATGGCAAATACCATCAGGCCCCATCCGCGCTTGCCTTGCATGCTTCTCCCTCCGCTCTCCCCTTCCTGAATTTCCTCCTTGGTGCGGTGACAGTATACATCCCGTTTTGATTCGCCGTCCATGGCAATATTTTTCTTTTTTCCAGAATCTTTCAGGTTCGGACCAGCATCTGCCTGGAAACAATGAAGCGAAGAAGCAATCAGGGAGGATGTGCGCCGTGGGCAAGGGAAAAATTGGCCGGGCGGAAAAAAAGCTGAACCGGCTGGAGGAAAAAGAGCTGCTGCAGGATATGAAGCGTTTGGACGGCGCCGGCCGTTACCGGAAGCGGCGGGTGCTGCTGGTGCTGGCCGGGCTGATGCTGGTCGGCGCGGTGGCCTTTTATTTTGTGTTTGACGTGGGCTCCTGGCAGCAGCTGGACGTCAATAAAATTGTCCGCATTCCGCAAACGGGAGCCATTTACGATCACAACGGCGCTTTCGTTGCCCGCATCCAGAGCAGCCAGAACCGGGTGTCGGTTCCCCTGTCCGACGTGCCCAAGGAAGTGCAAAGCGCCTTTCTGGCAGCGGAGGATCTGCGGTTTTACCAGCACTTTGGCTTTGACCCCATCCGTATTTTCGGGGCCATCGCCGCCAATTTACGCTCCGGCGATTACAGCGAAGGGGCCAGCACCATCACCCAGCAATTGGTAAAGCTGAGCCACCTAAGCACGCAAAAAACCGTGGCCCGGAAGCTGGAGGAAATCTACCTGGCCCTGCAATTGGAAGCCGTGGCCAGCAAGGACCAGATTCTGGAAATGTACCTAAATTTCATTTATTTTGGCCGGGGCGCCTACGGCATCGAGGCGGCTGCCCAGGCCTATTTCGGCATCCCGGCGCGGGAGCTGACAGCCGCCCAAGGCGCGTCCCTGGCTGCCATCATCAAGGCCCCCTCCGCCTACGCCCCACACCTGCACCCGGACAGCAACCGCCAGCGGCAGCAGTATATCCTGCGCACCATGCGGGAAAACGACCTTTTATCCGAGGAAGCCTACCAAACGGCCTTGAACCAGGATATCACCCCCATTGAAAATATCAGCGCCGACATGAAATACGGTTGGTACGTGGACGCGGTGCTGGATGAAGCGGAAGGGCTCTTGTCGATGCAGGCAGAATCGCTTTTGGGTGGGGGGTATCACGTGTATACCGCATTGGACACCCAGCAGCAGGACATCATGGACACCCAGTTTTTGTCCGCGTCCAACTTCCCCTCCAACGCTTCCGATGGCACTCTGGCCCAGGCCGCCATGGCCAGCATCGATGTAAACAGCGGCGCGGTGCGGGCCATCGTAGGCGGACGGAAGTACGAGGTGCAGCGGGGACTGAACCGAGCCACCCAATTGCGCCGGCAGCCGGGCTCTTCCTTAAAGCCTCTGGCCGTCTACGCCCCGGCCATTGAATCCTACGGCTATATGACTGCCAGCGTGCTCAACGATACGCCGCAGAAATTCGGCTCCTACTCCCCCCGGAACAGCGGCAACCTGTACTATGGCAACGTGACCATCCGCACTGCCCTGAAAAACAGCCTGAACGTGGCCGCCGTTTCACTGCTGAACAAAATCGGCGTGAACGCCGCCCGGGATTATTTGCAGAAAACGGGCATCGACCTGGACGACCGGGATTCCAACCTGGCCCTGGCCCTGGGGGCCATGACCTACGGCGTATCCCCGGTGCAATTGGCCGCCGCCTACGCGCCTTTTGCCAACGGCGGCACCTATCACGCCCCGTACTTCATTGAGCGCATTGAAGACGCCTCCGGCAACGTGCTCTACCGGCACGAAGGAAGCGGCAGACGGGTGCTCTCTCCCCAAACGGCGTATTTGATGACCAGCCTGTTGCAAACCGTCACCGCTTCCGGCACCGGCGCCAAGCTTTCCCAGGCAGGCACTCCGGTGGCGGGCAAAACCGGCACCGTCAACATGACCGGCGGCGGCAACCGGGATATCTGGATGGCGGCCTACAACAGCCAAATATCGACGGCTTCCTGGATGGGCTTTGATAACCCGGACCGGAACCATAAATTCCAGTCCTGGGTCTCCGGGGGCGACTATACCGCCGCCATGGCCACCCGTTTTTTCAAAAGCTATTACGCCGACCGAGAAAAGCCGAAGTTTCTACAGGCGGACGGCATCGTTTGGCTGAACATCGATACCAAATCCATCGAGTGGGCGGGCGAACCCATGCTCGCCACCTCCACCACGCCCAAGGCCTACACCTACTCCGAAGTGTTCCTGGCCACCAATACGCCCAGCAAAAAATCCAGCGTCTGGTCCGCCCCCCGCACGCCGTCCGCCTTTTATGTGACCCACAACGCCTCGGGCAATCCCGTTCTGGTCATCACCGCCGCCGACGCCGGGCTGTACCGCATCCAGCGGGACGCCGTGGGCGAATGCATCATTTTAAACGAGCTCTACGGCAGCGCCGGGGAAACTCTGTATTACACCGATAAGAAGGCCCAGCTGGGCGTGGTGTACACCTACCGTATTATCCCCATCAATTCCGAATTGCTCAACAACGGCGTGCTGCTGGAGGGCAAGCAGGCCGTCCAGGTGGCCCAGGCCAAGGCTCCCTCCGGGGCCAAACGGCTGTGGGATGATATCACCGGCTTGCTCTTTGGCAATCAAACGCAGCAGGAAGGGCCGCAAACCGCCGACGCCCTTTCGATGTTCTGGCAAAGCGGGGATTGAGCGAACCATTCGATGCCCCCAGCCCCTTTAACGCTCTCTTTGTTCCCCTTGCGCCGCCTTTTGCATATGCTGAAAACAAACCGGATCAAGGAGGAAAAAAAGCTATGAGCCAGGAAAAACAAGCCGCCCCTTCTCCCTTCGCCGCCCTGAGCTACCAGGACCAGCAGGACCGCTGGCTGGAGTGGCGCTCCCGTCAATTGGAATTCCAGGAAGGGGCCGTGATCGAAGCACCAAACGCATATGAAAAACCGGCAGCCGAAGTGCCGCCGGTTACATTGCCACATTTTCAGCAGGCCGCGCCGACCCACCACAAGAACCTGGACCAGGTGCTGGCCCGTCATGCCAACGCTGCCAAGCACCTGACCGCTTTTACATCATCCAATACTTGATGGCCGCAAAAATGAGCAGGTGCACCGGGTAGGCCCCGTAGCCGATCCACTTGGGCAAAATGGATTTGCGCTTCATGGGAATCAGCATCAAGGGCAAGGCCAGAATGGCCCAGAACTGCACCTGGGTCAAGGCCATAAAAATCCCTCCCGCCTGAGGCAGGAAAGAAATAGACGTAATCAACGGAACGCCCAGGAAGGACGTTACTTTGAATGTGCCGTATCCCCAGTACAGGCAAAAGGCCGTCAGCACCGCGGCGATGGCCCCCTTCTTTTCCCGGCAGGCATACAGCATCAAAATCAGCGCCACGCCCCGCCAGCCATAATCCATCTGCACCGCGCAGGCGGCCAGGATGGCCAGTATGGGCGCCCAAATATGGCTGCCGCGCCATTTCTTTTGAATACCAGCAATGGCCAGCACCCCCAGCAAAAGCGTGGCAAACACGTTTAGCTGATACCATTCATGCCCCAGGCCCAGCATGAAGCAGGGCTGGGAAATGAGCCCAACGACCAGGATGCGCAAAGCGTATTTCCAAATGTTCGACGTATAACAGCAGCCCACTACCAGGCACCAGCAAAACAATGGAAAGGCGATGCGCCCGATCAAGCGCATATCCCGGTACTGGGGAAAGAACACCGCCCCGGCATGATCGATGATCATGAACACAATGGCCAGAACCTTCAAAACCCCCGTGTTCTCATTGCCCGCCGTGCGGTTTCCGCCCGGCGCTTTTTTGATTGCGTCAGTCAACAAAGCTGATTTTCCCTTCCCCCACGGCGTGGGCTTCTTTATCGTCCACCGGGATGCCGACGGAAATGGCGATCACAAAATCATACCCTTCCGGGAAATCCAGTGCCCGGCGCAGAGCATCCGCCTTGTCGGTCTGGAACGCTTCCCGGGGCATGCCCAGGATCACGCTGCCCAGGCCCATGCTCTCCGCCGCCAGAGCGATATTTTGAACCGCAATGCCGCAGTCAATGGGCGAATACGCATTGCCAGGCTGGGCGGACAGGAAAATCACCGCCGGGGCGTGATAAAACACGTGGAATTTTTCATCGGCCAGCCGGGGGCTGCGTTTTTCCGGCGCTTTCTTCATCATGCCTTCCCGGACAGCCCCGTTAATTTCATCCAGCAGTTTCTGATTGCGCACCAAGGAAAAGTGCCAGGGCTGACGGTTCACAGCGGAGGGGGCTTCCACCGCCGCCTTTAGCAGCGCGTCGATCTGCTCCTGGGTCAAAGGGGTGGACGTGTAGGCCCGGTGGCTGCGCCGGGACGCGATCAGGCGCAGGGTTTCGTTGGTGATCATTCAATACTCCTCCTTCTTGTTCGTTGGCCGCATCTGTGGTATGATGAAGGATGCGGAGGTGTAACTTATGCTAAAAGCGGAACGATATATGCGGGAAGCGCTTCAGGAAGCCCAATCCGATGGCCAGGAGGTGCCCGTGGGCGCGGTGGTGGTGTATAAGGACCAGATCATTGCCCGGGCCCACAACGAGCGGAAGGAAGACGCGCCCTTCGCCCATGCCGAAATTCTGGCCTTGCAAAGAGCGGCCCAGGCCCTGGGCACCCGGCGGCTTAAGGGATGCACACTGTATGTGACGCTGGAGCCCTGCCCCTTGTGCGCCGGCGGCGTAATTCTCTCCGGCATCGATGCCTGCGTCTTCGGGGCTTACGATCCCAAGCAGGGCTGCTGCGGCAGCGTGTACACCCTGCCGGAGGACCCGGCGTTTTCCCATCGAGCACAGTGCACAGGCGGCGTGTTGGAAAAGGACTGCGCCAGCCTGCTTCACCACTTTTTTTCCGAAAAAAGGAAACAAGGATAGTATAGCACCATTCCTTATCCCCCGGCAAGCAAAATCTGCGCCGGGAACCCCCGGCAGAGATTGGATAAATCGTAAACAAACTGTAACATTATTGGAATTTTCTCCGAAACCCTTGCGAAGAAATGAAACATGTGCCATAATGATGAGGAATACCCGCCCACCGGCGGGAGAAAAGTGAGGAATCCATTGCCATGAAACAATTATCCCGCCTCCTGTCTCTGTTGCTGGCGTTGGCGCTGGCCATCACGGCCTGCGCGTTCGCCGAAAGCGCCGACGATACGGCCGATACCGACCCTGTGCTCTTTTCCTACGACGGAAGGGAATTCAAAAAGTCCCAAGTGGATGAAGCGCTGCAAAACCTGCTGGCCAACGGCTATTTGAACAATGAATACGACTATGACACCACCATCGATTACATGATCAGCGATCTGCTGATCGACCAAAAGATCACCGAGCTGGGCCTGGACCAGTACACCGATGAAGAAACGGCTGCCTTCGTCGCCGAAGCCCAACAGGAATGGGATGAGCTGATGGACGATTACGTCAGCTATTATTTGACCGAGGACAGCGACGAAGCCCGGGACACCCTGCGTCAAAACGCTGAAGCGCTCTATGGCTCTTATGGTTATAGCCCTGAAATGATCCTGAACAGCAAGCTCAGCCAGGACAGCTATGAGCGGCTGCAAAACAAGCTGTTTGAAGACGCGGGCATCGCCGTCAGCGAAGATGAGGTCAAAGCCGCCTTCGAAACCTATGCCCTCCAGGATAAGGAAACCTACGAAAACAGCATTTATATGTATGAACTCTATAAGTACTACGGCCAGCCCATCTGGTATCAGCCCGAAGGCTACCGCGGCATCATCCACATCCTGATCCGGGTGGACGACGAGCTCCTTTCCGTCTATCAGGATGCGCAAAACGCCTATGAAGAAAGCCTGAACGCCGAAGACGAAGGCGACAGCGAAGCCCTCCTGGCCGTCGCCGAAGCCGCCAAGCAGGCTGTGCTGGACAGTGAAAAAGCCGCCATTGATGATATTTACGCTAAGCTCGCCCAGGGTGAATCCTTTGAAAGCTTGATCGCCCTCTACGGTGAGGACGAAGGCATGACCGATGAGGAAAACCTCAAGAACGGCTATGAAGTGCATAAGGACAGCATCATGTGGGATGCCGCCTTCACCGCCGCCGCTTTCCAGGATAAGATGCAAAAGCCCGGCGATACCAGCGACCCTGTGGTGGGCGCCAACGGTATCCATATCCTCCATTACCTGCGGGATATCCCCTCCGGCCCCGTGGAAATGACCCAGGAGATTCACGATGAGCTGCAAGAATACCTGGAAAACGTGAAGAAGAACGAAGCCCTCACCCAGGCCCTGGAATCCTGGAAGGCCGAGCATGAAATCGTGATGAACACCGAAGCCATTGAGGCCGCTAAGACCCCCGCTGAAGATGCCGCCGATTTGCCTGACCCGGATCAGGATGCTCCCATCCCCGAAATCGAAGCAGAAACCGATGCGGAGGAAGCGGAAGAAGCCGCTCCCGTGGAAGAAGCCGTTCCCGCTGAGTAAAAGCATATCAATATACGGCAAAAAACAACGCGCTGAGGAATCAACCTTCCCCAGCGCGTTTTCTTTTTGGCTTTTCAATTCTTCAAAACGATCTGGTACGCCGCCGCGCCCATGCCCGCGCAGCTGACCGCCATGATGCTATAACAAGCCCAAACCGGCAGATCGGGCGATTTATCAACGGCAAACTCCATCCAGATACACACGCCGATGCAGGCAAGGAAAACGAAGCACAAAAGGGCAATCTTCCGGGAAGTCAAATGTCGCTGGGCCACCGGCCTCTGTTTCCAGCGCAGAATGGCAAAAAAAATCAGGAAACCCAGCACGATGGCCGCCGTCAGTTGAGACACTCGCACAAACAGCCACCGCAGGAATTCATCCCGCCGCAGGCTTTCACACAGCACCTGGCAGACGCTGTACAGCAGCACAAACAGCCGGGCGGTATCCCCTTGGGGCCGGTCGTGCTTTCGCAGCAGCGCCGCAAAAATCACCAGCGCCACCACCGCTTCCAGCATGAACACAGCATAATGCCATTCCTCGTAATCGGTGTTGAACACCGCTACAGGGAAGAAGCACAGCGCTTCATGTTCCACTGTCAGGCCGTTGCCCTGGCCGCTGAAGTACTCCGAAAACCGGGAAAAGCAAATGACCAATGCCGCAGGAGCGGCCATCGCGTCCAAAACGCGGCTGGTGGGCTGATGGGTTCTTTTCGCCGTCAGCACCCCGGCCAGCGCCCCGCCGGCCATGGCGCCCCAGAGGGCGTAGCCCCCATCCCACAAGCGCAGCATCTGCAAAAAACCAATTTCCTCATACAGGCTCCACCGGGCCACGCAGTAAAACAGCCGGGCTCCCAGCAGCCCCAGCGGCAGGGCCAGCACGGCAATCATCCCGGCGGTATCCCCCGCCAGTCTCCTCCGTGCGCAGGATCTATGCAGAGCGGCCAAGCCGATGGTCAGGCTGATGACCAGGCATACCGCATAGGCCGTGACCGGCATACCCAGCAGGGAAAACAGGATCAGGCCTTCCTCACCCATTTTAGCTTCTCCTTCATTTACGGCTGATACGCGCAGCTGAAATACAGAATATCCCGCACGCTGCGAACCTTGCTGTTTTTCAAAGCATTCATTTTCACATATTCCAGTTGACCTTTTTTATTGGTCTGCTGAAAAACCAGCTGGGCGGAGGTGCCTCCATCCAGCACATAGGCGTTTTGCACATCTTCAAAGGAGGCAATCACTTCCGCCAGTTCCGGAATGGTCAGGCCTTTTTTATCCGGCGCATCCTCCGGGCCGTTGGTGGTGAGCATCAGATACTCCAGCGGGCCCGTCTGGGCGATCACCATCCGACGGGCACGAACCGGCTTACCGTTTTTATACACGCCATTGTTCATGTCCACAAATTCCGTCTGCATTTCCCCATCCACTACCAATGCCGGGCCAAACGTGAAGGAATTGACCACCACGCCGGTAAACTGTTTCAGCTTTTCATCATTGCAATCCTGAATGATGGTAAAATCTCCCTGGTCGTCGATCAGGAGCACATCAAAATAATGGCCGGTTTTGTTGTACGGCTTCAAATTTTTCCTGTATTCTTCCCCCTGGCGCACCACATAGCCCAGTTTATTGCCGCCTTCGTTAAAAAAATCGCCGTTGATGGCCACAACAGCCTTGGCGTTCTTGGCCAGCGCCGTCACGCCGGCCTCGCTGGAGGAGCGGAAGGAGCCGGACATGGCTGTGCGCAGCTGGCTGGCGTTGGCGATCTTCACCCGGGCGTACATATATTCGTTGTCAAACATGCGGCCAGTACCGATGGAAACGTGAATAGACGGGTCCTCATACTCGGTGGCGGACAGATACCCCGAGGCCTGGGGCGCCACGCCCGTTTTGGCATTCAAAGGAATTTCCACGATGTCCGCGTAAGAGGCGCGGGGCAAGAGCACCAGCATGGCCAGCAGCATCAGCGCCGCCAGGCACCAGCGAAATACTTTCATTTTCCTGTGTTCCTCCGGTCCGTTGGTTGTTTATTGGGCGCTGCCGGTATACTCCAGCACAAAAGGATCGCCCGATGTGCCGCTGCCTGCGGCGATCACGCACTTGTTTAAATCCAGCGTCAGCGCAGGGCGCACGCCCACGTCCGTGCGGGCATAAGCGCCGTAGCTCAAATGGCCGTTGCCGCCGCACACCTGCATCATATAATTGGTGTTCATGGTCTTAGGATTGCGAAAAGCGATCACCCAGTAAGGCGTGGTGCCCAATTTAGCGTCCACGCTCAGCCGCCGGCTCCAGCTGTAAAGCTTCACGTTCCGGGCATAAGGCGTGGCCTTGCACTGACGCTCCGGATGGTCAAAATATCGGTCGGACCTGAAGCCGTAGGCGGTAGTGAGCATTTGTTCATCCGTCAAGGGATACAAAAGTCCATACTTGGTTTCCACCAGGGCGTTCATCATTTCATTGCCGCCAAGCAGCGTGGCCAGCATGGTTTCATTCATCCACACATACAGGTCGCTTTCCGTAAAATCATTGATACGGCGATATTTACGGCTGGTTTGCTGGCTTTTTGTGGTGGCATACACCACCTGCTGGTCATCCAAAATCCACTGGCTGAACAGCAGAGCCTGGTTGTTTTCCACGCTCAGCACCAT
>JAFUFC010000163.1 GCA_017470095.1 Clostridia bacterium | reverse complement strand
CGGGGTCCACGTTGATGTAGGGGTCCAGCTTCTGTGCTGCCACCTTGAGGTCCCTTGCTTTCAGCAGCCGCCCCAGGCTGGCCGCCGTGATGCCCTTACCCAGACCGGACACCACGCCGCCGGTCACAAAAATATATTTCGTCATGCCCTCGCACCTCGTTTGTTTATTCCACAGTCACGCTTTTGGCAAGGTTCCTTGGCTTATCCACGTCCAGGCCCCGGTTCACGCTGGTGTAATAGCCCAGCAGCTGCAAGGGCACCACCGCCAGGGAGGAAACAAAATGTTCGTCGGTTCGGGGAATGTACACCGTGAAATTCACTGAATCCTCCACGGAGAAATTCCCGTTGGTGGTAACGCCCATCAGGTAAGCACCCCGGGATTTGCATTCCGCCATGTTGGAAATGGTTTTTTCGATCATCTGGCTTTGGGTCAGCACGCCGATCACCAGCGTGTTTTTTTCGATCAGGCTGATTGTGCCGTGCTTCAATTCCCCGGCGGCGTAGGCCTCGGAATGGATATAGCTGATTTCCTTCATTTTCAGGCTGCCTTCCAGGCTGATGGCGTAGTCCAGGCCGCGGCCGATAAAGAAAATATCGTGGGCGTTGGCAATCTTGGAGGAAAACCACTGGAGCCGCTCCTTGTCCTCCAGCACCCGGATGATCTTATCCGGAATGCCTATCAGCTCTTCGATCAAATGCCCGTATTGCTCGGCGCTCACGTTTCCCTTCACCAGCGCCATCTGCACGGCTAGGGCGTCCAGGGCGATAAGCTGGGCGCTGTACGCCTTGGTGGTGGCCACGGCGATTTCGGGGCCGGCCAGGGTGTAAAGCACATGATCCGCCTCCCGGGCGATGGTGGAGCCCACCACGTTGACCACTGCCAATGTTTCCGCGCCCTTTTCCTTGGCCAGGCGCAGCGCGGCCAGGCTGTCCGCGGTTTCGCCGGACTGGGAAATCACGATCACCAGGGTGTTTTTGCTCATGGGCAGGCTGCGGTAGCGGAATTCCGAGGCCAGCTCCACCCGCACGGGAACCTTCGCCATGTCCTCGATCACATACTGCGCCGCCATGCCCACGTGCCAGGCGGAGCCGCAGGCCGTGATGATGATTTGGGAGAGGGATGAAATCATATCGTCCGTGATCCCGGCGGCGGTCAGATCAATTTTCCCGTTCTTTACCAGGCTGCCCAGGGTATCCCGTACGGCGGCCGGCTGCTCGTGGATCTCCTTGAGCATGAAATGCTCGTAGCCGCCCTTC
This sequence comes from Clostridia bacterium, assembly GCA_017470095.1. Classification (GTDB taxonomy): domain Bacteria; phylum Bacillota; class Clostridia; order Christensenellales; family Aristaeellaceae; genus RUG563. The sequence continues at coordinate 3,400 of JAFUFC010000163.1, read as the reverse complement.
TCCGCCGCTTCCGCGTCCCAGGTGATTTCCGTCAGGGGCAAAGCGATTTCATCCCCGTTCAGGTCATAGAACTTGACGCTGCCGGGGGACAGCCGGGCCACCTGCAGATTGCCGATGTAATACACGCTGCGGGTGTATTTCAGGATGGCGGGCACATCCGACGCCAGGAAGGCGGCGTTTTCCGCCGTGCCGATGATGAGGGGCGAATCCTTCCGGGCGGCGAAGATTTCGCCCGGATAATCCTTGAACATCAGCGCCAGGGCATAGCTGCCCCGTACCCGCACCATGGTGCGGGTGATGGCGTCCACCGGGCCGATCTTGTATTTCTTATAGTAATAATCCACCAGCTTCACCACCACTTCCGTGTCGGTGTCGCTGTAAAACCGGTAGCCGTGGCGCAGCAGCTTTTCCTTGAGCTCTCCGTAGTTTTCGATGATGCCGTTGTGCACGCCCACCACGTCGCTCTCCACTTTTCCGCTGCCGGAGCCGGAACAATTCCCGCTGACGTGGGGATGGGCGTTAATCAGGCTGGGGTCGCCATGGGTAGCCCAGCGGGTATGGCCGATGCCGCAATTCCCGGGAAGGGAACGCCCCTGATCCGTCTTGTCCGCCAAGTGATACAGTTTGCCCGTGGCTTTTACCACTTCCGCCAGCGCGTCGCCGTCCCGAACGGCCAGCCCCGCCGAATCATATCCCCTGTATTCCAGCCGCTTGAGCCCGTCCAGCAAAATCGGCGCAGCCTGGTTTTCTCCCGTATAGCCTACGATTCCGCACATGGCCCCCTTGCCTCCTCACTGCGGTTTTGCCGCCAAATAATGAAAAATTATGCTGCCCAGGCCGCGAAAAGTCAATTCATCCGCTGTTCAAAAATCGTTTTTCTTATAGGAGGAACGCGTGGATTTCCTTGGCTGCGTTTCGCCCGTCCGCTAATGCCCGCACCACCAGGGACTGGCCATTTCGCATATCCCCAGCCGAAAACAGCTTGCCCTCCAAATGATGGGAACCGTCCTTGGGCAGCAGCCGGCCCCGCGCATCCGCGGAAAGAGAAAAGCGGGACAGCGTTTCTTCCTCACAGCCAATGAAGCCCGCCGCAATCAGCATCAGATCGCAGGGCAGCGTTTGTTCCGTGCCCGGAACGGGCGTCAGCTTGCCATCGGGCTGCTTTTGCAGCCGCACCGTTTCCAGACCGATGATCCTGTTTGCAGCATCCACCCGAATGCTTTTGACGGTGGTTTCATAAACGCGGGGATCGCTGCCCTGCAGGAAGATGGCTTCCGCCTGGCCGTAATCTGTGCGCAGGGTGCGGGGCCACTGAGGCCACGGGTTTCCATCCGGCCTGCTTTCCGGGGCTTTGGGCATCATTTCCAGCTGCAAAACGCTTTGGCAGCCCTGGCGCAGGGCGGTACCCACGCAATCGTTGCCCGTATCTCCGCCACCTACCACCACGACATGCTTCCCCTGGGCGGTGACCCCAGGCGCGGCCTTGGACAGTACGCCCCGGGTAGCAGCGGTGAGATAATCTACGGCGAAATATATGCCGTCGGCATCCATGTGCTCCGCATGCAGGGGCCGGGGCTTCCGGGAACCGCAGCACAGGAGCACCGCGTCGTACGCATCCGGCAAATCAGGCGTCGCGGAGGTGTTCAGCAGGAAGGTAACCCCTTCCGCCTCCATCAGGCGGACGCGCCGGGCAATGATTTCCTTGGGCAGCTTCATATTGGGAATGCCGTACAGGAGCAGCCCGCCGGGGCGGTCTGCCCGCTCGATCACAGTAACAGCATGGCCCAGCTGATTCAGCAGGTCCGCCGCGGCCAATCCCGCGGGGCCGCTGCCCACCACGGCGACCTTTTTCCCGGTGCGCACAGCGGGGATTCGGGGCCGTATCCAGCCCTTGGAAAAAGCCGTTTCAATGAGATACAGCTCGTTGTCCCGGTTGGTCACGCCGTTATCCGCCAGGTTGCAGGCTTTTTCGCACAGCGCCGGGCACACCCGCCCCGTGAATTCCGGGAAGGGAGCCGTCAGCAGCAGCCGCACCAGCGCTTCCTTTTCCTGGCCCTGATACCGCAAATCATTCCATTCGGGGATCAGGTTGTGCAAGGGACACCCAAAATCCGACTGGCAGAAGGGCACGCCGCAGTCCATGCAGCGCCCCGCCTGGCAGCGCCGTGCGTCTGCGGGCTGGGCTGTATGCAGATCGTCAAAATCACGCAGCCGCTCCAGTGCGTCCCGGTATGGGTTTTCCGTCCGGGGATATTCCAAAAATCCAGTTGTCTTGCCCATACCGTCACGCCCCTTTCAGGAAGGATAAGTATTCGTCGGAAATCACCGCTTTGAATTTGGGCAGATACGCATCGAAGCGCGCCAGGATTTCCTTGGCTTTTTTGGAGCCCGTGGCCCGCTCGTGCAGCTGCAACAGGCGCTGCAATTCGCCCGCCTGGTTGGACGCGACGGCGTAGATTTTCACGTGGCCCGGGTTCATGCGATCCTGCAAATCATCCTTTTCATCCAGCACCCAGGCGATGCCGCCGCTCATGCCTGCGGCAAAGTTGTCGCCCACCTTGCCCAGCACCGCCACCCGGCCTCCGGTCATGTACTCGCAGCCGTGATCGCCCACGCCTTCCACCACGGCCCAGGCCCCGGAATTGCGCACGGCGAAGCGCTCACCGGCCATCCCGGCAATGAAGGCCTGGCCCGAGGTGGCCCCGTACAGCGCCACGTTGCCGATCAGGGTGTCCTCCTGCCTCCACACGCTGTCCACCGGCGGGCAGACGGCAATGGTACCACCGGACAAGCCCTTGCCCAGGTAATCGTTGGCCACGCCGTACAGGATGAGCTGCTGGCCCTTGGGCAAAAACGCCCCGAAGGATTGCCCGCCGCAGCCCTGGGCCTGAATATGCCGGTCGCCTTTCAGCATCGTGCCAAAGGCCCGATCCGTAGTCATGAGGTGCACGTGATCCTGGAAAAGCCGGGCGTCGGTGCGCTCGCTCAAATGGAAATCATGCTTGGCGTCGGGCTGATAATGCGTGTTCCGCGCAAAGCCGATGAGATCGGTCAAATCCAGCTTCGCGTCAGGCGTCATTTTCAGCAGATCGCTGCGGCCCACCAATTCGTTCACCGTGCGCGCGCCCAGCCTCGCCATGATACGGCGCATCTGCTCAGCGATAAACAGCATGAACCGCTCCACATATTCCGGCCTGCCGATGAAGCGCTTTCGCAATTCCGGGTTTTGCGTGGCGATGCCGAAAGGGCAGGTGCCCAGATGGCACACCCGCATCATCCGGCAGCCCATGGTAATCAGCGGCGCGGTGGCAAAGCCGAATTCCTCCGCCCCCAGCAGCAGCGCCACCATCACATCGTGGCCAGTCATCAGCTTGCCGTCCGTTTCCAAGGTCACCTTCTG
>JAFUFC010000162.1 GCA_017470095.1 Clostridia bacterium | reverse complement strand
TGGCCTTCTGGTTGTTGAAGCCCACGAATCCGCCAGCCATGGGCATGACGGCGTCATAGGTTCCGCCCTGATTGGCCAGCGTCACAATGACCGAGAAATACTGGTCCTTTTGCAGGCAGATTCCGTCGATGGGGATGCGGTGGAAACCGGCGTCGTCGAAGGAGACAAGGCCCTCCGCCGCCAGCAGGCCGTCCTCCGGCGATTGATAGGCGTCCGGCAGCAGATAAACCTGATACCGAACAGCGGTTTTTCCCGCGGCGGTGATGCAGGAGATCGCGCTGAGTGTTTTTGAATGATCGGCCTTGAACACATTGGCCATGGAGACTGGATCGCTATAGGCTTGGGCATTCAAGGTATTTACCTGCATGTAATCGTGCTGATCAATGCTATCCGGTGCCACGGCGATATCCAGTTCAAACGCTTCCGGATCGCTGATGGAGTGATCGTAGTACGAAACCCAGAAATACCCGGTGTGGACGCCCGCTTCGTTTTCAATGCCCCAGTCTCCCCGGCCGCGGAAGGGGAATGCTTCTTCCCCAGTGCCCCAGCTGTTTTTGACCAGCCAGGCGCCGTTTGCCGGGGGCTGATGCTCCGCGAGGAAGTTCTCTTTGGGATAATCATCGTCCCAGCCGATGATGGTCACGGCATGATTGGTGTCGCCGTCGTCCCAGGCGTAATGCGCCCAGTTTTCGCTGATATATTTCCCCGGTTCCCCTGTCAGGGTCTGCTGGTTATAGGAGTCCGCGCGTAGGCCGATGGCCACGCCGCGCTTTTGAAGCAGCTGCATTTTGATTGCTTCCGTAGCAGCTTCATTATAGACATACTGTCGATTCGCGTCCCGTCCTGCGGGGGAAGGCAGCATATGAGTAGCTGTCAGAATATAATCCTGATAAAACCGGAGTTCCTCCGGGATATTCCAATCGTCCTCCTTGCTGTAGGAGAAATTCCGGAACGCGCCGTCCATATAGACCTGGGTGGTCATGCGCTCGCTGCCATGATACGCAAAGTGCTCCCCAACCTCCGTTGATGTAGGATACTCATCGGAAGGGCCGACGCCCTGGGCAAAGGTAACGGCTGCCATCAGGGAGGACCCGCCGCCGTAGATTTCAAACATATCCGTTGGATCGATCACCCCAAGTCCTTCCCCATTTTGGGGGCTGGAAGGATCATGAAGCTGGGTATGCGAAAAATAGGCCAGCTGCTTTTCGGACAGATCCAGGGTTTTCCAGGCGTCCGGATCGTCGGCGTACACCGATCCCAAAAGGCTGGTTTCCGCGGCAGAGATGACCGCGAAAGCCCAGCAGGCCCCGAAGGGATGCTGAAGCTTAACCGTTGTCACATAGCAGCGGTCACCAATGCCATCTCCGTCCGTATCGACGCTTCTTAAATCAAAGGACGCGGGGATTTCCTTTTCGCGCGCTTCTTCGGCCAAAGCGCCCGCCGGGAAGCATGACGCCATAAGCATGCTCAGGATCAGCAGCAGCGTGATCGTCTTTTTTCATCAGTTTCATCCTTTCGTTTTATCAGTTCCCGATTATGTTCAAAAGCTCCGTTGCCCTCCGCCAGGCTTTTTCCGCCGCTGCGTTCCCGATTTCTCCGGATGCGCAGATTTCATCCTGCAGATCGTCCATAGCCTCTCTGATCAATTGAGCGGTGGCTTGATCCTCCCGGGCGATATGCTCCAGCCTGGCAAATACCCAATACCAGGAATCCTGCCAGCCTTCCGGATAGGTTCCCCATCCTGCGCTCGTCGCGTAGGAAAGCCCTTGAGAAGGTTTTACCTCTGTAATCACCGGCATCCCAGTAGCCGCATGGAAGGGAACAAATACTTCTTCGGTCATCATTGGAAGATAGGGGATAAAAACGCTGGTGCGGTTATCCGCCATGGAAACCCATTCCAAAGTGCCCTTTTCCGTTGAATCCGTGATCTGGAAAATATGAGTATCAAGGCTTCTGCCTCTGTTGATCCCATCCAACTGATACAGCCCCATCACATCCCGGAGGCTCAGCTTTTTATCTCTTTGGATATTGGTATACAGCGGTACGATTTTTTCTTCCGCATCCACATTGGAAATCCTGAACGCGCTGCCTTCAATTTCCTCCGGCGTCAGGTCCAAAGGGTATATGGTATTTCCAGACAGATCGTTAAGCGCTGCCGCAAGCCGGATATAGGCTGAATCCGGAGCGTTATCATAGGAAGCCGCAAAATCGATCCTTCGCGCCTGTACGTCTCCTACAAAGGTTCCGGCTTCGACCGCTGTTTCAATCAGTTTGTCCGAAGCGACCACATTCTCCGTATCATGGAGATCCACAAGCCCGATTACGGAAATATTCGGGCAGACAAACAGCATATCCCGGTTCAATCGGACCGCGATATACTGGCTGCCGCTGATGCTTTCAATGTACCAGGTTTCATATGCGTCGCCCACGATCACGCCGGCGCCGCCAAAGGAACCGACCGTCGCGTAAATGGAAGTCAGCAGCGTCATGGCCTCCCGGGCGCTGGACGCTTCGCTGAGTAGGATGGTGGGGATTTCAGCCTCTTCAATCCCGGATTCTGTATTGAGGGGATCCACCGCCAGGATTGCCGGTTTTTCCACAAGCGTTTCCGTCGCCGTCACGCTGACGCCCTTGCTGTTGGTTCCGGCCGCCTGGTAAGGGGTATGAGGGTGCGTCCCTTCGCAGTCCGGACAGACGCCCTGGGAATTGTTATCGCAGAATGCTGTGTATCCATAGCTGTCATGGGTAAAAGTCCAGGAAAAGCCATAGCAGCCCGTATACGCTTCCCCAGCCCTGTGCGCGCCTCCCGGAATCACGTCAAAGAGCTTGGGCCAGCCTTCATCAGAACCAAATTCCTCCAGCCGGGCAAACATCGTGCTGCCATTCTCGGTCAGCCTGGAGCCTGCGTAAACGGCCGTGCAGGCAAGCGCCTGAACCGGGAGGAGGATGATCACAAGCAGAAGGATGACCGTCTTTTTTACCATGTGTGCATCCACCTCTCATTTTCTTATCATTGATTCAGGCGCTTCGTTCCTTCAGGCCTTCCGAAAACAATGGTTTCATTCCCAAGGGAGATTCCGGATATCCCGGGCAATGCCTCTTGACATGATTCCTTTGATGATCAGAAACTGCCGCCCAGCTTCTCCAGCGTATCGATCATCACCACGCAGTCCGGGGACACATGCTGCATCACAAAGTACATCTGCTCCATGGGAATGGCCACGCAGCCGCCGGTATAGGGCTTGCGGTCGCCCAGGCAATGCAGGAAGATGGCGGAGCCCAGGCCGGGGGTGCCCTCCGCGTTGTAGCTGATGTTCAGGCAGTACTGATACTGGTAGGTGTAATCCACGATATGCTCGCTGTCCGGAAGGTTCAATTCGGGATATTCCTTAAGGCTCACCAGTTCGTTATAGCGCATCCCTTCCCGCACGTCGCCGGACCAATAGGTGTTCTCATCCACCTGCACATAGGGAATGGCGCAGCCGGGGTCCGGAGCGATGCCGAAGGCCCGGTTGAAGGAGAACACGCCCACAGGAGACTTGGTGTCGCCTTCCTTGGTTTTGCCCAGGCCGTTTTTGCCGATGAAGCCCGGGGTGGACATGGTCATCTTCCATACGCCGTCCGCATCCTTTTCGTGAAGGGAAATCCAGGCCGTGGTGTTTTCATAGACCGCCACCACGAAAAGCTGTCGGGCGTCCTGCTTTTCCGCCAGGGCCACCGCCCATTCCGGGGAGGCTTCCGCTTCCAGGCCGATGATCTCCCGGGGCGTTTGCAGCGCCGCGCTTTGCTCGCCAGACGCAGTCAGCGCGCACATCATGCACAGGATCATTACAACGCAAACCAGTTTCTTCATTCTTCCTTCTCCCTTTCCATGATTCATCTAAAAACCCAAAATAATTATATCTTACTGTGTCCCCTAAATGTCCCATAAAAAAACCGTTCTTCGCGCATAAAAATGAAGAACGGTTCAGGATTATTTGTTTTTTTATGAGATGCAGGAGGAACGCGCTGCATTCGCCTTATTCTTTCGATCTGTAATCCATATAGCTTTCCGTGATGCTTGCCCAGGAATAGGAGCTCATGTACTCTCCCCGATAAGCAGACACGGCATCGGCGTCTCCCTGAAAGAACAGATAGGCATCGCAGGTAAAGGTCTCGGGGCAGATCCGCATGGTTCCACGGCTCATTTCAAAGATCTCCCCGATCTGGTATTCTTCCAGCGTTTGCCGCGTGCTCCTGATGATGTTATCCAGCAGCTTTTGCATGCGGCGGTCATACGCGCGTTCCTCCCACAGGATGGAAAAGGCTTCGGAACGGGTCACGCTGTTTCCCTGCCTGTCCACCAGGTAAGCAAGCAGCTCCTTGCATTTTGCCTGGCTGAAAGCCACCATTTTGCCATCCACAAAAACGTCAAAGCCGGCAAAAGTACGGATGAGGATATGCGCGCCTTGTTTGGGCTGCCTGCAAGACAGCGCATAGGTGATTTCTTCGGTCAGTCTTTCCTCGGTGACGGGTTTCATCAGATAGCCGTTGGCACGCACCCGGAAGGCATCCAGGGCGTATTGCGAATAGCCGGTCAGGAAAATAACGGCAATATCGGGGCGCAGCTGTTTGATCCTGGCGGCCAGCTCGATCCCGTTCATTTCAGGCATATCAATATCCAGCAGCGCCAGATCGGCAGGGTGCTCTTTCAGCCATTCGAGCGCATCGGCGGAACGAGTGAAGCCCTCTGCTGAAGAAAACTGCGGCAGAGATCGGCAAAGCTTCACTGTGTACTCCATAATCCTGCGCTCGTCATCCACACAAAGAGCGATCATACGCGCTTCTCCTTCTCGCTTTCTTTCCCGGGGATCCTGATCGTGACAGTGGTTCCCTGGTCCGGCCCGCTTTCCACACTCATCGTGCCGCCGCACATGGTTTCAATTCTTTCCCGCACGTTCCTGATCCCGACGTGCGCATCGCTCAATTGTGCGACGCGCCGGGAATCGAATCCCTTCCCGTTATCCCGCACCTGGATGACATGCCAATTATCCTGCTTTTGGGTGGAAATGGTGATGATGCCCTTTTCCCGGATCCGCACGCCGTGCCGGATGGCGTTTTCCACCAGCGGCTGGATGGACAGTGCGGGGACGCAAAAATCCGTATCCTGGATGTCATATCGTATTTCGATGTTTTCAAAACGCATCATTTCAATGTCCGCATAGATGCGGGTATGGGAAAGCTCCTCCTCCAGCCGAATCAGGGATTCCTGGGCCAGAGAAGCGATATTCTGGCGAAGGTAAACGCTGAATTTTTCCACCGTTTGCCGGGCCGCTTTGGGGTCGGTTTCGCACAAAGCCTGGATGGTGGACAGGGTATTGTACAGGAAATGCGGCTGGATTTGCGTTGTCATGATTTTAATGCGCTGCTCCGCCTGCAGCGCCTGCTCATGCTCCCGCACAAATTGCAAATGGAGCCAGATGTAATACAGCATACAGCTGATCGCGACGCCAATGTTCAGAAATGAAACGGGGCGATCGTTATATTTTACCCGGAAATCCAGGAACACGCAAAGCGCGATGAGCGCCGCTGAGAAAACGGGGATCCAGGTTTCCTTCCGATCCTGGGGATGAAACACGCGGACGGTCTGCCAAAGCAGCAAGCCCAGCAGCGCGGCGCTGAAGATCGTGCAGGCCTGATGCAGCGGCCCCGTTACAAAACGATTGTTGACGGCGAAGTAAAAAGTCAGCGGGGAAAAGAGCGCCGTCAGATAGAGAGCGCCGTTGAAGGCTGTCAGCGCCCATACCGCGCGATGTTTTTTTTCCGGCTGCACCAGGCACAAAAACAGCGCCAGGATCGTGGGACGCAAAGCATAGCCGATCGCCGCGTTGAGCGTTCGCAGGGGCGGCGTTTTTTCAAAAAAGGACATCCTGTACCCCAAGAAATCCTGCGCGATCAGACAAAAGGCCACCGCGGTGATGAGATACAGGGTTTTCTTTTGATTTCGGCTCAAATAGGAGTCGATGGCAACGGCGAACAGTAGGCTAAGCAGCAGCGCCAGCGGCGGCAGGAGCGACAGCAATTCCACAAAGGTCGTGACGGCGGCCGGTTCCCCGGCTCTTTCGCCCACAAGGGTCATATAACCGTCATTGTCGATATCCGGATCGATGGGAGAAGTATTGCCGTAAATGGAGCGGGGATTGGCGCTCATGCTTCCCGACCGATAATTAAACACGCCGCCGGCGTTTTCCTTGGCCGTGTTGCCGGTGACCTCTCCGCCCTGAATGATCAGGATATAGGCATTGTAAATGCCGCCGCCCAAGCCTTCACAAGTGTTTCCTGAAACGCTGCCGCCCTCCAGGATCAGCGTGCCCTCATTATAGATGCCCCCGCCGTAGAGCGCGTATCCGCCGGTGATCATGCCCCTTTCCTCTCCGCTGCAGCGAATGGTCAAAACAGATCCGGCCGCTATGCGGATCACAGAGCCTTGATCCGCATCCAGCGCTTTCAGCCCCCTGTCCAGCGTGAATCCGGCAAGATCAAGGATCACGTTTTTCCCTTCCGGAATCACAAGGCTTGTATCCGAAATATCTGCTGTCAGATGATCAGCCAATCGGATGGTGGCGCCGATTTCCGCATCATTGATGGCGGCCTGAAGGCCTTCCCACGACGTGGGAGCGATCTCTGTTTTCCCTGCCTCCGCCAACGCATGGCTTGTTACCGGCCATAGGAGCAGGAACGCCAGGATCAGGAGCCTGAAAAAATTCTTTCTGCACATGCTTCTTTTCATCTTGTATTCTGCAGGCGCTGCGCCGCACCGTACCCTTCAGCAAAAGATTCTTTTACCTGAAGCGGTTGTGCTGTGCGCTGTCTTACAGCAGAACTTGCGATTGCTTATAAGTTGACCCAATAGCGGTTATGCTTCAATTGTTTTTAACAGCCATGCCGCATTTCCTTCAAATAATACCCATGTTATTATATAGCAAAAAAAATATTTTGAGCAACCCAAATAGATGCCAACGTTTGACCGGCCTCGAGTGCTCTGTCGTCGAAAAGGATAGAAATCCATTTTTGGCATTTCAGTCCGATGGGAAAATATACACCATGATCTGAATTATGATGGCAGCGAGGATTTATTCAAAAACCGTCTTTTTTGTTTTGACAGACATTTAGCGGAAGTTTCGACATTCTGTGGTAATCATAGGGAAGAATAGCTTCAAGAACGCGATAACACAAGCATTCTTGGAGCTTTTTATTTTATTAAGAACGTTGTGCCCTTCCATAATGCTATAAAATCGCCTATAATTGCTTGCA
>JAFUFC010000161.1 GCA_017470095.1 Clostridia bacterium | reverse complement strand
CATGCATGGAACCCATCACGGCTATCTGTTTTATTTCCGAATTTGCGAATCTCTTAATGAACTCATAATGTTTCGGTAAGTCATCAATGTGGGAATCAGAATAATGTACAAAACCGTCTCTCCATGCCAAGTGAAGTAGAGCATCCGGCTCACCAAAAGCCTCGTATGGATCGGCAGTAGTGAAGATATCTACAGCTATCCGTTCTGCTCTTTCATCAATCCTCTCTGGTTTGCGTCCAATGGCAATTACGCTATGCTTGTTGTCGAGTAAGTGCCTGACTATCCCTTGCCCCAGATAGCCGCTTGCACCAGTAACGAGTATTTTCATTTAGCAAGTCCTTTATCTACTGTTATTTTAATATTCCTTACTCAATGTTCAGAAAATATTTCTGAGAAGTCTATCAGCCTTGCATAATACTGTGCTCCTGCCTGCGTTAGATGACTACAATCCTGACTTATAAATTTACAGTCATCGGTAAAGACTGACACCCTATTATCAGAGTGCATTAATGGTTCCATCAAATCAATAAAATGATTTCCGTATGCACTGCGATATTCTTGATTCATGTCTATCATCCACTGCTCTACTTCTGCCGTTTGATCATAATATGTGCTTGAATTCTTATGAGAATAAATAATCCCATTAGAAGTTCCATACTTTTTATTACCAATAATCCATAGTCTTTCAGGCACCATGTCAACAAGAATTTGAGGAGGCGTTTTATCAATTTCAGGTCCTATTGCAAAAAACACATAGTCGGCATCATTAACCCGATCTTTCCGGTCTAACAAATTCTCATCCGTGTAATATACATAGGAAACTTCAAGCAATTCCTTCTCGTCATACTCATCCAAAATATTCGCCCAATCTCTTCCGTAACTATTCCCTATAACGAGAACCTTTATCTTGCCGGACGAAAAATCCTTGTCCCATTCATATGGACGATCACAATACTCTGCATGCATATTCCTGTGAACATTCTTTTTTTCTATTCCCAATTCAGGAACGTCTCTTACTACACCCGCTTGCGAATAAACCTGAAATGACACAACACATAAAACGCATGTAACTACAGCTGTTGTTGCAATGACCACTGCTTCTTTCCTTTTACTTCCTATCACTTTTCCAAGTGGAACTTCTACCAGTTGGTATGACGCTGCAGACAAAACGCCTGATATCAGTAAAAACAAGAGCAATACTAATGGTGTTTGTTTTGGGAAAACAGCATAGAACAAAAAAGCCACTATAACCTGATGCCAAATATATATGCTGTAACTCCTCTTTCCTATCCATGCACCAATCTGTATGACATGATTCTCTGCTTCAGATAGTTCTACTCCATTGGATGCCCAAATTATCAAAACTGTCAAAAAAACTGTTACTAGGAGCATAATACTCCCAGATAATAATTCGCTTCTTGAACACAAAATAACAAGCATCGCCAGAAAACAAAGCCAACCGACTGTTTTTCTTTTTTTGCATTGTGGATTCCACAGAACCAATAGTCCTCCAATAGTGATTTCAAAAATCCTAAATGGCAGATAGTAGAATTTCCATGCCATCGAAAATGTTGGGATCAAATAAAGTAAAAATGATAATAATGTCAGTATAATTGTCCCTATTGCAATTCCTTTTTTTCCAAAAATCCTATTAAACAGAAGATAGACTATGGGAAGAATCACATATGCTTGCATTAATACGCCAACGTACCACAAATGCATAAGTGGCTTATAGAGATTAACTATATTCCAGTAGTTCTTAGTAGTTATGCACTGTAAAATGTTGTTTGCAAAAACACTTGAAGCAATCGCAGACTCAGCTAAATTCTCATAATCATCTGGGAGCATAATCGCATATCCAATGGAAAAAGCTGCAATAGACGATATTATTACGAGCGGCCAAAGTCTAACTATTTTTCGAAAAAGAAACGGCCAATAGTTGAAACTATTGTCTTCTATTCTTCTCTTTAATCCTCCAATCAGAAGATAACCACCTACAACAAAAAATACATCAACACCTAAGTAGCCGTACGGTAAATACCCCCCCCCGAAATGGTAGAGGGCAACGGCGATGATTGCCAATCCCTTCAATGCATCTATTGCCGAATTCCTCTGTGTTTTCATCTTTATAATACTCCTCTACTGTTTACGAATAAACATACCCACTTTCTCCATCTCTGAAAGAGACCGTTCATATCCGTTATTATCCTTATCCTGCAAAACTACCCAACTACAAAATTCTTTTAGTCCCTTCTCTAGCTCTATAGTTGGTCTAAACCCAAGGATAGCGCGAGCCTTACTTATATCAGCCTTGTTGTGCGCGATATCACCAATACGGAAGTCACCCGTCACTTTAATTTCAGAGGAGCTGCCATAATGCTTCTTCAGAATCTCTGCAATTTCTATAACGCTTGTATTGACACCAGATCCAAGATTTATTATCTCTCCATTACTCTTTGGTTCATCAATCGCCTTGATGACACACGATGCAACATCTTTGACATTAATAAAATCCCTGCTCTCCAACCCATCTTCAAAGATATTTATGGATTTATTCTCAAGCATAAGAGCCGAAAACACAGAAAGAATACCCGTATAAGGATTTTTTAAACTTTGACCAACACCATAAACATTCTGAAAGCGGAATATTGAAAAATCAATTCCCATAGCTGGACACATAGTCCTAAGCATCATTTCTTGAGCATATTTTGTGTAGGCATACAGAGAAACCGGTTTTATGGCGCTATCTTCAGTCGTTGATACGAGTTTTAACTCTGCACCACACTTAGGACAATAAAACTTAAAATCACCCGCAAGCATTTTGTCCTTACTACGCCCATCCGGGTAGACCACTCCGCAGCATGGACATTCGTACTTTCCTTCACCGTACACTGAACGTGATGAAGCAAGCATAATCTTCTTAACCTTGCTCTCCTTGCCCATCGTAGATATCGCTTGGAGAAGATTTGATGTACCCATCACATTGGTTTCATTATATTGATTGATCTGGTACATCGATTGACCCGTGCCAGTTTCTGCGGCCAAGTGAAGAACAATCTCTATATCCTTAAGCCCATCAGTTACTGTCTCCAGATCGCATACGGAGGCCTTAATAAATCTACATTTACCCTCAATCGTTTTATAAAGATAGGAATTCATCCATTCCTTCCCATGAATTTGTTCTGTCATAGAATCAAGAACAGTAATATCCCATCCACCTACTGTATAAAGTTGATTAACGATCTCAGCTCCAATGAAACCAGCTCCACCTGTTACCAGTACTTTCCTCATTACCTATCCCCATACATCTTCTGATAATAATTCTGGTACTCACCACTGATGATTTCTTCCCACCAGGAACGGTTATGCAAATACCAGGCAATAGTCTTCTTAATACCATCTTGAAACTTCGTCTCTGGAAGCCATCCAAGCTCATTATGAATCTTGGTCGGATCGATAGCATATCGAAGATCGTGTCCTTTTCTGTCGGCCACATGCGTGATTAGTGATTCATCTTTACCTAGTTCGTGGATGATCAACTTAACAATATCAATATTCCGCATCTCATTGTGACCTCCGACATTGTAGACTTCGCCTATGCGGCCTTCGCGGACAATCAGATCAATAGCCTTGCAATGGTCTTCCACATATAACCAGTCGCGGACGTTGAGTCCTTCACCGTAAACAGGGAGAGGTTTATCATTCAGGCAGTTGGCGATCATCAGGGGGATGAGCTTCTCCGGGAAATGATAAGGACCGTAGTTGTTGCTACACCTACTGATAGTCACAGGGAGACTGTAAGTGCGGTTATACGCCTGTACTAACAAATCTGCTCCAGCTTTTGAACTACTATACGGGGAACTTGTGTGTATCGGAGTCATCTCCGTAAAATATAGATCGGGGCGATCCAACGGTAAGTCTCCATACACCTCATCCGTGCTAACCTGATGATATCTCACATTTCCGAAGGCTCTACATGCGTCCATCATTGTAGCTGTACCGATGATATTTGTTTGAAGGAAAATCCCAGGATCCTCTATCGACCGATCCACATGACTCTCAGCGGCGAAGTTAATCACAGCATCAGGCTTTTCTTCCTCAAAGAGATTGAACACACCCTCTCGGTCACAGATATCGAGCTTCACAAACCTAAAGTTCGGATTATCCATGACCGGAGCCAGAGTGCTTAGATTACCCGCATAAGTCAGCTTATCGATGCACACAACTCGATCACCAGGATGCTTTGCGAGATGATAATGAATGAAGTTTCCACCGATAAATCCAGCTCCACCTGTTACTAATATAGTCATGTCAGTACCTCACTTTCCCTTCAGCCACAGATTTTAGATGCACACCATAGGGAGACTTACCATATAGTTTTGCAGATTCCAATAATTTTTCTCTGCCTATGAACCCATTTATGTAGGCAATCTCCTCTGGAGCTGAAATTGTGATCCCCTGGCGCGTTTGAATCATCTCCACAAAGTTTGCAGCGGCGAGCAGAGAAGACATAGTACCAGTATCCAACCATGCAAATCCACGACCTAAGAGCTGAACATCGAGCAGATCGTCATTAAGATACATCTCATTTAGTGTAGTTATCTCTAATTCACCACGAGCTGAGGGTTTGACTTTCTTAGCGAGGGATGAAACCCCTGCAGGGTAGAAATACAGCCCCGTTACAGCATAGTTAGACTTTGGGTTCTTTGGTTTTTCTTCTATCGACAGAGCCTTCCCTAACTTGTCAAAATCCACCACGCCAAACCGCTCTGGATCCGGAACATAGTATCCAAATACAGTAGCACGGCCATTCTTCTCTGCATTCCTTACAGCCGTTTTCAACATCCTCCTGAAGCCATTCCCGTAAAAGATATTATCTCCGAGGATCATTGCTCCGGCTTCACCATTAAGGAACTCTTCTCCGAGAATGAATGCCTGTGCAAGCCCATCAGGGCTTGGTTGCACACAGTATTGGAGAGAGATGCCGAACTGAGAACCATCACCTAATAACGCCTTAAATCTCGGCGTGTCCGTCGGAGTTGAGATGATTAGGATATCCTTGATACCTGATAGCATGAGTGTTGACAACGGATAGTAAATCATCGGCTTATCGTAAACAGGCAGGAGCTGCTTACTCGTTACCATCGTTAAGGGATATAGGCGTGTTCCTGCCCCGCCTGCTAAGATAATACCTTTCATGTTAAGCCTTTCTAAACACAATTCCGTGATCACTTTCCCATCAAAGCATCGAATTTTTCAAAGACTTCTTCTGGAAATGTATAATGTATTTCTTTCTCGGGAAGGCTATGTACCATATCAAGAACCGCCTTAACGTCAATTTCTGGATTAGCCAACTCTTTTACAATGTAAGCAATTTTATCAAGAGCCTCATCATTCCAGTCATATCTCGCGATTTCTTGCGTTCCAAGACGAATACCATACCCAAGGAAAAGATCCTTGTGTTTTTTGTTTAGTGTCACTTCACATTTGTAGGCATTATCATAGATGAGATCCATCTCTTCCTTACTACAACGGATAAATATCTGGTGTGTAGAAGAAATCTGACCATGCCAGTCAGCAATGTCAAATCCATAATCACGGAGTTTCTGCCCAAGATAATTCGAGCAATGCACCATGTGACTCATGTACTTGTCTCCATACTCCTCAAACTCAAGAAGAGAGAAAAGAAGGCAAATTTTCTGATGCATCTGAGAGTTTCTCAAATACTTCGGATTGATCTCTTTCTCCATCAGATCGTGAAGATACTTCTCGTTCGTCATAATAAGCCCCGAAGCAGGTCCAGGGAATGTTTTATGAGTTCCACCAAACATGACAATATTCTTCATTGTCTTCAATGGGTTAGCGCATAGCCCAGCTGCAATTAACCCAAGCAACTGGCTACAATCCCAAAGAAGGACACAGTTGGTTGTATCGATTTTCTCAACATCAAGTGGCTTGATAAGATCAGACGGAGCGAGAAGAACATACCCGATGCCTTCATCCTTGATCATCTTATTCGCCGCTTCATAGTCAAGATCAAACTCATCGAGATTATAAGGAGCAGAATAAACTTTTACACCAAGCCTTTCCACAACGGGTTTTACTGAAGCGTGTCCCCCATGCTGTTTGTCAAGGATCATCATCTTGTCACCTGGTTTGCAGATAGTCTTCGTAATCATATCAAGCGTCTGCATGCCGGTGAATGGACGCGGGTCGGTATACTTAGCACCAAAAATCCTTTCACAAGAATCAGAAATCATCTGATAATACGGGAACAACTTCTCGCAGCCAATAAAGTTGTCGTCCATATTGAACGAATATGTATTATTCATGATGTAGCGTTCCTGAAAACCAAATGCTAACGGAAGGTTAGCAAACGGAGAAATAATATTCTCAGCCGCACACAGGGGCAATGCCCTATCATGATACTCCTTGAAGTCCTTACTGAGATCATAAGCCTTTGTCAATTCATTAGTAATATCCACGCCAGTATCTCCTTTTAACATAATATTTTTCTCCATCTTATACAGCCTGATATCGTCCATGGCGTTATTACTCATATAGAATGCTCTGCCATGATAATAGATCTTCTCCTCTTCTCCAGGATCCACATCACAAATATACGTATCTCCTTTGCAGCGGAATTTGAAAAGCGATGATTTAATCTTCCGCAGAGACTCGATGCCAATAATCCCGTTCTCATGAACAGCTAAAAGCTTACACAGCTTCTTTATAATCTTCGATCCAGAATCGTACAGATACTTAGAGTCAAACTCCCTAAGCTCTTCCAGAGAATCAAACTCATGAATTACTGAAGAGTCAATGCGCTTAGCATACATATAAAGTTCTTCAAGATGTTCGTCCTGAATATCTGCCCAGAACTTATTTGCTGTTTCTGGCAGTTCAAATTCCTTTTCCATAATTTTCAGGAAGTTTTCAGAGAAACGTTTTGAGAAGAACGCATAGCCAAGAGTCACCCAAATGTCGTAACACTTATCACCATAGAAAGTATCAAGAATACGGTCATCATCATCTGTTTCGACTCCACGCTCCGCTGTCTTTCCTGGAATAAATATCGTACAGTAATATGCATCATAGGCGTACGTTTGGAAAATATTCTCAGTGAAATAAAGGTCAGATGATGTTATGATTGTATTCTTCAGATAATCGCGCGCTGCGTAAACACTTGCGTGATTATTCTTTGTGGCATAATCATCAGTCTCAACGAGAATAACCCCGTATTTTTCAACAAGATATTCAAATTGCTCCTTCATATGGCCCACGACAATGATTATTTCCTCAATTCCCTTCTCGCGGAGCTGACAAATCTGGCGTTCAATCAGAACCTCGCCCTTGACTTCAAGAAGTCCCTTGGGTTTCTCATAGTTGAAAGGAACAAATCGTGTGGACATACCCGCAGCAAGAATAATGGCATTATCAATTCGATGCTCGCTTAAATAATCTTCTCCTTTGTCAGAAACAAGCCCATCGCAAACAAACCCACTATTGCAGAGTTCTTCGTAAGCCTCATAAATAACTTTTGGCTCTTTAACCAATATAGAGCCAAAACGTTCTCCGTTAAAATTCTGTCCCTCTTTTAACATGCTCAAAAGATCAAAAGAAATCTTATTCATGATTCTTAGCCTCCTTATTTATCTCTATATAATTGTTTGGAAACACTATTTCTACAATATTATGTCGGTTATATCGATGCTCCTCAGGAGGGAGGGACATATAATCGCCATATAAAGTCTTCAAGAAAATATCGTAGTCATTCAAAATTGGAAACATTTCATTTTCAAACTTTACTTCGCACAAATTACTGAAGCATTCTTTGTCCAAATAGAACTTCCCACTCTTTGAATTACCTTGAGGATAAACACATTCAGTCTTAGTACCATTATATTTCTGTGCTGCTAAGCTAAATTTATTTATAAGTTTCTCCTTTGTTGAAAATGATAGTATTAATCTCAGCAGTTTATAGGAAAGAAACCTTTTAAGGGAGAACCCATCATTTGTATTCCAGACCGAATAATTCGTTTTTGCTAACAAACATCTTTTGTAAAATTCAATTTTTTTTGTAACTTTAACTCTTTCTGTTTCAGAATCTGGATAATTATCATATGGAAAAATGTCAATGAAAAACTCATTGTGTTTGACTTTTTTCGATCCATTCATTTCTCTAAACACAGTTCCTCGCAATCGAACTTTGGTGAACCAGAAACCATATTCAGAATCCGACTTCCAATCTTGCACAAAATACTTATCCGGTAATTCCTTTGGGGCAATTCTTAAAAACTCTTCATAATGTTCGCGCAACATACCGATATCAAGATCATCATCCCATGGTATAAACCCTTTATGTCTAACAGCTCCAAGCATAGTGCCTCCATCCAGAAAATACTGAATATCATGCTTGCGGCACAATGAATCAACATCTCTAAGAATATCTAACATTACCTTTTGCGCTTGCTTTAATTCTTTTTTATCCATAAACACTCCTGTTTCAGAAAAAATAGTGCCAAACCAAAACGGCAAAAAGTGCCAAACTTCCAAAAGAAAGCATCATTTTCTTATTAATATTTGCATTAGTTACGAAATCCGCATAACTGACATAGCAAATCGGAAGCAAGCTATAAAAATGCCTACAAATATTAATCGAAGAAATAGCAGAAATAACATAGACCGCTATAATAAGCCAATAAGCTATTTTGTCGAATTTTTTCTGAAAAACATATATTAGATTTCCTATTGCTATAGGAATGCTGATATAGTTTAAGCTAGCAACAACTCCATACCAGGATTCGTACTGACTATATCTTCCAATCGGCAAAAAAATTGATAATAAAACGTCAATCGGTACTTTCCATATCTGTGATGGGCCGCGAATAATTGCGAAATTGATAGATGCTTGTGATACTTCATTAAATGTATATCTCATTTGATAATGGGCAATCTTATATAGCAGTACACCAATATTCCTGTATAAAATAGCTCCACCGGCCAAAACACCCAAAACAGCAACAATTATAATTCCAGTCCGATTTTTCCGTATAATATTTCTAATTACCTCTCCTCTTTCATTACTAATTCCAATTATCACAGCAATCATAACTAATATTATTGACAGTCCACTTCTTAACAAAAAAAGAGCTAATACAGAAACAGCTAAACAAAAAATCTCTTTTGCATTGAATCTATCTGTATTGCGAAACCTTGCTGCTCGATAAAAAATATAAAATGTGATAAATGTAAGGAGCTGATCCTTATACGCAAAACAAGAAAAGAAAACTGGATATGGCAAATATGCCATCATCCGTGCCGAAATTAATGCAACTCTATTATTGATTAGTTCTATCGCAAACAAATATACATATTTAATAGATAAGATTCCTAATATGACATTTAATAAACGTATTGGAATATTCGTTTTAAAAACATAATACAAGCCAGAGCATATCCAATACCAAAGCGGTGTTGATGAGAATATTCCTTCAGTATTCCTTATCGCTCCATCCCCAACAGACATGTATGCATTACGATATGCCTCCCGATCCACTAATGATGTAGCTGTTCTGGAATAAATTTCAGCACCAGCTTCATATCTTACGTCATCACTTATCATCGAGTTTCCAAGAAAACCAATAGAAACTGTTTCAGAATTAAATAATACTATTGAAAGAATAACTAACCTTACAATTAGTCCAGCAAGCATTATTTTTTGCAATTCACCAAATTTCAAACTTATTTGCATATCTGCTCTCCCTAGGTGGGCATATAAACCATATATTTACACTTGATAGTACTCCATGCTTTATGAACTGATTATTTTGCACTCACTATAAAGTCAATCCCTCATAAAGGGTCATATATTCACTAACCATATGTGCATTTGATATTGCTTCTATTTCGCTTTTGTCAAACTCCCTTTGGCATTGATATACTTCCTTTGTATATCTGAATAGACTGCTATAATCTCGCTTTGCTATTACTAATCCCCAACTCTCATTTTTTATTGCTTCAGGACTACCACCTGTATCATAGGTAATCACAGGTGTGTTACATGCAATAGCTTCCAAATTTACTGTGGGATAGTTATCTTCATAAGTAGGATTAAAAAAAACCGTAGCTGATGAATACAACTTTGCTAATTCTTCTTTGCTGTCAGTTCGTTCAATGGCAATAGTCTCCTTCGATAGCTGCTCCTTTTGTTTTTCGGTTAATCCTACAACTATCAGTTGAAACGTTTCTGGTATTATATGTGAGAGTTCTATTACATCATCCCAACCTTTTCTTTTTTCCCAAATACTTGCCACGCAAAGAATAGTCGGTTTATTATTTGCAATTAATGAGCTTTTTTCTTCATATTTCTTAAACGAATTTAAATCAACTCCGTTATAAATAACTTTTATCTCTCGATTACTCAAAAATGATTTTTGTGCATACCTTGCCATCCATTTGGACGGAGTCACGATTGTACAATCATTTAGTCCTTCGTAAGCTCTCTTTTTACGCTTATAGTTTCTCGCTGTATTATCTAAAATACTGCTGGATGGATATGAATTTTTATTTCTACAATGCTTGCATCCCGTCTTCCATTGATCGCAATTAATATAGTCAAAATAACAACAATGCCCGGTAAAATCCCAGCAGGAGTGCAATGTCGAAACGACTGTCACATTAGACTCTTTAAAATATTTAAACAAAACTTCCATATTCAAATAGTATCCGTATGCCCCATGAAGATGGATAATATCAGGATGAAATGTTTCAATCCATCTACAAAATCGTTTGGTAGAATTTTTGAAATAAAATGCCGTATTTCCAAACGCTCTGGTTAGGCCTGCGTGAAGCATTACCTCTTGTTCACTGCAAATCCTGTATGTATCCTCTACTGGAATATCACCAATATTTCCACGTGCATATGCTATTTTACATTCATTGCCCGAGGCAATAATACCTTGGTACAGATCAGATACTATTCTTCCTACAGATCCCGTTCCGATTCGCAGATTAACAATCAATACTTTCATTTCAAATCCATTCTTTCTTATCAGAATGATACTGTTTTACTACGTTGTTATGTCCAACAACCATACTGTACTTTTCAATCTTCTTGCTAACAATAGCGTTAGCTCCAATAATGCATCCATCGCCAATATCTGCACCCGCGAGAATAACAACATTTTCCCCAATCCAAACATTATTGCCAATTCGCACTGGAGCAGTTACCAGATTCCTGCTATTTGGTTGCATTTCTGGACTATCCTGACGTTCACCTTTATAGACACCATGATTCGTATCGCTAATAAAACATTTTGATGCAATAAGCACATTATTACCAATCTGAACTTTTTTATGAGCAACGATATGAGTCATATCGCCCATCTCACAATTATCTCCTATAAAGAGTGTTGGTTGTGTGCCTTCCAAGTCAAAACGACAAAAACGACCAGTTGTAAGGCCTACACATCCTGACAAAGATTTCCTACCTCTAATGTATATAGGCCTTCTTACAAATCGAGCCTGTCTCATCGTTAATTTTGTCATTATTAAACTGTAGGCATTTTTAATGTACTCAGATGGCGAATATTGATTTCCCATCACTATTTTCCTTTCCACTCAACACTTCTAAAATCCAACTTTTCAGACTGTACTTCTCATATATATCGTTAGGCAACGGAGTGTAGGATGTTCTTAGAAATTCTTCCGGTATTTGAACATTCTTCCTATCAACCACAGCAACATTATTCTCATCAAAAAAATCATACTTTTTGATGCTCTCATTTGTGGTTATCAATTTCTTATTCATTCCTATCATTTCGATAGTTCGCATAGTAAGTCCTGTCTGCTTGGGATGCTGGATATCTAGCACAATTCTTGTCTCATCAACTACATGTGAAATATCCGCTGAAGACATTTTTTCAAAACTAAATGTAGATTCATCTACGGCTTTGAACTCTTTCTTCGTCAGCTTGTAAAAGCGATAGATAAATTTACTCTGGAGATACAGGAACCAAAAACATTTTAGTCCTCTCTTTTCGGCTATTTCTTGCACCTGCTTAATCACCGCATAGCGATCTGAATGAACAGTTCCTAAAAAGCCAACATCATACTTATAGTCATCCGTTCCCTTTAGTTCCTCTCTAAACTGATCTCCAAAGAACAGTGGTCGAAATTTTAACACCGGATATCTTTCACAGTCGTTCAAATCAAAAGAATGTAACGTATCAAAATACTTGAACTTATCAATGACTCCCGGAATATTCTCAACAGAATCCCATAGATTCAAGCACAGCTTTGCATTTGGATACACTTGTCTGAACTTTTC
The DNA here is from genome assembly GCA_017470095.1 of Clostridia bacterium. GTDB lineage: Bacteria > Bacillota > Clostridia > Christensenellales > Aristaeellaceae > RUG563. Next base: position 42,262 of record JAFUFC010000161.1, on the reverse strand, counting down.
AAGGATATTTATTGGGGTCATATCGCACTTTACAATAAGGATGTAATCATAGTCCTTATCCTTATTCTTCTCGATAATGTCCTCATAGTAATTCTGAGACTTACCCTTAAAGATGGCCGGAGAGATTTTCAATAATGCCCTGTCAAATGCTCCAGTGACTGAGCGTACATCATACATGTCCACCTCAGCACCCATTTCCCTCATCTTTTCAGCTATCATGTTTTCATAATTAAAAAACGCCGGCGAGAAGAATAGAATTTTCTTATCTTTTATGCTCTCAAGAGATATTTGATTTCCCTTTAAAAAATCGTCAATAGTATTGGAAGCGTTTTCATTTCTTTTCATCTCGCCAGTTCCGCCTTCTACCACGCTTTCATCCTTACCGATCACATGTAAGCTCCTCATAAAGCATTTAAAATCCATGCGTAGGCTAATCTTCTCGGTGTACTCTCCATCAAGTTTGGCCTTATCAGGAATCTCAAGCTCATCACGGCCATTGATCTGCGCCCAACCAGTCAGACCTGGTTTTACATCATTCGCTCCATATTTGTCACGCTCAGCAGTCAATAAATCTTGATTCCAGAGGCCGGGGCGTGGACCAATCACACTCATGTTACCCACAAAGATATCCCATATCTGTGGCAGTTCGTCCAAGCTATGCGCACGAAGGAACTTACCAACCTTTGTGATATACTGCTCCGGATTCTCAAGCTGATGAGTAGGTACATCGTGCGGCGTTGACATCTTCATAGAGCGGAATTTATGAAGTTTAAAATACTGTTTGTTCTTTCCAAGTCTCTTTTGCGTGAACAGCACTGGCCCCGGATCATCTATCTTAATGGCTAGTGAGATTACAAGAAGAACTGGAGACAGCACAACTAAACCACCGAAGCTCAGAATAACATCCAGACCTCTTTTGATATACTTGCTATATACGCTTTCCTTGTGATCAGAGTCTCCGATAGCTTCCAAATGTCCTCTGATGCCATCAGCATTCTCTGGTTCGGTCTCATCTTCAACAAAAACAACCTTCTTACCCTCGAACGGATTCTTCTGATCCGGATTGTCTTTATATACACTTTCAGGCCTCTTTTTCTTGGCCACTATTGATATGATGACCAAGCCGGTTCCAAGGATGGCTGCTGATAAACCAAGCATCTTTTTGAATCTATTTTTACTCATGTATAAATCTCACTCTCACCTTCGTGAATATATTCCTACTCATGTAACTGTATCTGATTTCCATCAGGATCTGTGATAACCACATACCGCTGCCCGAACCAGTCAGTCTTGACGATATCTCTGAGACCAAGTTCAAAACATGCTGTCTTTATATCATCCACGCAGAATCCTATATTCCTAAGACCCAGCGGTTCTGGTATAGATCTTGCGGCATGCCTGTCATCCACAAATAACCGAAGTTCAATACCGAAACCTTTCAAGATAACCACTGCGTCGTTGTCCCGTTCTATCCGTTTGACTTCTTGAAACCCAAAAGTCGATTTATAAAACTCTACAGTATCCTGAGACTTAACAATTATAGAAATTTGATGTATCCCTTTTACTTTCATTAAACTTGCGCCTATTCTTTCTGCAAGTCTCGTCTATCAACGACCAGTCATTTTGTTCGCTCTATATACTTGCATATTTTTAAAATCTATAATATCCTGTATGTTGGGTATAGGTGCGTTTCCTCGCTACAACAGCAAATAGCCCACCGCTTCCAGATAAGAAACAGGTGAGCTAAGCCCTTACCTCCTTATTGATTTTTCTACTCTGTATTGTGGGTCAATCCAAGAGTACCCAAGAAGCCATCTCAACCTCTCTGGGTTCCCGGACAGACCACCAAAACGGAGAAATCAATAATTTCGGATTTGGCTCAGCCTTGCGAAAACCCTTGAAAAATCAAGGTTTTTTCTCGGTTGTCCCAATTATACTGCCACTACCATACCTTTTTCTCAAAGGGCTTTATCTCCATTTGAAACTCACTCCTGTCTCGTCCGTCAATCTATAGAAGGCAAGATAAGTCTTGCGCCTTATACTTATAATTGTTAGCTAATTAGTTGCTTGTCTATTTTCTTTTCCTGTGCTATACTGTATCGTAGGGGAAAGTAAGCCCCTTTAAACACGACTAATAGCCGACGAGCTTTTCAGCTCTTCGGCCACTAAGTCCAACCTCCTTATTCGACTTTAGCTCATTTGATTGGGTCAAAACTGAGCGACCTGGACACCACGATCTTCACTTGTCCACGACCACCAAGCATCGTCCAACAACGAGTAATCAGAACAAGGGGACTCGACTCAGCAGCCGCAAACCATTGAAAATTCAGGGATTTTCCTGGTTGCCCCTAATATTACCCTATTACCGAGCACTCTAAGATTTAATTCTTCTGCCGCAGTTGCAGAATTAAGGCATACTACTCTATTACTATATTTCAAAGAGTTATCTGCATTGTCGCAATTAATATCAGTTCTTCCTGTTTCGATATACGCAGCCAATCTTCTCTCTAATAGCTTCGTTCTCGGCCCTGTCGTAATCCAACCAGAACGCAATGCTTCACAAACTTCTGCAATTTCTAATTCACTTATGTCCGGCGGACTAAAAGAAATTTTTCTGGGCTCCATATCTCGTTACCTCGCACATTTTGTTCGTTTTATATACTTGTATATTTTCAAAATCTATGTTATTCTGTATGTTGGGTACAGGTGCGGTTCCTCGCTACAACGACAAATAGCCCACCTCTTTCCAAATGGAAACAGATGAGCTAAGCCTTTACCTCCTTATTGATTTTCTACTCTGTATTGTGGGTCAATCCAAGAGTACCCAAGAAGCCATCTCAACCTCTCTGGGTTCCCGGACAGACCGCCAAAGTAGAGAAATCAACAATTTCGGAATTGGCTCAGCCTTGCGAAAACCCTTGAAAAATCAAGGTTTTTTCTCGGTTGTCCCAATTATACTGCTACGACCAGACCTTACTCTCGAAGGGCTTGATACCCACAAATCGGGGATCAGCCATGAACTTATCACGATCAGACAGGTAACGGGTGCCCAGTTTCTTTTGAGGTTTTCTGACCGCCTTTACATTAGGCTCTGGGTAATCATTCGTGGGCATTACAACTTCGCCTTCCTTCACCTTGGAAAGCTCACGCTCGTATCCATCGAAGCTCACATTGGTCATTCCGGTACACTCCCATAATCGACAATTCTGATGACGCTAAAGCGCCTATTTAACAACACCTCTATCCCGTTGAGGGAGAGGCGCATTATAAGCAGAGAAGGTATTCTAGCAAGTTCAACAGCAACAACCGCTATTTCAATAAGTTCTGCACAACGGGGCAACAGTTTATGATTTGGTATCCCAACAAGTTTATCATCAACAAGAAAGGGTATTCCGATAAGTTATTCACTACCAAGAACCCCTATTCCAATAAAATCATCACCATCAAAGAGTGGTATGTCTATAAGTTTTTCACCATGAAGAACCCTTATTCCGATAAGTTCCTCACTACGCCAGCACCAACTATGACAGCAAGAGAACCATGTCATTAAGATTCTCACTATGACTGCGGGTGAATGTTAAACCAGTGAACGTTGAGTCAAAAGTCCAAAATCGGTGAAAAACCTGTCTGAAAGTAGCCCATCACGAGATGAAAGCCTTCCTTTTGTGCATCATACACAATTTCTCCCACCTTTAAGCCGCCAAACAGGCTCTGTATTTGTGCGCCCTGCTCATGCGTTTCTTGTTGACGATGAACGAGACACAATTGTAAGACCCCAAAGTGCCGGTCTCAACCCATGCGCCTTTAAGCTTGTACTTCGTTCCAAGGGACTCCAATCACAACAAGCCGAACATCAGAATACAACTCGAAGGCTTTCTCCAATACCATCGGGTTCATGTTCCAGGAATCTCGCCCCGCATCAATAAATACGGCCTCGCCATCTTCATAGGCAACGGGATTAATCGAAGCGTCAAAAATGCTGTCGGCGCAGAACGCCTTGTGACCCGCGAGAGTACCAGCATTGGGTTTGACTTGTCCATACAGTCTCTCGTCCGCCAGTTTGGGGGCAGGGTGAAGGGCCGCAGTGCCGCAGGAAAGGCCAACAGCATACTTCACGCCAACATACTCAACCATTTGCCGCATTCAACCGACATTTTCACAACGCCACGTCTATAAAAAATACCTTCGCCCTTGGGAGCGAGGCTTAAAGCAAGCGGATTAGAAATGGTATTCTGATAAGGTTTCCGTCATCAAGGAGCCCTGTTCTGATAGGGTTCGCAGCATCAGAAAGCCATGCCCCGGCAAGAATTACATCACCAAACTTTCCTGTTCCGTGAAGATTTTCACTGCCGTAGCGTGTCGTTTGTCAGGATTTCATCCGTGGCCAATGAACTTTCATGACATCAGAAAACATCCAAAACACATCAAAAAATGCGCCGCTTAAAGCAGTGCATTTTTTGTTCGAATTCAATATTGCTTCAAATTTTCAGTTGTTTTCTCTTGTTCGCAGCGGGCATTGCCATCCACCATCTCATATTCCACCCATGTTTTAATCCGGGTGCTGGCAAATGGAATTTCGATTTGCATGCGCATGTTGCGGCGGTTAACCTTGAGAATCTTGGTTTCCATGCCTTCAAAAACGCCATGGCGAATGCGGATCATCTGCCCTTCCTGATACACCGGAGTTTTGCCGATGACGCCGTTTTTGCGTTTGAGTATCAGTGCGAATTGCTCATCGCCGCCCTGGAGCTCATAATGATGTTCCGAATCGCTCAGGCAGCGAATCACGCCGTCGGTTTTTCGGATCTTCGCAATATTGAGCGGTTCATCTTCTGCATAGAGAAACACGTACCCCGGCAGCAAATCGTGCTCAATATCGGTGGGTTTCCCCTGGATTTTCGTATGCTGAATCTGTTTGGGCCGAATGGCTTGGCAAGGAAACATCATTTCAATTTCCCGGGCGACGACGCCGCACTTGCCCGTCTCGCAAAACAGACAGTAGCAAAACATGGCGATTCCCCCCTAAAAAGGCATAGCTCCGCCATAGCGGAACGCAGCTGCGCACGCCTTTTTCCCATGTGTATGCTGAATGGTCTCCCCTACCCGGCAAGTGCACGGTGTAGTTTCATCCACTCGTTGGTCATCCACTGTGCAGACTCCGGATATTCATCCTTCTGCCAGCACAACAAGTAAAGCATATAGCTTTACCAGAGTCTGTTGCTAAAATGAGGAATGTGCAGTTTCGAGTGGATTGGGCTGCAATTCAAGGCGCTTTGACGATGGTTTACCGAGGGTAAATCGAGGAAAAGCAACACGGAAGTACAGCCTGAGACACCGAAAATGCATCTTTCCGAATTTAGAAACAGGCTCTACTTTATTATAATCAATTTATACCGTTCTTTCAAGCCTTTCCCATAAAAATTTATTGACATTTTTCGGGCGATTTTCTCATTCTATTCCTCAATTTTCATAATTTTTATCCTGTTGTTTTACCCGTTCTTATTTATATTTCGCGTGAGGAAAGAAAACATAGATGCAGTTATCCTTATCCTTGGTGTCCTGATCTTTTCTTGACAAAAACGCAGTGTTTTGATAGAGTAGGGATGTCTGCCGGGACATTGTATGTGGATTAGGCCTGTGTACCACACACGGGCCTTTTATTTTTTGCCAAGGAGGAATTGCACATGAGGAAGGATATCCCAGGTCAATTCTGCAGATATGCCCTGCCGCAAATGCTGGGGTTGCTGTTCAATTCGGTATATTTTATTGTGGACGGCATGTTTATCGGCAACCGATTGGGGCGGGACGCCATGGCTGCCGCTGGGGTGGCGGTGCCCATACTGGAATTGCTGATTGCTCTTTCCATGGCCATTACCGCAGGCAGTGGCGTATTGGTATCGGTGGCGCTGTCACAGAAGCGGCATGACAACGCCAATACCGGTATGATGCACGCAATCAGCGCCGCCATACTGCTGGGCGTTTTCATTGCCGTAATGGGCAATCTTTTTCTGAACCCGCTATCTGAAGCGTTGGGCAGTACGTCCGCAATCCACCAGGAAGTAAAGGCGTATCTTTCTATTATTCTGTGCTTCTCGCCCTTCATGCTGCTCAGCTTTCTACTGGGAGGACTGGTGCGCAACGACGGGCAACCCTTGCACGCCATGATCGCCTTGACGGTTGGTTCACTTTCCAACATTTTTTTGGATTGGCTGTTCATGTACCCATTGAACATGGGTATTTCCGGCGCTGCCCTGGCCACGGCCCTGGGGCCAATTCTGAGCGATGCGATCCTGCTGCCGCATTTTCTTTTGAAGCGTGGCTCGCTGCATTTTTCCCGTTGTCCCATCAAACCCAGGCTCTGGAGCGAAATCTTTGCGTTGGGTCTTCCCGCTTTCGTGATGGAATTCACTATCGGCATGATCACCTTCATCACCAATCTGTCCATCCATCATTTGGGCATGGGCGAAATTGGCCTGGCGGCTTATTTGCTCATCGGCTACCTGATGCTCATCATTCTGACGCTTTTCCTGGGCATGGCCGAGGGATTGCAGCCGGTATTCAGCTTCATGAAGGGCAGCGGTGATCAGGAAGGAATTCGTGCCATGCGCCGGTTTTCCCTGACTGTTTTTGTTTCCATAGGAATCGCCTGCTACTCCTTGGTTTACTTCTTTTCCCCGGTGTTTTACGGATTATTTACAGCCGGAGATCAAGCGCTGCTGAACTTTACAGCCAGCCACAGCCGGGCCTATTTTTCCGGCTTTGTATTCGCAGGCATTCATATTCTTTTGATCTCCTACTGGCAAGCGACCATGGACACCCGCAAGGCCATGCTGGTTGCTTTATTGCGCAGCATCCTGCTTCCGCCCATTTTTGTTCTCCTGATCCCAGCGCTTTTGGGCACGGGATGGTTCTGGTACGGTCACTCCTTGGCTGAAACGACAACCGTCTTCCCCGCCATCGTTTTGATGTACCGCTCCCTTCGTCACCCCCGTGAATATCGACGCACATAAGCCTTCCCTCCCCAAAGGAAAAGCAGCAGGAACTCATACGCTTCCTGCTGCTTTGTTTAAAATCGGTGGATTACATCATGCTGCGGTACAAGACCTTGATTTCTTCCACGCTGGTATCCCGGGGATTGCCGGGGCGGCAAGCGTCGGCAAAGGCGGAATCGCTGAGGAAATCCACGTCCTCCTCCTTCAGGATGCCCTTCAAATCGGCGGGGATGCCCACATCCTTGGACAACTGCTTCACAGCGGCGATGGTGGCCTTGGCGGCGGCGTCATCATCCATCAGGTCAATGCCGTCCACGCCCATGGCCTTGCCGATGGCGCGATAGCGCTGGCCTGCCACGGGAGCGTTGTATTCCAGGCCGCAGGGCAGCAAAATGGCGCAAGCCACGCCGTGGGGCGTATCATAGAGGGCGCTCAGGCCATGGGCCATGCTGTGCACAATGCCCAGGCCCACGTTGGAAAAGCCCATGCCGGCGATGTACTGGCCCAGGGCCATGCCTTCCCGGCCGTCAGGATCATTTTGCACGGCGGCCCGCAGGCTGTGGCTGATCAAGCGGATGGCTTCCAGATGGAACATATCGCTGATGGCGCAGTGGCCCTTCGTAATATAGCCCTCGATGGCGTGGGTCAGGGCATCCATGCCGGTGGCGGCGGTGAGCCCCTTGGGCATGGTGGCCATCATGTCGGGATCAACGACCGCCACCTCGGGGATATCATTCACGTCCACGCAGACGAACTTGCGCTTCTTTTCCACGTCGGTGATCACGTAATTGATGGTCACTTCGGCGGCAGTGCCGGCTGTGGTGGGCACGGCGATGGTGAACACGGCATGCTTTTTGGTGGGAGCCACGCCTTCCAGGGAGCGCACATCGGCAAATTCGGGGTTGTTGATGATGATGCCGATGGCCTTACTGGTATCCATGGCGCTGCCGCCGCCCACGGCCACGATACAGTCCGCTTCAGCTTTCTGGAAAGCCGCCACGCCGTTTTGCACGTTTTCAATGGTGGGGTTGGCCTTAATATCGCTGTATACTTCATAGGCGAAACCGGCCTGATCCAACAAGTCGGTCACTTTCTTGGTGACGCCGAATTTGACCAGGTCCGGGTCGGTGGCGACAAACGCCTTTTTGCAGCCCCGATTGGTCAATTCAGGCACAATGTTTTCGATGGCTCCGTGGCCATGATAGGAAATGGGATTGAGCACAATGCGGTCAGCCATGGGAATCTCCTCCTTATTGTTGATCATAGTATGGTAATAATTCGTTCAATTAATCCAAATATCCTTCCCGGGTTTGGACGTTGAACTTACTTCTTTTAGGCTCACGACGCCCAGATTGACCTTGGAAGCATACTGCACGCGCTGAGAATGCTTGCCGATACCAATAGAAAATACTTGCCGTCCAATTCTGGGACGGTAAAGCCCGCGGAGGATGGCGCGCCGCTTGAGCCGGCGCCCGAGCATCCATCCCACGCAGAACAATTCATTTTATTTGTGCGACCGATGATCGGTTTCCATCGTGCCGGACAGACGGAAAAAAGGCCCTGCCACAGGGCTATTGGAGTGAACGCCAAAATAATCCTCATCGAAGGTGATGGGCGTTCCATCGGGATTTTCAAACTTTTCTTCCGGTTCAAAGGCCATGCCCAGAACGGCGGTATCAATCAGGCGGACGGCATGCTGGGGCACGACATCGACCAAGTTGCTTTTCAATGTCCATCGGCCGTCCTTTTCTTCCAATTTTAGGTCAATTATATGATCGGGATCCACGAAAGCGTTCGTTTCCTTATTCCATGGGCGCGCGCCATTGAAATACAGGTTTCCTTCCGCCCACACGGGCAACGGAATATAATACCTGTCGCTGGGCGCCGACCCCATGCCGCAGTAGCCCTCAAACTGGGCCTGCCATTCTTCTTCCGTCATATACCCATCATAGGGGCAGGTACCCACGGTGACGTTGCCGTCATCCCAATCGCCGCCCTTCATGGCCTGGGCCGCCGCCTGCAGGAAGGGATGCACCGGCTGCTGGACAAAAATATTATTGTAAAACCGCATATCGCCGTGCAGGATGGTCATGAACCCGGCAATTTCTGTACCATGCGGCACATGGTAGGGCGTATAGCGGGGCGAAAGATAATGAACCGATCCGTTGTTGACCCCGGTACCCACAGCCGTCAACGCTCCGGCAATCAAGTTATGCACCACAGCCACGCCCTGGGTAGCCAATTTCAAAGAGCGAATGGACAAAAGTAAGTTGTGATCCACCAGCGTGGGGCCGTGGGATACTTCAATGAAAATATCCTCGCCGTAGGCAACCATGGCGTCCTTGTGCATCAAGTGGTCAAAGGGCAAGGTGTTATCGTGGAACAGGTTTTGCGTCACCCGGGTGCCCTGGGCCTGCCAATCCAGCCACAAGCCCCGGGTGCAATGGTGAATATGGTTGCGGCGGAAAAGGACGTCGATAGCGGCGTGCATCTTGATGCCGCCGATCTCGGCCCCCGCCAGGTTTTGCTTGTTGTTAATGTGGTGGATATGGTTATCCTCAATCAGGGAAAACACGCCGCCCAGATGGCCCACAATGCCGGTCTGGCCGCAATCGTGGATATGGCAGCGGCGAACGATATGGCTGCCAATGGTGTCTTTGCTCCAGCCCTCCCGCTGGGCCTGACAAATGCAGTCCCGCTCGGTTTGCGTGCCGTCCTTATATTTCCAGTGCAGCCATTTGTTGTCATTTTGCGGCTGGCGATATTTACCCAGCGAAATGCCGCTGCACTTTGATTCGGAAATATCGCAATCCTCAATGATCCAGCCCTTGCTCCAGTGGGGTCCCACCATGCCCTCTTGATACGCCGTGGGCGGCGCCCACTGGGTGGCCGCCTGGCGGATGGTGAAGCCGGACAGGGTGATATAGCCAACGCCCTCCGCTTCAGGATAGAAGCAGGTTTTGCGCACGGAGATTTCCACCATTTCCTCATTGGGGTTCCGGCCCTGGAAATTGGCGTACAGGATGGTGGCATCCTGCTTCCCATCCTGCTCGGTATACCAGGTATAGATGGAAAAATCCGGATCCCAGGAGGTGGCGGAAGGAACAGGATGACGCACCTGCTCCAGATCGTTCACCTCGTACAGGGATTTTCCGTTCAGGTACACGTCGCCCGTGTGGGCCACAAAGGTGGCAATGAACCAATCGCCGCTGACCAGAGTGGTATAAGGATTGCGATCCGTGAACAAGCCATTGGGCACCACGGCCTTCCACACGTTTTTTTCCACCTGCTGCCAAGTATTGATCCGCTCCGCCCCGGTGATGACGGCCTGGCCCATTTCACTGGCGCGGTAGGTGATGCGTGCGTCCGCCCGGCCGCCATGCAAGGGATGGACCGCTTCCCGGTAAACCCCGGGATGAACAATCACCTCATCCCCAGGCCGGGCGATGTTCGCCGCTGCCTGAATGGTCTGAAAAGGCCTCTCCCGGCTCCCGTCGCCTACCGAAGCAGCGCTGGCGTGGACATGGTATATCATGGTGGTTTCCTCCTCTTGATACGCGCTTTCTTTTTCCTCAGCCTGCTCTGATCTTTCAATAGAAACAGCCGGCAAACGGAAAATCAATCGCTATAAACGCAAAAAATTTTATTACCATTTCCAACGCTTGTCAAGCGTCCCACAGCTGGAATAACCAAGCGGTCAAGCGCCGTTTTTTTAATGCGCTTAAAATTCATGCGATGAAATTTCTTTTCTGAAAAAAATTGAGTAAGCATTACGTTGCGTTGGTGTTTTTGTTCGTTTGATGGAAGAATTGTGTTGACATTTGACCAGATCTGAGCTAAAATGAAATCAAGAAGGGCATGAAGCGCCCAGATAATTGGAAAGGTGGTATAAAATGATGAAGAAATTGTTGGCAATCGTGTTGGCAGCCATGATGCTGCTTGGTTTGTGTGGCGCCGCGCTGGCGGAAGATGACGTGCTGGTCATTTACAGCGCTCGCAATGAACGCCTGAACAACATCGTCATTCCTGCCTTTGAAGCCAAAACCGGCATCAAAGTGGAAATGATCACCGGCTCCTCCGGCGAAGTGCTCCAGCGCGTGAAGAGCGAAGTGGAAACCGGCAAAGTGACCGTGGATATCCACTGGGCGGCTGACGAAACCATGCTGGCGGCCAACCGCGATCTGTTTGAAGTGTATGTGTCCACGGAAAACGACGCGCTGTATCCCCAGTTCCAGAACGATGGCACCAACGTGTTCAACAATGCGTACGCCGAGCCCAACGTGATGATCGTGAACACCGAAGTGCTCAAGGAACTGGGCATCGAAGTGAACGGCTATGCCGATCTGCTCCAACCCCAGCTGAAGGGCAAGATCATCTCTGCCGATCCCGCCAACTCCTCCTCTGCTTTCCAGTGCCTGATCGGCATGCTGTATGGCATGGGGAATGGCGATCCCATGAGCAAGGAAGCTTGGGATTACATCGATGCGTTCCTGAAGATCAAGGGTGACATCGCCGCCAACTCCTCCTCTCAGGTGTACAATGGCGTGGCCAACGGCGAATATGCGGTGGGCCTGAGCTATGAAGACCCCTGCGTGGAACTGCAGGCCAAGGGTGAAAAGCCCGTAAAGGTGGTCTATGCTGTGGAAGGCACCGTGTATCCCGGTGAATCCGTGCAGATCATCAAGGGCGCGCCCCACATGGAAGCTGCTCAGAAGTTCGTTGATTTCGTGCTGAGCGAAGAAAGCCAGACCGCCGTGGCCGCGGCCCTGAACCTGCGTCCCCTGCGCGCCGGCGTGCCCGTCAACGAAAAGATGCTGCCCGACAGCGAAATCAAGCAGTTTGACACCTACTCCACCGCTTATGTGGCCGAACACAAGGCCGAAATCGTGAAGACCTACCTGGATCACGTGGAAATGAACATGGAGTAAGCGCCAAGATCTAAAAAAGTTAACTCGTGTAAACACAAGTCGGGAAGCTTTGCGCCCGCCGCAGAGCTTCTCGGCTTTTTAAAAGAGAGGAATATTTGTATGGGCGTAGCGATTCATATTGACAATGTGACCAAAGCCTACGGTAAGAATATCGTAATTCAAGGGCTGAGCGCCGAAATCAAGCCCGGTGAATTTTTCACCCTGCTGGGCCCCTCCGGCTGCGGAAAAACCACCCTGCTGCGGATGATCATCGGCTTTAACACCATCGAGGGCGGCGAGATCCGGGTCAATGACAAAGTGATCAACAGCATCCCCACCAACAAGCGCAACATGGGCATGGTGTTCCAGAATTATGCCGTGTTCCCCCACATGAGCGTGCGGGACAACGTGGCCTACGGCCTGAAAACGCGCCGGATGCCCAAGGCGGAAAGATACCGCAAGGCCAACGAAATCCTCAAATTGGTAAAAATTGACCAGTACGCCGACCGGATGCCCACCCAGCTCTCCGGCGGCCAGCAGCAGCGCGTGGCCCTGGCCCGCGCTATCGTGATCGAGCCTGAAGTGCTGCTGATGGATGAACCCCTTTCCAACCTGGACGCCAAACTGCGAGTGGAAATGCGCAACGTGATTAAGCAAATCCAGCATCAGATCGGCATCACTACCGTCTATGTGACCCACGACCAGGAAGAAGCCTTGGCCATTTCAGACCGGATTGCCGTCATGCATGAGGGCGTCATTCAGCAGATTGGCACGCCCAAGCACATTTACCAGCGCCCGGCCAATGAATTCGTGTCCACCTTCATCGGCCTGAGCAATTTGCTGGACGCCGATTGCAGCGGCGACGTGCTGGACTTTGGCAAGGGCTACAAGGTGCCCATGAATACCTTGAAGGAAGGAGTCAACGGCAAGGTGCACGTGGCCGTCCGCCCGGAAGAGTTCATCATCCACACCGACGGCACTCCCGGCATTCCCGCCACGGTGAGCAGCAGCGTGTTCCTGGGCATGACCCAGCATTATTTCTTGACGCTGGAAAACGGCAAGGAAATTGAAGTGGTGGAAAACAGCGACCTGAGCGATATCCTGCCGGATGGCACGAAGGTCACGCTGGAAGTGATGCCCATGAAGGTGAACGTATTTGACGCCCAGAGCCGGCACACCCTGATTCGTGAGGGAGCGTGAACGCCATGAAAAAACGCAGGTATTCCCCCATCTGGACGTTTCTGGCCTTGCTGATTCTGGCCCTGTTCCTGATTTTTGTGGTATATCCACTGATCCTAATTCTCTATAAGAGCGTGGTCAACCCCGCGGACAACAGCTTTACCCTGGAAAATTTTAACCGCTTCTTTACCCGGAAATATTATACCAACACCCTGAAAAATTCCTTCAGCGTAACCATCGTATCCACCTTGATCAGCGCCACGCTGGGCCTGGTGATCGCCTATATCACAAGGCAGTATAAGATTGCGGGGAGCAAATGGCTGAACATCTGCATCGTGGTCAGCTATCTTTCGCCGCCCTTCATCGGCGCGTACGCCTGGATTCAGCTGCTGGGCCGCAACGGCCTGTTCACCCGGCTCATCAACAACCTCTTTGGCCTTTCCTTTGGCGGCATTTACGGGTTCGCCGGCATTGTGCTGGTGTTCTCGCTGCAATCCTTCCCGCTGGTCTACATGTACGTCAGCGGCGCCTTGCAGAACCTGGATAATTCCCTGAATGAAGCGGCGGAGAGCCTGGGTGCCAACAATTTCCAGCGGGTCACCGGCATCATTCTGCCCCTGGTACTGCCTACGGTGCTGGCCTCCAGTTTGCTGGTGTTCATGCGGGTGTTCTCCGATTTCGGCACGCCCATGCTGATCGGCGAAGGCTACCGCACCTTCCCGGTCGTTCTGTACAACCAGTTCATGGGTGAAGTGACCAACGACAGCTATTTTGCCGCCGCCCTGTGTGTGATCATCATGGCCATCACGTTGGTGTTCTTCTTCCTCCAGCGCTACATTGCCGCCAAGCACAGCTACGCCATGTCGGCCCTCAAGCCCATGCTGCCCCGGGCCCAGCGTATGGCGCCCAAGATCCTGTGCCACGTCTTTGTGTACCTGGTGGTGCTGATCGCCCTGCTGCCCCAGCTGACGGTTATTGTAACTTCCTTCCTCAGGGAATCCACCCCCGGCATTTTCACCACGGAAGTATCGCTGATCAATTACACAACGATCTTTTCCAAAAATCCCCTGGTCATTCCCAATACCTACCTGTTCGGCCTGGCGGCCATTGCCTTGGTGGTCATTTTCGGCGTGCTGATCTCCTATCTGGCCGTGCGCCGTAAGTCCATCATCACCAGCACGGTAGATACCCTGACCATGCTGCCCTACATCATCCCCGGCTCGGTGCTTGGTATCTGCTTCCTGTACGCCTTTGCCAAGCCGCCTCTGGCCCTGACCGGTACGGCCGCTATCATCATCATTTCCCTGACCGTGCGCCGTATGCCTTACACCATCCGTTCCAGCACTGCCATCATCAGCCAGATTAGCCCTTCTATTGAGGAAGCGGCCGTTTCCTTGGGCGCATCGGAAATGCGCTCCTTTGGAGAAATCATGCTGCCCATGATGATGCCCGGCGTCATTTCCGGCGCCATCATGAGCTGGGTGACGGTAATTAGCGAATTGTCCTCCTCCATCATGCTCTACCGCGCCAGCACTCAAACGCTGACAGTGGCCGTCTATACGGAGGTCATCCGCGATTGCTTCGGCAACGCCGCCGCCTACTCCACCGTGCTGACGGTAACCAGCGTGCTGTCGCTGCTGCTGTTCTTCAAGCTGACAGGCCGTCGGGACATCAGCGTGTAATCCCCCATTGCTCCCCAACGGCAGGAATTTTGCAGCCAAAAGACGTGAATTTCACATGAACAAACAAGGCACCCATTTGTTAGCAAGATTCCATGCTTGCCTAACAAATGGGGCGCCATTCAAAAGCGACAACAAAGCAGGAACTCAAAGAGCCGCCGCGTGACTCCTCATGCGGCGGTCCTTTTTTAGAACAAGATCAGTACCATTGGACAATTGCATTCCATTGCCGCTCGTGATAAACTGGTAGGCAGCAGACAACAGCTGCTGATTATAAAAGAAACCCGGCGTTAACGCTGGTCAAAGGACGGTAACGCGCAATGGACGCTCCCATGGAATTTGTACGGAAAATGCCCCAGCCCCAAGAACTGAAGCGAGATCACCCCGTGGATAGCGGCATCCAGGCCGCCAAGCGGGAAAGGGACAAGCAGATCACAGATATTTTGACTGGGAAGGATCAACGGCTGCTGCTGATCATCGGCCCCTGCTCCGCCGACCGGGAGGACGCCGTGGTGGAATACATGCACAGGCTGTCCCGAGTCAACGAACAGGTGAAGGATAAGCTGATGATCGTGCCCCGGGTTTACACCAACAAGCCCCGCACCAAAGGCGTAGGCTACAAGGGCATGCTGCACCAGCCCGACCCAGAAAAGGGCGAGGACATGCTGGCCGGCATCATCGCCATCCGGCATATGCACATGCGGGTCATCCGGGAAACGGGCTTTACCTGCGCGGAAGAAATGCTTTATCCCGCTAATTACAGCTATTTATCCGATCTGCTGGGCTATGTGGCCGTAGGCGCGCGATCGGTAGAAAACCAGGAGCATCGGCTGGTGGCCAGCGGCCTGGGCATTGCCGTGGGCATGAAAAACCCTACCGCCGGAGACGTGACCGTGATGATGAATTCCATCGCCGCCGCCCAGAGCCGCCAGGAATTCATCTACCGCAATTGGGAGGTGCGCACCAGCGGCAATCCCCTGGCCCACGCCATCTTGCGGGGCTTTGTGGACAGCTTCGGCCGCTCGCACCCCAATTATCATTATGAAAATTTGCAGCAAATACTGGAGCTGTACGAAAAAAGTGATCTGCAAAACCCTGCCGTGGTGGTGGATACCAACCACAACAATTCCGGCAAGCGTTACCTGGAGCCGATTCGCATCTGCAAAGATGTGATGCACAGCCGCAGTCTCTCCCCCGATATCCGCGCCCTGGTCAAGGGGCTGATGGTGGAAAGCTATCTGGAGGACGGCGCGCAAAAGATCGGCGAGGGCGTGTTCGGCAAATCCATCACCGACCCCTGCCTAGGCTGGGAAAAATCGGAAGAGCTCATTCTGCGCCTGGCAGAGATGGCGTAAAGGAAAATAAAAGGGAAAAATTAGGCGGGGAATCCATTCTTTAGAGGCCAAAGAATGGGTTCCCCCTGCGCCCTTTCCAAGAAAGTCGCCCTTGATTCTGAAGGCGCACTTTTCACCATACAGCAGGTGGTGAGTAAATGCGCCCCTTTTTTACCAGTTCACCCCGGATGAGGTCTATGACAACGATCCTGCCGACTGCCTGATGCAAAACATTGCGCTGGCACTGATGGCTGTGCAGACCCAGACTACGGAGAATACATCGAAATCGTAGCCCTCCGCCTTCAGCAGCTGACCGGCAGCCTTGGCCTCCTCGTGGCCCTTTTCGCTCAGATCCACATCTGTCCATCCTGTGAACAGGTTAAGCTTGTTCCACTCGCTCTCGCCGTGACGAACCAATACCAGCTTCATCATGGAATCATGGAATGATCCCCTTTCTTCTATTTTCATTCTGTTCAAACCAAATGATATCAATGTTTTCCTTTTCGCATTCGGATGAATCAAATGCTCCATTCCGCGCTGGACGCCTGGAGCTGCGTCATTCTGCGGAAAATACCATTTTGCCTGGTTATCAATTCCGCAGGGCTGCCCTCCTCTGCCACCTTTCCATCAGCGAGGACGATCACCTTGTCCGCCGCCTCCACGGTACGCATCCGATGGGCGATCACCAGCACGGTTTTGCCTTCCAGCAGCCGGGACAGTGCTCCCTGCACCTTGGTTTCGTTTTCCACGTCCAGGGAGGCGGTGGCCTCATCCAGCAGCACGATGGGGGAATTTTTAAGCAGCGCACGGGCAATGGAGATGCGCTGCCGCTCGCCGCCGGAAAGCTTCGCGCCGTTCTCTCCAATGGGCGTATCATAGCCTTTGGGCAGTTTGACGACAAATTCGTCGCAGTTGGCTGCTTTGGCTGCCGCACGCACTTCGTCGTCCGTTGCACCGCGCCGCCCCAGACGGATGTTCTCCATCACTGTATCGTCGAACAGCACCACATCCTGGAACACCATGGAATAATCACTGAGCAGCACTTCCGGGTCAACAGAAGCAATGTCCACGCCGCCCACGGTAATCTTCCCGCTGTCGATGTCCCACAGCCGGGCCGCCAGCCTGGCGCAGGTGCTTTTGCCGGAGCCGGAGGGGCCTACCAGGGCGGTCACTTCGCCCTCCTTCGCGGTGAAGCTGACGCCGCGCAGTACCTGTTTGTCGTCATAGGAGAAACCGACGTTCTGGAATGAAATATCATGCCCTTTCGGCGCAAAGCTGTCCGCGCCTGTGGCGATGGGCGTGTCCTGAATCTCCATCAGACGGCTGGCGGATACCTGGGAGACGAACATTTCTGCGATCAGCGCCAAGGCCTGGTCGAAGGGGGCATACACCCGGGTGATAGCCAGCAGGAACATGAACAGGAGCATAAAATCAATCTGCCCGGACAAGATCAGCGCGGTGCCCGTCAGGATGGTGGTAGCGACGCCCAGGCGCATGATCACGCTGGCGGCGTTGACAAAGATGCCCGTAGAGAGCTCGCCCTTGATCATGACCTTTTCGTGATGATCGATCTTTCCGTTCAGATCATCCAGGAATCGGCTTTCCTGATTGGTTGCGCGAATTTCCCGAATATTCTCCAGCGTTTCTTGGATGCCGTCGGACACCTGAATCCCGGCGGCTTTGGTGCGCTCGGAATTCCGTTTCGCCAGCTTTCGGCTGCCAAAGAGCAATCCGAAGGCCACCGGCACGCCCCAGAGGCAGGCCATCGCCATGTGCCAGTCGTAGATCAGCATCATCACCGCGATGATGGCCGTGGAAATATAGGAGCCGTACAGATACCCCAGGCAGTGCGACCAGACGTGCTCCAGGCGGTTCACGTCACCCATGATGGTTTCCGTCAAATCCGCCAGATCCCGCTTGCCAAAGTAACCCAGCGGCAGCTTGCGAAGTCTCTCTGCGATGGTAATACGCACGGCTTTGACTTCGCCATAGACCAGGCCGTAGGTAGCCCGGTACTGCTGAAGATGGGTCAGCATGGAAAGCGCCACAAAGGCCAGTATCAATCCCACAAACAGCCAGATGCCCGGCAGCGGCGCGCCATTTGTCAGCGTGTCCATAAAGCGGGTCATCATCAAATACAGGATGCCCATACCGCCCATTACCACCAGGTTGACGATAACCGTCCAAACGGTGGCTTGCTTTGTGTTTTTGACGCCCTGATCGCTGAGGGCATATTTACGCTGAAAACTCTTTCCAAACACCTTACTTTACCTCCCCGGCGGATGCGATGCGCCACTGTACCGCCTGCTGGTAATCCGCCCACATTCTGGCATAAAGTCCGTTCTTTTCCAGCAGTTCGCTGTGGGTGCCTTCTTCCCGCACCTGCCCGGCGTCCAGCACGATGATTTTGTCTGCATGAACGATGGTGGACAGACGATGGGCGATCATAATGACCGTTCGATCTTTGGTCAGCGTGGCAAAAGCTTTCTGGATCAGGGCCTCATTCTCAGGATCGGCAAAGGCGGTGGCTTCGTCCAGCACCACAATGGGCGCGTCCTTCAAAATTGCCCGGGCCAGAGCGATGCGCTGCTGCTCGCCGCCGGAAAGATAGGTACCCTCTGTGCCGATCAGGGTATCCATTCCGTGGGGCAATTTGGCGATGATATCATCGCATTGAGCGGCGGAAAGGGCCCTTGCCACTTCCTCCCGGCTGGCGTTGGGCCTTGCTGTGCGAACATTTTCCAGGATGGTCGCCTTGAACAGGCGGTTATTCTGGAACACAAAGGCCACCTGATCCATCAGTACGTGAGGATCGGTGTTCCGCACGTCCACACCGCCTACCTTCACCGTCCCGGAAGTGACATCCCAGAAGCGGGGGATCAGGCTGGCAGCGGTGGTCTTGCCCCCGCCGGAAGGCCCCACCAGCGCCACGGTCTGGCCAGGCTCTACCCGGAAGGATATGTGATCCAATGCGGGCAATTCCGCACCGTCATAGGTGAAGCTCACGTCCTGGAACTCAACGCTGTTGTCCCGGGGCGTTTCGGGGTGATCTGCGATTTTCAGCGTCGGCGCGCTCATGACCTCGTTGATCCGCCCCAGGGCCGTGCTGGCCAGCATCATGCCGCTGGCGGCGAACATGATCTTAGCCAGGGCAGTGGAGATGATGGCGGAGAATACGGCATAGAAGGCAAAATTGGTGACGAATCCGGCAAAGCTGCCAGCAGTCAGCGCAGCCGGAGCCAGCAGCAGCGCCACCGGTACCAGGAAAATAAACGCTCCTTCGGTGAAGGTTAAATTCACGGACTGCGGCACGCGGCATACGCCGTCCGTATATTGCTCGGCCTTTTTGCTGTAATCCTCAATGGCGTCCTTAAACGCCTTGAAGGAGTATACTGTCTGCTGGAACACCTTTACCACCGGGATGCCCCGGACGTATTCGGTGCCCGCCTTGCTCATCACGTCCTGGGCCGCCTGATATTCAGCCATCAGCTTGGCGTTCTTTCCGCCCATCATGGTGACCATGGAGGCAATGGAGATGACTGCCGCCAGCAGGCACGCAGCGCCCATGCGCCAGTCAAACACAAACATCAGTACCAGCATGGCAATGAACATGGCGACGGTGCCAACAATATCCGCCAGGTTGTGTGCCAGCAGCGTTTCTGTCTCTGCTGCCGCTCCGTCCAGCCGGTTGCGCAAAAGACCCGAGGCGTTGGAATCAAAGAACCCCAACGGGGCTTTCATCAGATGCGCCATGCCCTGTTTGCGGATATTGGAAGCCGTGCGGAATGCCGCCAGATGGGTGCACATCAGCGCGGCGAAATACACAACGATCCCGGCAAAGGCAAAGCCGAAGGCCATCCAGCCGTATCTTGCAATACCTGTCGCCTCCGTCCAGTTGGGTGCCACGGCAATCAGATCCCGGGCTACCAGCCAGATGCAGATATACGGCACCATGCCCAGAACCATCGCCACAGCGGACAGAAAAAGCCCCAGAAAGATCAGTTTCCTGTGACTGCCAGCGTAATTCAGCAGTACCTTCAAATCATTTTGTTTTTTCTCTTTTCGTGCGGCCATGTTCCTCTTCTCCTTCTTGGCAGAAACCAGCCCCTGAAGCTCTTTTCAGGGGCTGATTCTCCTCCAAATGACCTTAAACAGTATTTGGAAAAACAAGAATTATTGTTTTATCCAACTGATGGTTCCGTCATCCGCTGTCAGCGTCAGAACCGTCTGCCCGGCATCGTTTACGGTCATGGTATAAGGCGCGGCTTCCGCCTCGAATTCCAGATTGCTGTACGCCACATAAATACCGATGCCGTCGCCCTTTTCGCCGTTGTCGATGGCGTAGGCTTCAAAGTCCGCAGTCTGCGCGCCGTTCATGATGGTGATGCCGTGGCCGGCTTCATCGATGGTCATGCTCAGATCAATGGCGGCGTAGGCTTCGCCAAAGGCGGAAAGATCCGCCTGCCAGGTGCCCACAAAACCGAGGTCTCTGATCTGATTCAGCGCGGTATCGGTATGGGCGGAATAATCCATGTTTTCCAGGCAGAACAGCTCGATCACGTTGTTGATGGTGTCGGTGTCGGCGCTTTCGTCAATGCCGGCTGCCAGCCAGTAGGCGTAGGGCCCCACCATGTAGCCCTGCAGGGCTTCCAAGGCGCTGCCGTAGCGGAACTCCAGATGCCAGGTGGTGTCCATGGTGTCCTCCCGCATCATGAAGTAATTGAACTCTCCCGCTTCATCTGTGCTCTTATAGACATCCACCGGGAAGGCCATGGGGATTTCCATGCCCTGGTACATCATGGTTTCGCCTTCGCCAATGTTGTACTGGCCCAGGTATTCATAGGTATGGGTTTCCTGGGTGCCGTCGGTCTTCAGAATCGTGACCGTATTATCCTTGAAGGTAAGGCTCTGCGCGCCGTTGATGAAATGACAGTCAAAGGCATAGCCGCCCTTTGCAAAGGCTGCAATTGCCTCTTCGCCGTGCAGATCGCTGGTTACGGAACCCTGCAGGGCGGAAGCCATCGCGGGAGCTGCGTCTTCACCCATGACAGCACCAATATAATCAACCCAGAGGGGATTCCATTCTTCCGTCGCGATGATGTCAAACAGACTGACATAGGTGGTCCCATTCTCTCTGGCTATGGCAGGGAAAACACCGTTCGGATTGGATGCGGCTTCTTCCTGCGCTTCCTGTCCGCCCACGTTCTCGTCCACGAACAGCTTGATGCAGGCTTTGATCTGGCTGTCCTTGTAGCCGTCATTGATGCCCGCAGCCAGCCAATAGGCGTATTCGCCTTCGGAATAATTACCCAGGTCTTCCAGGTGTTCGCCATAGCGGAATTCGATGTGATAGGTATCCTTCAGCGTATCGTCCGCAAAGGCGAAATAAGTGAACGCGCCCGCGTCCGCATCGTCCGTCTGATAGACATGCAGGCTGGTGCCGATATTCTGGCCGAAGAAGGATACCGGCAGGTCTTCCACAAAACGATAGGTATGACGGAAGAGCTCATTGCCCTCTGCATCCACACCGGCGATCACGTCGCCGCTGACGGTGAATTTCGCAACGCCGTTTTCAAAGAAGCAATCAAAGATCATGGCAGTGGGATCGGCGGCGTAAGCCTTAACCGCTTCCTGGCCTTTCAGGGTGCCCATATAGTTGGCGGTCAGCATGGCGTAGTA
The DNA here is from genome assembly GCA_017470095.1 of Clostridia bacterium. Classification (GTDB taxonomy): domain Bacteria; phylum Bacillota; class Clostridia; order Christensenellales; family Aristaeellaceae; genus RUG563. The sequence goes on along the minus strand of JAFUFC010000161.1, from coordinate 20,492 downwards.
CATCTCGGCAGTCGCGTCGTCGTCCACATACGCCTTGATGCACTCCATCCAGTAATCCTTGTAATCTTCCTTGGCAAATTGCGGGAAGAGTTCAATATACGTGCCAGTCAGTTTGAGGAGCGTTTCATCCGTCGGAATGGGCAGATTGACCGAAAGATCGTACATACCGTCTAATGTGATGTACTCGATATCGATAATCGTTTTCCCCTTCACCGCTTCGCAGACATCGCTGTCCAGGGCAAAGCCGATCTCCGTTTTCCGCCAGAGGTTGGCGATGTGTCGCAGGCCAACTTTTGTTCCGTCATCCAGCGCCAGGATCACGCCGCTCACGTTCTTGTCTGCCAAGGCTTCATCGACGCCATTGACCTTGATGACGACGTCCGCGTGACGGTCATAGACGAGGGACGCAGAACCCTCCAATGCGACCACCTCGCCGCTGATCGCGTAGAAGCTGCCGTCCGCATGAAGGGTCTTATACGCAGCAGGCGCTTCGGCCAGCGTGTACCAGCTGTAGCTCGGCGCTTCAAACAGGACTTCGCTGCCGGTGAAGGTGGTGGTGGATTCCTTGCCCTTATTGGTTACGGTGATCTCGACGCTGCTATCATCCGTGATCTCTATGCCGCCCAGCGTTGAAAGCAGGCTGATATCCTCCACATACACCGGGAAGATCACGCCGGTGATGTCGCTGCCTGCCGGGTCCACGTGATACGAGCCGCCCGCCAGGCCGATGGTGCGGGGCTTCATCAGGGTTGCAGAGGCGACCGCGTCGATGCCGGAAGCATCCGTCACGTCCGCCTCATAAAACGCCGCATACGGAATGTTCATCAACACATACGCGCCCTGTTCGGCATGCCCTATCGATATCACACCAAACAGGCAGAATACGCACACCAGGATTGCCAGTCGGGATACGATACGATTTTTCATTTCCTGATCCTCCAATTCTTTTATTCAGTCAAGGAAGTGCCCAGCGCTTTGCACTTTTCGATGCCCTCGTCATCCGGCGCTTCGTTCACAATCACGCTATCCGTGGCCAGGGCGATGCCCTTTTCGGCACAGCGTGTTTCCCATGTCCGCATCCATTCGCCGTCTCCCCAGCCGTAGGAACCGAACAGGGCCACCTTTTTACCGACCAGCGAACCTTCGATGCTTTCCAGCATGGGCAGAAATTCGCCGTCCTCCAATTCCTCCGCGCCCATGGCGGGGCAACCCAACGCCACTGCGTCGTAAGCGGAAATGTCGCCCACGTTGGCACAGGTCAGCAGATCAACCGCCGCTCCCGCTGCCTTCGCGCCTTCAGCGACCGCCTCCGCCATGGCCTGCGTGTTGCCGGTGCCGCTCCAATAGATCACTGCCAGTTTACTCATACACATACCTTCCTTTCATCGGGATTTGATTTGTATGAAAACTGCCGCGGCTGGATCGTCAGCCGGGACAGGCTCCATCCTTCCTGATTGCGTTTCAGATACCCTTCCGTGCAGCGGCGGCAGCGGGCGAAATACCGCTGCGCTTCGGTTTCGTCGCTTTCAAACACCTTCCATAAACCCGTGCACTTGCACTCGCCACGCTCGATAAACCCTTTCACATCCACTGCGGGATGGCCCAGGAACAGGCCAATTTCATGCGGGAAAGATTCGCTTTCCCGAAGCCTGCGAATCAAATAAGCAATCCTCACGATGGTTTTTCCTTGGGGATATCCCGCTTCCCGAAGGATTCCTTCCGCAGTGGGGTTTTGCAAATCACGCTCCAGCATTTGGGGCCGATACAGGTAAATCAGCGCCCTGCCATTTTGATATCGCAGCGGAAACGCCCGCGGCACCGGTTGATCAGGCGCAGGCTTCCCGTTAACTCCTCCTGGCTTTCAAAGGCACAGTTGAACAGGCTCCCTGTCTTGATCGCCGCCAGCGTCGGCGCGCAGCAGCGGATCACCATTTCATCTGACATAGTACCCTCTCTGTTAGTTAAGACTAACCACTGTCCTGAAAGAATGCCGCCCGATTGCGTTTTTAAGTTAGAGGCGGCTAACAATGGGATTATACCATGCGCGGTACTGCCTGTCAATGCGCAATATTGCTCAAATAGCGATCAAGTTTTTCTTCAAATTTTTCTCCCACAAATCTGAGCTGGATACGATCTGCAAGCTCACTTTACGCACCGGAAGATCCCTTCGGCCCGGACAGCGTGCACCTCTGTTTCCCGGTACAGGCCCTTCAATCTGCTTTCCAGACTGTACTTCGTTTCAAAGGGTGGCGTGAAGAAACCCTTGGGGACATACATATGCTTCACGAACCAATCGGTTCTGCTGAACTCCCCTTTGATGTAAAAGCATCCGCAGAAAATGCCGCCTTTCTTGAGCACCCGCCAGGTCTCCCGATAAGCAGCTTCCTTATCGGGAAAGGCGTGAAAACCGTTCAGGGAGAGCACGATATCGAAGGTTTCATCTTCAAAAGGCAATGCGCCGACATCTCCCTGACGGAAAGCTATGTTACGCACGCCCATCGCTTCCGCTCGCTTTTCAGCATGCGCCATCATGTCCGAGGAATAGTCCAGGCAGGTGACTGATGCTTTCGGGAGACTTTTGTACAGCGGCATAGTCAGCACGCCCGTGCCCACAGGTACCTCCAGCAGTTTTCCCGCAAAATCAGCAGGAATTGGGGCAAGCGCGTCGTTCAGCCACTGCGCCGCCTTTTCCGCGTCCAAACCCCAGATCAGGCTGTCCATCAGCTTCCCTATCAGCGTTGAGCGGGTCACGATCCCGTCGTACATGGTGCCGATATTGCCGAGCTGCTTATACGAAGCCCTGATTTCATCATGCCGTGACATGTTCATTTCCTCCCCACCAGCAGCGTCGATCCGCTCAGGCCCAGCCAGGCGGCTTCCTGTTTGCTCATGAAGGTTCCGTCCGTTGTGTCGATCAGGCGAACTTCCGCATAGCCCTCCTCTTTCAGCTTCCGAACAAAAGCATCCATATCCCCATAGCGAGCCTTGCCCATCAGGTCATGGATGGCGAAGGTGCCGCCCTTCTTCAATACCCGCAGAGTCTCCAACAGAAGCTGCTGCTTATCGAAGCCGGTGATGTTGTGATAAACATAGTTGCTTGTGACTGCGTCAAAAGATGCATCTGCGAAGGGCAGATGCACCGCGTTGCCCTCCTGGAAGTGCACGTTGGCAGTCCGCTCAGCTTTTGCGTTATCTTCACAGCGCTTCTTGGAGAAGACCGCCTTGTATGCGCCGCTCCAGATATCGCAGCCTACCATGTTCGCCTTGGGATTCCGCTTGGCGCAGGCAATGGTCAGCGCGCCGCTTCCGCAGCCTACGTCCAATCCGACGCCGCCTTCGGGCAACTTTACATACTTCGCTGTTCCGTCAATGATGGTCTTGGCCATTTTCCGCTTGCCGCTGTAATCGAAGGCCTTGTGCAGCGACGTCATCCAGACCGAGAAGAACAACAGAACAAGCGTACCGATGCCCAGCACCAGCGTGCAGACCAGCCGTGCCGTTCCGTGCAGGATCAGGCCCGTCGCCCCCAGGAGAATGAATAAAATGAATGTAATGGCTGTTCCGGCCCAAAGCCCTGCGACCATCGGTTTGGGCACCCAGTTCTGATAATCGGGTTTCATTTCGTTTGCCTCCTTCGTAAGCGCTGATTTTCATTGCTTCCTCTTTTTGTCATAAGCCTGATGCAGTTTATCCCATGAGGGCATTTGTGCCTTCAGTGCGTTCCATACAGGCATAGAAGGCGTTCCGTCCCGTTCCAGCAGTGCCGTGAAGTCCCGATCCAGCATTTCCATCTCGGCGACAGCGTTACGGCAATGGTTGCAGGCAATCAGGTCGCCAATGGAAGACTTTGCCATGATAAAGTACAGGATGCGCATCAAAAAGCGGCGGGGGCCGGGACGATAGAACAGATCGTCCTTTTCCGGCAGGATGGGAATGCCAAGCTGGATCAGCCTGTCATACGCTTCGGCAGGCGCGTCCAGCATCTGCTTGCGCTGCTTCCGGGTGGACCGCCGCAAATCCCCGTCGCAAGCATAGGCCAGATAGGCAATCGGAAGGACCGCGGCGGGATGACAAAACAGAAAGGCTTCCATATCCGGCTGCCAGCGCATTTTATATCCCGTGTTTTTGAAGAGCGTCGTTAGTTTTTCCTGTGCGGCCTGGGATGGACGGCTGTGGAGTGCGCCGATATCCAGCCCCGCTTTTCCGAATCGCTCCACGATGGCATGGTCTTGGAGCCGATCGCCGCCCGTCACCTGAAACGCAAACAGAATCTCCTTCGGCGTGGAAGAGAGCCGAAGAAGCTCCTTCTGCATGGCTGCTGCTCTCATGTTGTTTCCGATCAGGACGACCAGATCAGTATTTGCCAGCGCAAGCTGTGGCAGGATCTTCTGCATTTGGTGATAGGGCATGGCAGCAAACACAGCGTCCCAGCGAATTGCGGGATCAATATGGTCTGTGACAGTTGGGTGATCCAAGGTGGTCTTTCGCTGCAAATGATGGCGAAGCTCCAACCCGTGCGATTCAAGCGTATCCTTCCATGCGCCGCGCGCCAGCAGCGTCACATCCTGGCCTGACGTGCAAAGCACATGGGTCAGATAACAGCCGATGACCCCAGCGCCAAAAACCAGAACTTTCAAGCTCTTTCGCCTCCCTGTCCCTGCAGATGGTATTCCCGGAAAATCAGCCAGGCAAAAAGCGCACACAGGCAGGCTCCAGTAAGCATCCACCAGCAAAGATCGCCTGGAGAGAAAAGAATCCCTGCACCTGAAACCAGTATTCCTAGCAGTCCGCCTAATGTCAGCGATCCGAACCCCCGGTACAACCGTGCTTTAGGTAGCACCCAATCCAGCTTCCGGATGCGTTCACTTACAAGTTCTATGACACCGACCAGCATGAAGACGGCGGGGATCAGGGCAAGCAGCAAAAACCAGGTGACGCCCTGCGTCAGCAGCAGAATCAAGCAGACGATCCAAACGATCCAGCCGATGTTGCCGGGCAGGTCATAGGCGATCCACCGCCGGGAGGACAGCTTTGATTCATACATCGCATTCACGGTTATCACGCTCTCTTCTCTATATCTTCTTCAGATAAAAGTCGCAGCGATCCGCGCCGGTTCCCAGCGTCCCCGTCCTTTGGAACGAAAGCCCGGGGAGATTGCCGTAGCAGCGCTCATCATCGGCGCAAAAGATTTTTGTCAGATTCGGGCAGCCAAGCTCGGTGAAGTACCGGCAATAGGGGCAGGCAGTGACGTCCATGCGGTACTCGCCCTTTTTCTTCGGATAGAACACATTTTTGAAGCCGCTGTTCGGGCCAAACAGCTTTTTGACCATAGGCGACCATATCCACACGAACAGGCTCCTCATGCCCGGCAGCTTCAGCAGCTTTGCCAGCTTCCGTCCTGCTTCTGTCGAATTTCGGATCTCCGTGTTCTCGATCACAGCATAGGCATTTTCCTTGCTGGTCGCCTGGCGAAGCGTCAGGTAAATCGCGGCCGCAGGAAAGATATAGTGATCCGTATGGATGCGCACGCCGCCGGTTAGGGAACTGTACTTTTTCAAAATGCCGTCCAGCTGGATTTCAGCCTTCTGCCACAGATCGTTGCTGAGGGATTGGGGAAACTGCCTGTCCATTTCTTCCTTGACGGCTTGTTTTGCTTTCAACATTTGCTTTGCTGTTTTCATGTTCACTGTGCCTCTTTCGCCTGATCTCCCACAATCCAGTAGTCACAGATGTCATCACCATTTGCAATCGTATGATCTCGATAAAGCTTCCCATGCTGAAGACGGAACATGATTTCGTCTGTGGAACAAAGCGCAGGCATCAGTTCCGCAATGCCTTCCCTCTGGCAGAACTCGCAGATCGGACAGCGGGTAAAGTAGTAGAAGCTGCCATCCTGATGCTTGTTTTCGTCAAAGTTCACAACCCAGTTGACGGGGTAATCTTTGCCGTGCGCTTTATACCACGCCTCGTATTTGCGCATGTCCTGTTCCCATTTCCTCGGTTTTTTGTTCAGATCAGTCAGCCCAAAGAAGGTGCGGAGCAGCCTGCTTTCAAGCACATCCGTCATCACCAGCGCCATCTCATCCGGGGTGATCTTCTTCCCGCTGCCAAGCCATGCCGCCGCGAAGACATAGGCGAAATAGGCGTTTATGGCCATGGGATTGCTTGGGCCAAGATCATCCGCATCAGATAGCAATTTCCGATATACTGCTTTTCCGTTTCGGATCGCACGGTCTGCCAGCTTTCGATCAAACCGATGGGCAATGCTTTTTTTCATCATTGGAGCAAACATCTTCCAGTAGAAACCCCTGTATTTCATCATTTTTTCTTGATTCCCTTCAATTTTATGTCTGTTCTTGTATATCATTTCTCCAGAAACTGGGAGGCTTCGCTGTAAAACCGATCCGGGAACATCAATACCAGCTCCGCATGAGCGAGCCCCTTGAATTCCCGTGCCACAGTCTGCGGATACACCCGCTGTGTGTAGGCCAGATCATTTTTCCGCGCTTTCTTTTCTTCCTCCCCGTACCAGTATTCGATCTTTGTCGAAACGGAAGGAACGGGATCGGGCATGGCATAATTGTTGGTAGACCAGAAGACGTTATAGATCGTCCGGGATGAAAAATGATGCTTCTCAAAATCAAAAATCTTTCGGTAGTGCTCTTCAGGGTCTTCTCCCTTTGGCGTCCAGCGCTCTGGAGGGGCCGCCAGCTTCATGAACACCATGGACTTTGTTCCCAGCATCATGGTGAGCCAATCCTTGATGGCAATCAGGCGGCAGATGAGTTTCGGATACGGGTAGGGTGTGATCCCGGCGTCGATGATCGCTTTTTCTACAGGAATATCCTCTGTCGCAAGAAAGCGGATCACGCTGGCCCCGCCCATGGAAACGCCGTACATAGCCTCTATATGGGAGATCCCGTTTTTTCGCAGAAAATCAGCGGCATCCTTCACGTTCTTTTCGATAGAGACAAACTCTGTGCCGAGCTCGTCATGCCCATCTGTGATAAAAAGGTAAACGTGATAGTCCTTTGCCATAGCCTCAGCGGACGCCTTGAATACCCACCAGGGCTCTGCCGCGCACTGGAACATCACAAAGGTTTTCTCATGTTCCTCACCAAATTCATATACTTTCATGATCTCTGCTCCTCTGTGCCTTTTATGATTTGATCAGGGTAAACAAGCCTGCTGTCAGCGCGCTGCCGATCAGGATCATGATGCACTGCCTTGCCTGCTGCCTGCGGTTGTATCCGAAGTCCTGCCAGCCGGAACAGCCTTCCGTTTCAGGAAAATAGTGCTGAAAGAAGTGCGTTTCCGTCAGCAGGACATAATCCAGGCAAATGATGTCAAACACTTTGATCACAGCGCCGATGATGAAAAACCGCAGGAAGAACTGCCAGAAGGTAAAGTCACGCCGCAGCCCATCCATGCCGCCGATCACAAAAGCCCGACATACGCAAGGCAGAAAAGGATCAAGATGATCCATCCGAGAACGCGGCGGGGGGATGCCGGATGGTTTTCCTATTGTTCCAGCCTTGGCCGCAACCGTTCTTGCACATCTTCCGGGAAATGCTTTGCCAGCAGCTTCGTGGGCGTGGTGACCGTTACATCCCAGATGCCAAGAAACAGCAGCGCGCAGCCGACAAGAGAAAGAAGAATCGTCAGGCCCATTGTCAAGCCCTCCTCAGCGCCCGAATAGGGGGAACATGATCCCGGCCAGAACTGCCGCGATGATCGGATTCCCAATAATCGTCATCAGCCATTTTACGATTAGTGTCTTTCGGGGGATATACGGTTTCAGATCCTCTGTGCCCGGAATCGTCCAAGCCTTGGTGTGGCCCACCCAGTACCAGTCGATGAAGAACCTGTCAAACAGTCCCTCCGCCATGGCCAGCACCCATATTTGCCAAAAGGGCAGCCAGAACCCTCTTGCGCCGTTGATGCCATAGACCGCCCACAGCACAAATACGATCAGAACGGGCAGCGTGACCCATTTGAACAGCTTTTTATTCCGATCCAGCCTCTCCTTTGTGATCAGACCCATCTGAACGACCCGTTCCTGCACGTCGTTCTCGAACAGGAAGGCAGCGTTATGGGTCCCGTTGGCAATGGCAACCACGCACGGCAGAAAAAGGATGAAGCAAACGACCAGGCTTTCAAGTAGCAAAACGACCATTGAATCACCTCAGATCAAACCGGCGTTTCCATAAATTCGTCGATGGCCTTCAATACGGGCACCGCGTATTCGTCCCCGCCGAACAGCCATTGCTCGTGCTGCATATCGAACGCCCGGATTTCCGGATCGCGGAAGTATTTCTGATAGCGGTTGAGATATTTTTTACCCATCTTTGCGGCGTAGATGAAATGCGCCTTGGTGTGCTCCACATGGATATCGTCCTGAAGATAGGTGAGCAGATCGGTGTAATACTCATTCCTGATGGATTCCGGCGAAAATTTCTCAAAGCAGGCCATGAATGTATCCGCCATTTCGTCGCTCATCTCGAAAAAGCGCTTGAGTTTTTCCCGGGTCTTGGCCTTCTTCTTTTCGCCTTTGGTAAAGCTGGTCAGCAGCGGCACCACCAGCTTGGATTGCAGCCATGCGCTGAATTTTCCACTCTGATCCAGATCAGGGCTGCCGAAGATGCCGTGATCCAAATGCACGTTCTGCCGCTGGATCAGCTGCCCCACAAAGCTGCTTCCCAGGGAGGAACCGATGGCCCCGTCGATCTTCCCGTCATAGTTTTCTTTGATGTACCGCTCGATCTTTTCCGTGACCGTGATCATATCCGGGAAGATCAGGCCGCTGCCATCAAAACCGTCATAGTTGACACAGACCAAATGATACTTTGCGGAAAGCCTTCCCAGCACGGCGCCGAAATTCGTCTGGTAATCGCAGGCTGTCCCCGGCAGCAGAAATAGAATTTTCCCGGTCATCAGGCCCATTTCATCAAATTGCATCGCGCTTCCTCCTTAGAAAATCAATACCACAAGCCCAGCGACCGCCGCCGCGCCGATCATCCAGATCAGCGTCAGGATGCCGCGCTTTTTCAGCACCTGTGGCCAGCTCTGCACAAAGGGGATGTCCTCCGTGCCGGAAATGATCCAAAGCTTGGAATGTCCCACCCACAGCCGGTCGATCACGATGCCGTCATACCAGTTCATAACCTCCAGGAACAGCAGCGCCTGGCGGTAGGCAGGCCAGAAATCCCGGATGCCGTTCCACAAACCGACGATCAACAGCAGCGCGAGGAGCATGACCAGAAAAAACGGGATCATGAAGCGCATTCGTTTTCGCGCGACGGTCTCCCGGCTTGTCAGGCCGAGCTGATAAACGCGCTCCTGAACCAGCTTTGGATAGAAGAACAACGCGTTCAGGGCGTTATTGCCCACGGCGAATTTAACCATCAGCGTGAACAGCGCGCAGAACAGGATCAACTGCAAAACGATCATGTTTGCCTCCCTTAGAACAGCCTGCCCACGCCCGCCGCAATCAGCGCGGCGATCGGGCAAACCAGGTTCGTCCAGCCAAGAGCGTTTACATGACAGGCTGTGTCATTTCTCCTTCCGCTTGTATCCGCAGTCGCAGTAAGGCCCGCCGGAGGCCAGGGTATATTGCCGCACGAAGCGCGATGCGCCGCCCGCGTCACTCATGGCATAGTCCAGGCGGCACATGGCGGGGACGTATTCAAACAGGCCCAGCTCCCGCATCAGTGTGCATATCCCGCACCGGCTGAATCGGGCTTCATAGCCGCTGCCGTCCTCATAGGGCAGGAAGTCCATGTTCCAAGAGTAGGGGTTTCGGTCGCCGGCGCGGAGAGCAGCGGCGGCCTGCATGCCCCGGACGTCTTTTTCGCTGAACTTGCGTTTTCCGCTCATCCGGCAAAACCAGCGCATGGCGGGGATCATCATGGCGTCGTTGTAATACTTTGTCACCTGATCCGCAGACGGCTTTTGCGGCAAATTCAGCAAAAAGCCCGCCAGCATGGCGCAGCTGACGACGTTCATTTGGAAGCGGTCGCCCCGTTCAAAGGTGGGCAGCTTCGCAATGATTTGTCTGTATTGGGCCTTGGCCTTTTTCGTGATCTCCTTGGCTGTTGTCGGATCAATGCCCAGGGCATCCGTCAGGTTTCTTTGAAAGGGCCGCCGAAACAGCAGCCACATCCCCAGCGGCATTCCCGCGTACTTCATACGCTTTTGCTCCTCTCCCAGCCGTCCCCGGCGTCGGTATCGTGGCGAATAAAATCAAAATCACAGCAGTCCCCGCCCTGGCAGAGGGTTTTCGTTCGCCTGAAATCCGTGTAGGGAAGATTCCCGAAATTGATGACGTCCGAATGGCAGAACATGGCCCCTAATTTCATCAGATTCCACTCGTGGAAGATGTGCCGGTACAGGCATTCGATGCACTCAAAATGAAAGCGGTCCTTGGGGTCCTCATCCAGATGCAAGGTGTAGCGCCAGCCCGCGCCGGAGCCGCGGCGGAAGCCGAAGGGCAAAATCTTTTTCATGGCTGGCAGGAAAAAGGAAAGCCGCGCTGATAGGTTTTCGGCGTCAGCGCGCACCACATGGCTTCGGAGACGATTTTGAAGGCATCTTCTTCACTCCTGCCGTGCTGCTGCAAAACCTCATACAGCGCGATGGTGGTTAGGATCTGGGCGATATGTTTGTAATTCCCCGGATCGCGCCAGCGTTTTTCCTCCTCCAGCAGCGCCCGCATCCGGGTGTACACGTCCCGCTGGATATCCTAGGGCAGCGCGGGAAACAGCTTTGCATAGCGACTGATGGCCACTAACTTTTCGGGCGTGTATTTTTTCACGGCGTTGCCTCCTTCTTCCTGACGCACTCCGCGTACATCAGCGTGATGCGGGCCGCCATCTCCTGGCTGAAAACCACCTGCCAGCCGTGCGCCTCCAGAAATTGCAGGTATTCCCCGCCCGTCCATTGGTGCTCGAACCGAACGCCAGCGATTTTAAGGACACCCGACCAAGCACGGCTCAGCAGCGTGCCCTTGTGTTCCACGAAATTCGGCGCGATCAGCAATCCGCCGGGCCGCAGCACCCGGTCAATTTCGTTCAGCGCCTTTTCCGGGTCCGGCACGATGTGCAATGCGTTGGCGATGATCACTGCGTCAAAGGAGGCGTCCCCGTAGGGAAGGCTCATGGCGTCTGCTACTTCAAAGGTCAGGTTGGGGATGGCCTTGCCCTTTTTCGCCTGGGCGATCATGCCGTCGGAATAATCCGTGGCGATCATCCGCCGGGCCGCCGGGGCTACGTGCCGGGCCAGCAGACCCGGGCCGGTGGCGATTTCCAGCACTTCCAGGCCTCGGATTTTCTCCGGGATGCGTTGGTACATGAAATCATAAATGTGCTGATCCGCCTTCATGGCCCGCTTGTAGATGGGCGCATACAGGTCCCAAATCTTTTTCGTCATGATTTCTCCGCCTTTTTCTTTGCCAGCAATCCGCCTCTGGCGTTCGCTTCCGTATCGTCGTCCTCTTCGTAGCCGTCGTAGGGCGCTTCCGGATCTGTGTAGTGATTTGTAAATGGCTTGCAAATTTCTTCCCGATGTGCAAAGATGAAATCCAGATCGTCCGTCCAGCCGGTGTGTCCGGTGATGACCGCAATGCGGTGGTTGCGTCCCCGAATGTTTTCTTCCAGCTTCGCCAGGGATTGAACAGCCAGCCTGTTATCCTCCGCCAGCGTGCTGATGAAGCTGTATCCGCCGTCCGCGCCGAACCAGATGGTGTCCCCGGTGAAAAGGTAGGTATCGTCGATCAGGTAGACCATGTGCCCCCAGGTGTGGCCCGGCACCAGGATACACTCGATCTTGATATCGCCGATATAGATGATTTGGCCGTCTTTCAACAACGTTTTTTTGTTGTTCATCTTCACCATGGGCAGCCTGTAAAACCCATGAAAAACCTTTCTCCTCGTTTCGCCGGTGAGGTAGCGGTTTTCGATTTCGCCGATATACACCGTCGCGTCTTTGAACAGCAGTTCGCTGTCTGTTTCCAACGCGCCCACATGGTCGGTATCCTGGTGGGTGATGAGGATATCCTGAATGGCAGCGGGATCAATGTTCAGCCATCCCATCTTCTCCCGCAGGCGTTCATAGTTGTAACCGGCGTCGATCATGATGGTTTTCCCGTTTTTCGTGTAGAAAAAGATGTTGGCGATCCATTCCCGCACGCAGGCTACATGATCGTCGATCCAGCCCGTATTCAGGGGCTTGAAGATTGCCTTGCCCCGGAACAGGGCGCTCATGGATTTTTTCTGGTGCTCGGAATCTTTTCTTGCCATTTTGCAGCCCCTCCATTAAACGATCAGCGTGATGATCCATCCCACCAGCGCGGCGGGAATCAGCGCGAATACGATGCCGGGGAACAGCATCCCCTTCAGGTGAAACCATTTCTGGTGATACGCTCTGTCCATGCGCTCCGTGCCCGGCAGGCGAAAGCATTTCATGTTGGCAAACAGCACCCAGTCCAGGAAGAAGGTGTCATAGGCGCCGATCCAGACCATCAGCCCGAAGGCGACGGCGAAGCCCTGCCAGAAGGTTTTTGCGCCGGCCAAATAGGCGCAGGCCGTCAGGATGACGGTAAACAGCAGGACGCCAAAACTCTTGGTGAAGATTACCTTTTTCGATTTGTAGGACACGTCCTGCCGGGGATGAGTCTTGAAGTACTCCTCCTGGATATCCGGCGGATAATTGTGAATGCCGGCCGCCGTTTCCTTTTTCTTTGCCCCTGAAAACACCGCCGTAGTAAACAGGGCGGCAAAGATCAGGGCTTCAACGATCAGAACGGGAATGCTCACGCGTTTTCAGCTCCTTTTTTTTCATTCTCTTCCGCCTTTCGGGACATCAACAGCAAACTGATAAACATCCACAGATTGCCAATGCTGATCCAGGCCGCGGTGACGGCGTTGCGCAGCGCCGTTTCGGGCAGGAATTTACACAGCATGGTCAGCGCCATACCCACCGCCGGGCAGAAGATCCAGCACCATTTGGGATAGGGCGTCATGCCCTTTGCGAAAGCGCCGATGTGCGCGATGTGGTGCACGATCCAGAAGATGAAAAACAGGATCATCCCAGGCAGCAGGAAATACAGCCCGAAGCGAACCGAGGCGTCCAGCGCCGTATCCGGTTTGGCAGCGGTCATATACTTATAGAAAAACACACAGGCCAGGCAGGGCACGTGTACCCCGCAGCCGCCGAAAGCCAGGATTCCCAGGATGCCGCTGCGGTAAAGGTGTGCATATCTTTCAGAATACGGCTTGATCAGCCGATACACAGAAAAATAGCACAGCGCCTCCAGCGGGATGCCGATCAAACCGAGAAAGGCGGACCAGAAGATCGTGCTGTCAGGCAGGCGCAGGTACATGGAAAGAAATCTTTCCATGCCTGATTGGCTTGCGTCATGCACGCCCCACCCCAGAAGCATATCGCCCACCAGAACCATCAGTGCCGCGAAGATGCCCAGTTTCATCAAATGCCGGATGCGAGGCCAATCTAAAGGGTTTTCATTTGAACCACGGACACGCATTCATTATTTCCTCCTCCAATGTTAGTTTTGGCTAACCACGGATCAAAAAAATATGCTTTCAGGAGGGGTTTTCTGCTTTTTCCTTCTTTTGTACGCCAGGCTTCCGCCTCTCCGGCCTCACCGCGTTTTCTGGAACGGCCAAAGCGTTCACATCCCGGAACCCGCTCTTCAAGGATATATTGATTGACCCAGCGAACGGAGATGCCCCAACTTCCTGCTGTTTCTTGTATTGAAAGATAACCTTTCAAATAAACATCTCCCACTCTTCATCTGCATCAAATAATCGGTGCTGGAGGCGTCTTTCCGATTAGTTGCCTCTAACATAAAATATTATATTCATTTATCGGCAGATATCAAGGGGGGAGGCAAAATTTATCCTTTAATTTATTTGCCCTATTGCGCCCAATCCAAAGCCCTCTTCCGTAATAGCGTTCAGTTGCTTTATTTGTATTTCCAAGATAAAAAAATCCTTGACAAATCTCTTTCCAGAGAGCCTTGCTCCAAAAGTATGCTGACGATCACGGCTTCACCCACACAAAGTTTTTCGTAGACGACGGCTATACCGGCGCCAACTTCAATCGTCCCGCGATGCAAGAGCTGCTCTCTCTGGTGGAAGCGGGGCAGGTCGGCACGATCATCGTGAAGGACATGAGCCGCTTTGGCAGAGACTATCTGCAAGCGGGCCACTACACCGAGATCGTGTTTCCCAGCATGAATGTTCGCTTCATTGCCGTGAACGACGGCGTTGATTCCGAGCGAGGCGACAGTGACTTCACCCCGGTCCGCAACCTGTTCAACGACTTCTACGCCAAGGATACCAGCCGGAAAGTCCGAGCGGTTATCAAAGCAAAGGGCTTGCGCGGCGGGCATCTCAACCGTCCACCCTACGGCTACCTGGAAGACTCGGAGCAAAAAGGGCACTGGATCATCGACCCAGAGACTGCGCCGGTAGTGAGGCATATCTTCGACCTGGCCATGCAGGGCAAAGGACCGGAAAGCATCGCAGCCATGCTGGAACGCGACCAGGTTCTTACCCCAACAGCTATCTATAATAGCCGTCATGGGAAACCTTCGCCTGCTCACCCGTATCGCTGGAAGGATAGCACAACCGCTGAAATATTGGGACGGATGGAGTACACGGGCTGCACTTGCAGCTTCAAAACCTACTCCAAATCCTACAAATTGAAGAAGCGGATCGCCAACCACGTGGATGATATGCACATCACACCTGACACGCAGAATCCCATCATTTCAAAAGAACTGTGGGATCGTGTGCAAGATCTGCGGAAACAGCGCCATCGGAGCATTCAACGTGCAGAGCGGGAGGGATTGTTTGCCGGCATCACATTCTGTGCCGACTGCGGAAGGCGGATGCACTTTGCAACCTGCAAAGCATACGAAGGAAGGCAGGATCGCTACTCCTGTTCTGCCTACAAAAGCGGACGCGGCGATTGCACCTGCCATTACATCCGGGAGGAAGTGCTGCGAGAGATCGTGCTGGAGCGCATCCGTGCCGTAACGGCATACGTCCGAGAGGACGCAGAAGGCATTCAGCAGGAGTGGATGCAATCCACCCGCAAGGCACAGGACAGCAGCATCCAGCAGAACCAGAAGCAGCTGACACAGGCGAAAAGGCGTCTGGAAGATATCGACAAATTGATCACCCGCCTGTATGAAGATCACGTCCTGGGCGCTCTCTCCGATGACCGCTATCAGAAAATGATGGCGGATTATGAAGAGGAGCAAGAGCGGCTCAAAACCAAAATCACCGTCATGGAAGAATGGATCGGTCAGCAGCAAGAAGATAACGACAACTATGACCGCTTTGCTGCCTTGGTGGAGAAATATGTGGATATTCCCGAGCTGACCACGGCCATCGTGAACGAGTTCGTGAAAAAGATCATCGTCCACGAGGCAGATAAGTCCTCCGGGCACCGCAGGCAGACGGTAGAGATCGTCTTCAACTTTGTCGGCCAGATCGAGATTCCCATCCTGACGGAACCGATCACCCTGGAAGCATCCCCAAAGCAAAGGAAAACCGCATAGCCACGTCGACTACGCGGTCTCCCCAAGGATTAGTTCCTTATGAAGCTTAACCCTTCATTGATGAAGTCTGGCCGGGCGTGAAGCCGTGATCTGCTACTATTGTTTCTGGAATATGTAATTGTGCCATACCGTTCCATCCCAGCCAACTTCATCAACATAAGAGAATAATCCTTCGGATGTTTGGATCATTTCTTCTTTTGTATGGGCTATAAAGTTACGGTCATACTCTTCGCCGTCGATGGTTTTAAGGCTCCGATCCATCATCTTTCCATGGCCTTCACGAATAGTGATGAACAGACGTCCAGAATCGGTCAAAACATGATGCATTCGAGAAAAAGCATCCCGGAGCATTGTTGTTTCAATATGCACCAAACCGGCTATAACGAGGATTTCATCAACTTTGCCGATGTATGAATAGTCATTAAGAATGTTATCTATGTAAAAAGTAATCTCGCGATTTCGCTCTCTGGCAATACGGATACTTTCTTCGCTGAAATCAATACCAATAACTTCATAACCGAGGTTATGAATACGCTGCGAATCATGTCCACAGCCGCAGCAGAGATCCAGAAATTTGCTGCCTACAGGAAATTGTTTTGCAAAGTCAAGAAGTGCAGGGATTAATGATTCGTCACTATAGCCAGACGATGCCCCGTCAGAAGCTGTCTTGTTATAGAAATCAGCAGTTCCTTTCATTGCCCACACCACTTACAGCGAATAACGAGAATTTGATAATCACAATTATTATATCCCCTCCACCCCAAATCCACAATGGAAAAGTAGGTGAACTTTGCGGTCGAAACCCTGCGCGAACTGGTAGTCGCGCTGTCGCTGGAAAGGATAAGTTCCTTATGAAGGATAACCCTTCATTGACGAAGTCTGGCCGGGGATGAAGCCATAATTCTATTGACCAAGGGTGCTAATGATGTGTTTGCCCCAGGCTTCGATACTATCATTTGTTTTCAACGTGATGGCAGCATGGAAAAGGTCATAACCGCGAGGATCATTTTCTTTGAGCAAAGCAATGGTTTTCTTGCTGCCAAAATAGAAGATGTCGCGTAGGAAACAGTAGTCCGTCAGGCTCTCAAAAAGGAAAACAACAGCACGATAATTTCCTTCATCGTCATTCTTATACATTCGGCGGATCGTCTTCTGAATCCATGAAGCGATGAATTCCTTCTCGCTCTTTTCGATAACGGTGTGCTCGGATACATATTCCCGAACTCGTTTCTTCAATTCAGCCCCAATCCCGTCATCAAAAACGATGGTGCTGTCAAAAGCAGTGAGGAACGTATCAATATCGTCGCCTGCAACTTCAGCGGCGGTAAAAATGAAACAATCAAGTTGAACGCCGTCGATAATGCTGTCATCGTGATTTTTTGTCTTTGTGTCCACGATGATCATACAGTCAAAATCGCTGAATTCATCCTGATCGCCTCGAACAAAAGAGCCATACACCAACAACGCTCGAGGAGCATATTTTTCCTGCAAATATCGGACTATTTTCTCCACGGTAACCTCCTGAAAAAGGTCTGAACCCTTGCGGGCAATTCTATAATAAGCCCGCCGTTCCTAAACCACAACGGAAAAGAAGGTGAACTTTATGGCAGAAGCCCTGCGCGTTCCTGGTGGCCGCGCTGCCGCTGGAAAAGGCAATTTCTCGCGCAATGTACGCGCCAGAATCAAGCAGATCAAAAAAGCCGAAACGCTTTCTATCCATGCGAGAAACGTCCCTTACAACAAAACTCCTGAAAGATTCGATATGAATTTTTTATTGTGACAAAGCTGAACGAAGGGCTGCGGAGCAGCGCAGAGCGTTTGATAGAACCCAAGTGGAAATTCTGATACTGATTGGATTCAACGCGTTCCTCAGTCAATCCTTTCCAGCATCCGGTAGCCCTTGGCCTGCAAAAATTCCTCCACCTCCATCAGATCGGTGGATTTCAGGATGGCCACGGGATGCTTGCTCAGGGTGCTGTAAGTAACGTAAATATAATCCAAATTGATATTGCCCTGATTGATGGTGGAAAGCAGGCTGTTCAGGCTGCCGCACTCGTCGCCGATCTCGGCGGCGGCCACATAATCGGCGTGGCACAGGTAGCCGGCCTCCGCCATTTTTTCGGCGGCCCGGTCCGTATCGGACACCAGCATGCGAATGATGCCAAACTCCGCGCTGTCGTTGGTGATCAGGGTGTTCATGTTCACCCCCCGTACCCCTTACTTAGTGATAAAAATGTAATCTTAGTCCAACTTACCGACGAAACGGTAAAAAATCTCGATTTCCTGATCTCTGTAGCCGGAAGCAAGTTTCACCGGCTTATGGATCAGGATTTTTTCAATCAGCGTGTTCAGCAGTTCAGCGGTCAGTTCGGTGGGATACTCGTACTGCCTGACCAGCTTGATCCACTTTTCCGCGTCCTCGACGTTCTGGTGTTCTTTCTCTATGGATGCCTGGAGCTGGCTGATCTTCTCCTCGATCTCTCGCTGTTCTGCCTGATACTTCTGAGAAAGCATTTTAAAGTTGTATTCCGTGATACGTTCATCCGCCCAATCCTCGTACACCTTGGCGAATCGGCGATCCACGTCCTCTTTTCGTTTTTCCGCCTTTTTCAGTTCGGCAGCCTGCTTTTTGAGTACCGCTTGCCTTTCCCGATCCGTGGTGCTGAGCAGTTTTTGCAATAGTTCCTGCTCGTCCGCACGGGCTCGTTCAACCCAATACTGGATACGGGAGAGGATATGCTGATACAGCACGTCGTAACGGATGGAATGGGAGGAGCACGCGCCTGTGATCCGGCTGTACCTGCGGTATTTGCTGCAGTTGTAGTAGCGATAGACAGCGTGCGCTGTAATGGATGAAATTGCCATGGCTCTTCCACAATCAGCGCATTTCAGCAGACCTGCGAAGATTTGCGGTTCAGCGTCCTTCATGGCCCTGCGCCTGTTCCCGATCTGCTCCTGCACCTGCCAGAATATATCCGCATCGATGATAGGCTCATGGGTGCCTTCCACGCGAAACCAATCATCGGACGGTTTTTTCAGCCGTTTTTTGTTCTTGTAGGAGACAGTGCTTTGCTTGTTGTGGATGCTGTTGCCGATGTAGGTTTCATCCTTCAAAATGTCGCTGACCACGGAGATCGACCACGCAAAGGCTTTCTCCGGCGGAGCATCCCGATAGATGTTGGCGTATAGGCCAAATCGCTGATAGGCCGTATAGCCGGGCGTCGGAATCTTCTCTTTTGCCAATGCCTGGGCGATTCGCTTCGTACCCGCGCCATGCGCCGCCATATCAAACATCTTCTCGATGATCCATCTTGTTTCCTCATCCACGATGATATGATTTTTGTGCTCCGGGTCTTTGATATACCCAAAGGGCGGCTTGGTAGCGGTACACTCTCCCGCTGCGTGCTTGGCATGGATAGCGGCTTTGACCTTCCGGCTGGTGTCCTTGGCCCAGAACTCGTTGAACAGGTTCTTGAACGGGACGAAGTCGGACAAGCCCTTCTCAGTGTCCTCATTATCCGTGATAGCGATGAAGCGGATTTGCTTTTCCGGGAAGTAAAATTCCAGGTAGTAATCCATCGCGACGTGTTCACGGCCAAACCGGGAAAGGTCTTTCACCAGGACACAGTTGACTTTGCCTGCCTCAATATCATCCAGCATCCGCTGAAAACCGGGGCGTTCAAAGTTCGTGCCGGACCAGCCGTCGTCCACGTATTCATTCACAACGAAGAATCCTTGATCCCGGGCGTATGCGTTTAAGACAAGTCTTTGTGTTTCGATGCTGATACTGTCGCCGTAATTCTCGTCATCACGGCTGAGCCTCATATAGAGTGCGGCATTGTATGGTTGTTTCATGTTGTAAATCCTCCTTCTGTTTGAAACAACCCACGCTTACAATACAGGGTGATTGTATCATAGGCGTGGGTTTTCATCAATTCTTTCTTTTGGTTAAGCAGTCTTTTTCGCGGTATGCAGGATCACGTTTTCGATCAGATCACTGACGCTTTTCCCGCGATCTGCAAAATGCTCATGGACTTTGATCCTGGTTTTTCCACAATAGTGATACAGGCAGCCATCCTCCTCTATGGCATAAAAGGAGATGTCTTCCAAGGTAGGTTCCTGTTCGTCATCCCGGTCAAAACCAAGGACATCTTCATCAAAGCTGTAACTGTCAAATACATCTTCCATCCGATAAATTTTCTCCGTTTGTTTTTTCATCCAGTTCATACCTCCAATATGACCGTTTTGTTTTCAAAATGGAAGCAGGATGACCATTCGGTCGTCCTGCCCCGATGGGGTGCCCGGGAAGCGTTGATTTTCCTGGGCATTTTTCGTTCTAATGGGTAACGGTCACGTCGGTGTTTTCTGCCGTTCCCGGTAGCGACGCTGCTTCTCCCGGCTTCGGGCTTGTTTGGCCGCTGCGCCGCAATCGGCGCAATAGCGCTGACGGTTGCTGCCGGGAAGAAAGGGCTTGTGGCAGCGGACGCATTCCTTCCAGCCTTCGCTTGCCTGATCTTCGTCCCTCAGCAGCTCATGCCAGACAGCTGTGTTCAGCTCCGGCTGCAAGGGCAAGACTGCCCGAAGGAAATAATCACAGATCACAGCGCCGTCGTGAATGGTCTTGTAGACCGGGCTGATCACATGGCAAGGCCGATCCTCCGGCAGGCAACTTCCATTGTCATAGTTGGCACATTCTTTCTGTGCCAGCTGCCGGATGCTGTGCTGAATCTGATTTTCAATCTGGTTCATACTCACCTACCTCCTCTCTCTTGCTTTTTCTTTTTCTTTTCAATCTGTCGCTCTTGCGATTGCGGCTGTATATGCGCTGTATTCTGCTGCTCCAATTCTTCACTGCGTCGGATTGTCGTTTCTGCGGTATGATCCAGCAGTTCCCGTAGCTCCTGCT
>JAFUFC010000160.1 GCA_017470095.1 Clostridia bacterium | reverse complement strand
GAGCCGCACGATCCTGACCGATATCCTGCGCGGCGATATGGGCTTTGAGGGTGTGATCGTTACTGACGCCCTGGATATGGCGGCCATTGCGGATAACTTTACGGATGAGGATATGATCCTCCTGCCCATCAACGCCGGTGTGGATATGCTGCTGCTGCCGCCAGTTTATGATACGGCGCTTTTCCAGCGCATACAGGATATGACGGATCTTACGGTGCAGCTGGTGCGGGACGGAAAGATCAGCGAGGAGCGGGTCGATGCCTCCGTCCGCCGCATCCTGATGCTGAAGCAGAAATACGGTTTGCTGGAGCAGAAGGATTTTACCGTGACTGAGGAAATGGTGAATATGGCGGTCAGCGGCGTCGGCAGTGAAGAAAACCGGCAAATTGCATGGGAGATCGCCGAAAAAGGCCTGACGCTGGTCAAGAACGAAAGCAGCGCGTTTCCGATTTCCCTGAAGCCTGGAGAAAAGACGCTGATCCTGTTCGCGGATTCCTGCGCCAGCCGGGCGGGATACGGTGAGCTGGCAACGCAGATGCTGGAAGAAAAGCAAGCGCTGCCGGAGGGCGCTCAGATCGTGGTGACGAAAAGTACCCGGGAAAACGAGGATCTATGCGTCCTGGCGGCGCTTGGCGCGGATCATGTGATCCTGGTACACCGGGTCTATGCCGCTGCCTGTCTGGATCCATCCACAGAGGATGGCTTCTCTTCTGCGACCTTTGATAAGATCATCGACGCTCTGCACGCAAAAGGGAAAACAGCTATCGTCATCAGCTGTCAGCTTCCTTATGACGCCGCCCGCTTCCCGGAGGCGGACGCCATGCTGTTGACCTACGGCTCCTCCGTCATGCGAGCCGTGCCGCCAGCGGATGGTGCTGGGAGCGCCTATGTGCCCAATTTAGCGGCGGCCCTCTGCGTGTGCTTTGGGCAGGGAGAGGCAAATGGAAAATTGCCTGTGAAAATTCCCGAGCTTAACGAAAACTATCAAATCACCGATCAGATTCTTTATCAATAAAACAGAGAGAATGAAGAAAATGAGAAAACGACTGTTTATTCTGCTGACGGCGCTGCTGATGCTGCTGACGGCAGGGGCCTGCGCCGAAACGGAGATCACCGCTCTGTCCGAGCTGAACGAGCCTGGCATGATCATAGGCCTCGGGCAAGGCAACGCAGCTGATTTAATTGTCCGGGAGCAGCTGCCCAATGCCACCATCGCTTATTTCAGCGATAACGCTGCAGGGTATCTGGCCGTAGCCCAGGGCAAGGCAGACGCTTATGTGTATGATTATACGCAAATGCAGCTGGCCATCGAGGGAGGCTTCGGGGGCGTTCATCTGTTGGATGAAACCATGGGCGAGCCGGTTCAAATCGCCGTGGGGATTTCTCCCGTTTCCCAAATTCCGAGCCTGGAGGATAAGCTCAATCAGTTTATTGGAGAGCTTCAATCCGACGGCACGCTGGATGATATGTTCCGGCGGTGGGTAATAGAGGGGACGGAAACCATGCCGGAAATCAGTCTGCCGGAAAAAGCGGAATGGCATCTGGCGGTAGGCACCTCCGGCATTGCGCCGCCCTACAGCTATTATGCGGGTACGGAGCTGAACGGGTATGATATCGAGCTGGCCCGCCGCTTTGCCGCCTGGCTGGGAGCGGACCTGCAATTCAAGGTATATGATTATGGGGCGATCATACCGGCCGCCATCAGCGGGGACGTGGACTGCGTCATGGCGAATTTGAACGCCACGCCGGAGCGCCGGGAAGCCCTGCGCTTTTCAGATACTCTGTTTGAGGAAAAGCTGGGGATCATGGTGCGGGGCGAAGCAGCGGCTCCTGTTCCTGCAGAGAATGCGGACAATATCCCCGCCTGGCAGGCCTACAACGGCAAACGCCTGGGCGTGCTCACCTGCACGCTGATGGAGGATATTGCCTATTCTAATTTCCCGGACAGCGAATATCTGCTGCTGAACAGCTATCCGGACTGCATCGCCGCCTTGCTGGCCAACAAGATCGACGCCTATCTGGGCGACGAACCGAGCCTGAAATCCATTCACGCGGAGCAGCCGAAAATCGACTATATCCGCGAGCGGATCACCAACCAGGAATACAGCTTCGCCTTCCGCAAAAACGATCCGGAAAGCGCCGCCCTGTGCGCGGAGCTGAACGCTTTCCTTGCGCTCTGTCATCAGGATGGCACCATGCAGGAGCTGGACGATATCTGGTTCGGCGTGGATGAGGAGCGGAAGGTTGTGGACATGTCCGACCTGACCGGGGAAAACGGAACGATCAGGGTGGTGACCACCTCCACGGATATGCCCTTCTCCTACATCAAGGATGGCAAAAACGTGGGCTACGATATTGATCTTGTGGTGCGCTTCTGCCGGTATGCCGGATACAAACTGGAGCTGGGCGACGTGGATTTTACCGCCCGCATCCCGGCCATCCAGTCAGGCAAATATGATTTTACCACCGATATGAACGTGACCGAGGAGCGCAAGGAGCAGGTGCTCTTTTCCGATTCCACCAGCTCCGGCGGCGTGGTGCTGGCCATCCTGACGGAGGGCAACACAATGGAAACGACGCAGGCTGCCGCGTCCATCAGCCCCCTGAATTGGAATGGCAGGCGCATGGGCATCGTGACAGGCACCAGCTTTGAAGCCGCCACGCTGGAAACCTATCCAAACAGCGAATATTTTTACTATAACTCCAACAGCGATGTGACGACAGCCCTGACCAAGAACAAAATTGACGGCTTCTTGGGCGACGAGCCTGTTGTCCGTATCATTTGCAAGGAAGTGCCGGAGATTACCTTTCTGCCCGAAAAGATCACGCAGGATGATTACGCCTTTGGCTTTGGCAAAAACAGCGAGCGGGCTGACAAAATCCGAGGCCAGTTCAACGAAATGCTGGCGCAGATCATGGCCGACGGCACCTTGAACGCCTTGTATGATAAGTGGTTCGGCGACGACGAAAACGTCAAGGTGGTTGATCTGACAGGCTTCAGCGGCGAAAATGGTACGCTGAAGGTAGTAACCGAAAGTACCAGCATACCCTTTTCCTATATCAAGGATAGAAAATTGACTGGCATCGCCATTGAACTGACGGAAATGTTCTGCCGCAGGTATGGTTATATGCCTGAAATTGAAGACGTGGACGCCGCCGCGCGGATTCCCGGCCTGGTATCCGGCAAATACGATATGTGCGCTTCGCCCCTGACGATCACGGAGGAGCGGAAGGAAAGCATCAATTTCTCCGATCCCTACTACCAGGGCGGCATCGTGCTGGCAATTCGGAAAGCGGATGCCCCCGCCCTGACAGCAGAAAGCTGCGCCGTGTCCGGTCAGGGTACGATTTCCACCTTAGACGCGCTGAACGGCAAACGTATTGGCGTTCTGACCGGCACAATCAGCGGACGGCTGGTGGAAACCCGTCTGCCCAATGCGCAGGTGAATTATTTCAATACCCAGGCCGATTCCCTGGCCGCTTTGAAAACGGGGAAGATTGACGCCTGGTGTACGGATGAACCCATCGTCCGTTTCATGAAGATTGAAAATCCTGAATTGATGATTCTGGATGAATATTTGACCGAAAGCAATTTGGCCGCGATTTTCCCTAAGACGGAAGCAGGTCAGGCCCTTTGCAGCCAATACAACGATTTCCTGAAAGCTTTATGGGCAGACGGCACAATGGCGGAAATCGACGAAGCTTGGTTTGGCGCTGACGATGCCAAACGCACAGTCATGGACTATGCGAACCTGCCCGCCGCCAATGGCACCCTGCGCATGGCGGCAGACCTCACACAGCCGCCCTTTACTTATATGAAAAATAACCGCGCGGTTGGCTACGATATAGACGTGGCGGCGCGATTCTGCCAGGAATACGGTTACGGGCTGGTAATTGAGGCGATGAGCTTCGATGGCGTTCTCGCGGCCGTACAAAGCGGCAAGTGCGACTTTGCTTCCTCCTGCATCACGATCACGCAGGAGCGGGCCGAGAGCATGCTGTTCAGCAATCCGAACTATTACGGCGGCATCGCCATGGCGGTGCTGAAAGCTGAAAAAGCGCCTGCCATCACAGCTGATGGCGTCTACAAAACCCTGGACGAGCTGAATGGCCGGAATATCGGCGTGCAAACCGGCCATTCCTTTGACGCCATGATCAGCGCGCGGCTGCCGGAAGCCACCTTGACCTATTACAATAATAAGGCCGACCTGATCAACGCCCTCACCACCGGCAAAATCGTTAGCTTCGCTGCCGACGAGCCGGTAGCCAAGGTACAGATGCAGGAAAACGACAAGCTGACCTATGTGCCTGAATATCTGGACAGCTTTGAATTTGGCTATGTGTTTGCCAAGACCGAGGAAGGCGCGAAGCTGCGGGATCAGATGAACGAATATCTGAGAAAGATTCAGACGGACGGTACGCTGGCGGAAATTGATCGGCGGTGGTTCGGCCTGGATGACGCGGCCAAGACCCTGCCGGATTACAAATCCTTCCCCGCGCCCAACGGCACCCTGCGTTTGGCTACGGAGGCCCTCTATGAGCCTTTCAGCTACATCAAAAACAATGAAATCGTGGGTTATGATATCGATATCATCGTTCGTTTCTGCGAGGCATACGGCTATGGCCTGGAAATCGAGGATATGAACTTTTCCGGTATATTGCCCGCCGTGCAGAGCGGAAAAAGCGACCTGGGATGCGCGGGCATTACCATCACCGCCGAACGGGCGGAAAGCGTCTATTTCTCCGATCCCAACTATTCCGGCGGGACTGTGATGATGGTGCTGAAAGCGGAAGCTCCGGCAGCGGCTTCCACAGCCGTTTCCAGCCAGACAGAATCCTTCTGGGACGGCCTGGCAGCCAGCTTCAACAAAACCTTCATCCGCGAAGCCCGCTGGAAGCTGTTCCTGGAGGGCGTGGGCACCACCATGCTGATCACCCTGCTTTCCATCCTGTTTGGCACGGTCCTGGGCTTTGTGGTGTTCATGCTGTGCAGGAACGGGAATCTGGTCGCCAACGGTGCCACCCGCTTCAGCATTTGGCTGGTCACGGGTACGCCCATGGTGGTGCTGCTGATGATCCTGTATTACATCATCTTTGGTTCCGTGGCCATCAGCGGCATTGCCGTGGCGGTGATCGGCTTCACGCTCACCTTCGGCGCGGCGGTGTTCAGCCTCCTCAAGATGGGCGTTGGCACCATCGACCGGGGCCAGTATGAAGCGGCCTACGCCCTGGGCCACAGCAACCGGCACACCTTCTTCAAGATCATCCTGCCCCAGGCCATCCCCCATGTGCTACCCGCCTATCAGGGCGAAATCGTGGGCCTGATCAAGGCCACCGCCATCGTGGGCTATATCGCCGTGCAGGATTTAACCAAGATGGGCGACATCGTGCGCAGCCGCACCTACGAAGCCTTCTTCCCCCTGATCGCTGTTACCGTTATCTATTTTGTGCTGGAAGGGCTGTTCAGCTTCGCCGTCAGCCGCATCCGCGTCAGCATTGATCCCAAGAAGCGCAAGCGCGAACGCATCCTGAAAGGGGTGAACATCCATGATTAAGATCGAGAATTTGAAAAAGGAATATCCCAATGTGACCCCCTTGAAGGATGTCAGCGTGGAAATTCATGACGGCGACGTGATTTCCGTCATCGGGCCCTCCGGTACGGGCAAAAGCACCCTGCTTCGCTGCATCAACCAGCTGGAAAAGCCCACAAGCGGGCGAATCTGGGTGGATGGCGAGGAAATCACGGACAAAAAATGCGATATGAACAAAATTCGCCAGAAGATGGGCATGGTGTTCCAGAGCTTCAACCTATTCGGTCATTTGACGGTGATTGAAAACATCATGCTCTCCCCCATGGATCTGCTGGGAAAAAGCAAGCAGGAGGCCTATGACGAGGGCATGCGGCTGCTGCGCACGGTGGGTCTGGCGGAAAAGGCGCTGAACTATCCCGACGAGCTTTCCGGCGGGCAAAAGCAGCGCATCGCCATCGCCCGCACCCTGGCCATGGACCCCGACGTGATCCTGCTGGACGAGCCGACCTCTGCGCTCGATCCCACCATGGTGGGCGAGGTGCAGGCCGTCATCCGCGACCTGGCCAAGACCGGCAAGACCATGATGATCGTGACCCATGAAATGAACTTCGCCCGGGCCATCTCCAACCGCGTCTTCTACATGGACGAGGGCGGAATCTACGAGGACGGCACCCCGGAGCAGATTTTCGAGCGTCCGCAAAGGGAAAACACCCGGCGCTTCATCAAGAAGCTGAAGGTGCTGGAGCTGAACATCGAAAGCCGTGATTACGACTTCCTGGGCATGGCGGGGCAGATCGAAGCCTATTGCAATAAAAACCAGATCGCACCCAGGACTTCCAGCCGCATTCAGCTGGCCTTTGAGGAATCGGCGCAGATGCTGGTGTCCATGATCGAGAACCCGCGCATCCAGGCGGTGTGCGAATACTCCGAGACCACGGAAACCGCGGAATGGATGGTCAGCTATGGCGGGCAGCGCCTGGACGTGACAGAATCAGGCGATGATCTGGCGCTGACGGTATTGAAGGGTATCACGGAAGAAATGAAATACAACTGGAATGAAAACGCTGAACTGCCCAATCAACTGAGTTTAAAGATTCAGCGGACATAATGGCAGTTCTTCCACTGCATGAAAGGGGATCCTACGATGCTTAAAAAAGCCATTTCTCTGCTGCTGATTCTTGCAATATGCTGTGCTGCCCTGATAACGGGCAGCATGGCGGAAAGCGGCGCGAAAGACAATTATACTCTGGATCGGGTGGTGGTGCTGAGCCGCCACAATATCCGCTCGCCCCTGTCCGGCAACGGTTCGCTGCTGGGCGATATAACGCCCCATGAATGGTTCGATTGGACCTCCAACCCCAGCGAGCTTTCGCTGCGCGGCGGGGTGCTGGAAACCATGATGGGCCAGTATTTCCGGCTGTGGCTGGAGAAGGAAGGGCTGTTTCCGGAGAATTACCAGCCGGAGGAGGGTGAGGTGCGCTTCTACGCCAATGCCAAGCAGCGCACCTTGGCTACGGCCCGGTATTTTTCCGCCGGGCTTCTGCCCGTGGCGGAGCCGCCTATCGAGTATCATGGGACTTATGATACCATGGACCCCACCTTTGAGCCTTCCCTGAATTTCATAACAGACGAATATGCCCAGGACGCGCTTGCGGAGATTGTGGGAGAAAACGGCTTTGATGGCATTCTCGCTGATCTGAACGATGCCATTTCATTGCTCATGGATACGGCGGATATTGAACAAAGCGAAAGCTATCAGGCCGGAACGTATGGCGATCTACTGAAGGGAGAAACCGTCCTGACCCTGACGGAAGGCAAAGAGCCCAGCATGACCGGCCCCATCAAAAACGCCACCAGTGTGGCGGATGCCATGATCCTGCAATACTATGAGGAAGCGGACGAACAGAAGGCCGCCTTCGGGCATGACCTGTCCATGGAAGAATGGCAAAAGATCCATTCCATTGTGGATACCTACACCGATATGCTATTCTGTTCTCCCATGGTTTCGGTCAACGTGGCGCATCCGCTGCTTCAGGAAATCCGGGCGGAGCTGACGCAGGAAGGCCGCAAATTCTCCTTCCTTTGCGGGCATGACGCCAACATTGCTAGCGTGCTGGCTGCACTGAATTACGGCGATTATTTGCTGCCGGACACGGTGGAGCAGCACACGCCCATCGGCGTGAAGCTGGTCTTTGAACGCTGGGTAACAGAAGATAACGAGGCATTCTATAAGATCAATCTGGTATATCAGAGTACGCAGCAGCTTCGCGGCATGGAGCAGCTGACCTTAGATAACCCGCCCGTCATCTATCCCCTGTGCTTTGAAGGGGCGGATGCGGAAGGGATGATCGCGGAAGTGGACTTGCTGGCGCTGCTGGATGGCGCGATCGGCGCGTATGACGCGCTCGTTGAAAAGTATACAGCGAATACAGGCGTGGCCGCGTCCGTCGATTACGCCGATCCTGCCTGCTGGGCCTATTACGGCGACGGCGAAAACAAGGATGTGGATGCGTTCCTCATTTGCCCTACGGTGGATATGAACGACGAATACAACATGTCTATGGAGGATGAAGCGACAAAAGCATCCTTCTTGGGCGCGCTGAACATGGAGCGCGGCATTTACACGGATCGGGCGCGCATGTTTGCGCCCTATTACCGCCAGGCTGCCATGAAGGTATATGCTTTGAATCAGGAAGACAGGGAACCCTGGATGCGGTTCGCTTATACGGATGTGTCCGCTGCATTTGCCTATTACCTGGAGAATGAAAACCAAGGCAGACCCATCATCTTAGCGGGCTTTTCCCAGGGCGCGGATATGTGCTATCGGCTGCTGGAGGAATACTTTGGCGATGAAGTACTGCATGATCAGCTGGTGGCGGTATACGCCATCGGCTGGCCCTGTTCGGAAACGCTGGCTAAACAGTATCCGCAAATTGTCCCTGCT
>JAFUFC010000159.1 GCA_017470095.1 Clostridia bacterium | reverse complement strand
GAAGGAGCCGTTCTTATAGGTCGCCAGCACCTTATACTTGGTGCCCGGCCCGGAGCGCAAGCGCAGGGTGCCTTTCCGGGTTTCCGCGCCGGAGAAATCCGTGTTGACCCGCCAGACCTCCGTCCGGTTGTCGTCTCCGGGAGCGGTGAAGTTGACGCGGGGTGTCATGGCAGCGGGAACCGGTGCGCGAAGGATGCAGCCTTCCACCAGTCGCTGCCATTTACCCGCCTCATCGATGGGATGTACCAGCTGCAGTTCGTATTCTCCGTTCAGGGTTTCCGTGACCTCCGCTGACAGCGGAGCCAGGGTGCCGTTGCCGTTGGTGGAGAAGTCGGTGCAGTCGACTGGATAGACGCAGATCATGGGAAATTTACCTCCTGAGTGGCATAAAGAAAACGCCGCCCGTATGGACGGCGCGGTAGTGTGAATTGAGAACTAGGCAGAATGGGTTCACTGCAAACCATTCCAAAGCTGTGATTCCATCTCATTTAAGACGTCAGGATCTTCCGGAAACGGCGCGTATGTCTTTTCCCAAAGCGTCTCGGCTTCCCCCACAAGACCGTCTACGCCCCACAGGATGGCATGCAGGCGATTGCCATCGATCCGCCGGGTGGCGATACCGTCTTCCCAGTCGAAGGTTGTTTCTTCCTCCGCCACCATGGTGCGGATCGCTTTTAATATGGCGCCGTCCCAGACGCAGATCTGCGCGGTAAAGAGCATCCCCGCACTGCCGTCATTGCTCCGGGAAACTAGATATTTGTCGGCCACCAGTTCAAAGTTGACGATGTCACTCGTCCAGCGTTCAGCGTATTCGTATTCGCTTCCGTTCCAAAGATAAAACTCATAAAAGGCATTGGACGCGCCAAGCGCCGTCACCACCGCCAGATCCGAATGACCGTCGAAGTTCACATCCCTGCCTGTTTCCACAAGTGCTTCCTCCGAAGTGGAGACAAAGTAGATATCCTGGCCGTTATCGGCTGTATAGCGATGGATATAGCCGTCATAGGTTCTGCCAACGATCTCCGCCCCGGCGAGCCCCGGGAGCAGGCATAATAGCGTTGTCATCAGGATACTGCAAAAAGTGATAGCGCGTGTTTTCATTTTCTTCTCCTTTGCCTGTCATTCATATCCGCCAATATGTTATCCATTCCCCGACCATAGATCGCTCTGCCGCACAAATCCATATTCTCCGGTGGCCGGGAACCAGATATGATACCATTCGTCCCCGATGATTCCGATGACTTTCATGGTGTTATGATCTTCGTTTTGATGATAGGTGTAGAGGCTGACCGCCTGCGCCTCATCGTAAACCTTCAGCATCTCACCATCTTTGCTGAATAGCTGCGGCATGGCAGACAAATCTAACCGCAGGGCACTGCCAGGCTGCCCGAAGGTCAGATAGCGCTTCATCATGTAGCCATGCGACCAGGTGCGCCAATCGCCGAATATCACCTGTGTCCAGTCGCCTTCCTGCCCACCGATGGTGACAGGCGTCCCGGTATAATATTTGCCCTGGGATCGGCTGCCCTTGTCCGCCCGCTCCCGCAGGTGAAGACGATCAGCAGGATTTGGATTCACCACCATGGCATAGTTGCTGGAATCCATCTGCAAGGATGCTTCTTCCAGCGTGTGGGGCAGACGATTCCAGTCGATCTGTGTGATGTCATCCCATGGGTGATCCCCATAAAGAATGGTCTGTGCTGACACTTCCGAACCATCCCAGATCGTCCGATCCCCAAAGAACAGGAAACCGCCGGTTTCATCAGGATATGCTGAATCGTTATAGATGTATTCGATGCCCGCGTTCCCATTGTAGAGCAAGTGAATGGTCACACAGCGCCCGTCAATCCATAAGCTGTCGGTGAAGTTCTCATAGCCCAGCGCCGTACCCTCCGGCAGCGGGGTGCTTTCGATCAGGCGCACCTCCCGGTGGCTCTGATATTCGCAGATCACATACACCCGGGTGCCGTCCGGCTTCTCCATCAGGAAGTGCATGGCGTCGTTTTTCATGAGGCCCTTGATGAAGGTGTACTCGGGCATTAGAGCAGCGGCAGCTTCCCGAAGAAAGTCCTGATCAGGAGCAGCGGATTCCTGCTCAAAGAAACCGAAACTCGGAAAGCGCTTCACATTGTATTCCGCGAGGTCGGAGCAATCAGCAAGCCAGGCTGCGGGATAACGGGCGCTTGTCTCAGAAGCAATGTTGCCGTTTTCATCTTCGCGATAGATGGTGTGCAAGAGCTCACCGCCAGCATATTCTTTCCAGTTGATTTCGTGGGCGGTAATCATAGCATAATCATCCGCTCCGCTACTGATATATGCATCCACATTGCCCCAGATACCATTGTCCCGCCAGCTGCTGAAAACTACAGCGTGTTCACCATCAAAATTGTTGTACTCCCAATAGATCGCCGTGTCTGTATCAGAATATAGCTCCGGCCAATCCCACTCCTGAATCAGTGCGGTCGGATTGTCGATCACGATCTCCCAATCAGTGTCATGCCTCTCCAGCACGATCAGATGCTTCACGCCATCGGTTTCCGCGAAGCAGGCACCGGTGTCACCCCATTGCGAAAGCTGGACGGGATTTTGAATTCCTGCGGCGTTCAACACATCGAGAATCTCGGAGTTTGCTTCTTCGGCAAGCGAAACCCCGCACAGCACGACCGTCAGAACTGTAACGAGAAACATGATGGCCTTCTTCATATGTTCCACCTCCATCATATAGACGTTGCATGCAGTGTTTTTCATTCAACATCGCCGAAAAATCATAGCACGGTATGGATCAAAACACAATTGAGAAAGTGCTACAAATACCGCCAATTCGGCCTGACAACCACCTTCGCCACCGTTCCTGTCCAGCTGATGGCATTCGCGCCGGGCTTCAGCACCGGGAACTCACCGTTCATGTGGTCGTTCATCAGGGTGGTGCCCTGGTAGGCTTCCTGCAACACGGAGTCAATAACGATGCTCCCGGAGATGTTCTCCAGTTCCACGATGGTCGTGCCCACCATGAGCGTGATGTCCCCGGAGCCTGTGACCGTCAGGATCGGCTCGGAATACACGCTGCCCGGATTCGTGATCATCGTTCCGGACGCGGTGACTGTGATGTCAGCTGCGGCATCGGCATAGAAGAATGGATAGCAGCGGAAGTTCACCGCAAAGGTACAGTGCGGGTTACCCCGGAGCACCTTTTCAAAAGGGATCTGGTTGGCAATCCGCGCTTTATAGAAGCCGCCTGTGCGGTTGGCAAAGGTCACGGTGCCGCTGCCTTTCAGCCAGGCGGCGATGGCCGGAATCTGGGCAGGGTCAGAGATAAAGCACGTGGCTGTCAGGATCATATCGTCATAGACGTCTTCGCCTTCCAGCTGCGTCAGGCTTCCGGGCCTGCCGGGCACATTGGTCTGGGTGCTCCGCTCCAGCGGAATGGTGATGGGCGGGTGTTCCGTCACATGGATGCCGTAGGTGCGGCAGTCAACACCGTTCCAGAGAAAATAGTCCTGCATGTGAAAACCTCCAAAGTGTCAAAAGGCCACCTTTTGACAGGTGACCCTTTGACAGTAGATTGTGATCAGTCAATTCTGCGGATACGGTCGATTCCATGGATCGCCGCCAGCGTTGAACCATTGGCCCAGGCAATATGGACACCGCCAGCGTCATCCACGAACATGACCTCTCCATGCATCCCGGCGGGCATGTCCCGGTACGGGTCGCACATTTCGATCAGTTCCACTTTCGCTCCAGGCGGGTAATCCTCCCGGAGCTTTTTCAGCACTTCCGGCCTGATCTGCATCATAAATCCCATGGCGTTTCCTCCTTCCGTTGGGGTAGCAGTATTACTCGCTCTGACTGCCCTGAAAGTCAAGTTAAACCTTACGCCATCCGCAGGCCGCGCCCGCGCTGCTGGCGTTTTGTCAGGGTGGCGAT
>JAFUFC010000158.1 GCA_017470095.1 Clostridia bacterium | reverse complement strand
CGTCCGCACCAGAAACACCCCCTTTCTTCTGCGGTAGTAGCTCAGTTGGTAGAGCGCCACCTTGCCAAGGTGGAGGTCGCGAGTCCGAGCCTCGTCTACCGCTCCAATTGCGGGTGTAGCTCAGTGGCAGAGCTCCAGCCTTCCAAGCTGGCTATGTGGGTTCGATTCCCATCACCCGCTCCAGCTTGGGGAGTTTGCCCGACGCTTCTCCCCTATGCGCCATTAGCTCAGTTGGTAGAGCACCTGACTCTTAATCAGGGTGTCCCGGGTTCGAGTCCCTGATGGCGCACCAATTCAAAATCATCCGAGCCTGTTTCCAGTAGGAGACGGGTTCGGATTTTTTTATAACATATGGCAGCGCATCCAGCCTCGTTTGTGGCGAGCCCCTCCGCTCCCCCAAACGAGGCTTTTTTTGCGTGTGAAGATGGTGAAAACGG
The DNA here is from genome assembly GCA_017470095.1 of Clostridia bacterium. Taxonomy (GTDB): domain Bacteria; phylum Bacillota; class Clostridia; order Christensenellales; family Aristaeellaceae; genus RUG563. Next base: position 5,173 of record JAFUFC010000158.1, on the reverse strand, counting down.
AACAATTTTTATGAAGAAAGTGCTAAGAGCCTAAAAAAGAGCGAGAAATTTATTCAAAATATTTAATAAATTGGACCAGAAAGAGGGGTTTACAAAATCAGAAAAAGATGCTATACTCTTTTTAGACAAAGGTTATTTTTTTGAATTGTTTACTTTTCCTAAAAGGATTTAGTGTTTTCCATTCCGACTAAAAGCTTTTCGTAACAACAGGGAACATGTGCTCCCTCCTGGGAAGCACTTGAAATGACAAAGGAGATGACACCGTGAAGGAATTTCTCAGTAACACATGGAAGCACCGGGCGCATGTGATCATGGCGCTGCCCGCATTCCTGGTGCTTTTCTTCATCATGTATGTCCCTATGAGCGGCCTTGTGTTGGCGTTCAAGAACTTTGACTATTCGAAGGGCATTTTCGGCAGCCCGTGGGTGCGCCTGGGCAATTTTGAATTCCTGATCAAGTCGAAAAACACCTTCGTGAACATGACGAAGAACACCGTGCTCTACTACCTGCTCTTCACCGCCGTGGGCACTGTGCTGAACGTGACGGTGGCCATCGCCATTGATCAGCTGGCCTTCAAAAAGATGGCCAAGACGATGCAAACGTTGATGATCATTCCTGTTTTCATCTCCTATGCCGCGGTGCAGTTCATTGTGTTCGCGTTCATTGATTCCCGCACCGGCCTGATCAACAACACCTTGGGTACTACCACTCGCTTCTATTCCAAAGCGAGCTACTGGCCCTGGATCCTGCTGATCGTGAAAGTGTGGAAGGATACGGGCTACGGCTCCGTGCTGTACATGTCCGTTCTGTCCGGCATCGATACCTCCCTTTACGAGGCGGCGGATATCGACGGCGCCAACAAGTGGCAGCAAATCCAGCACATCACCATTCCTTCCCTGATTCCCATGGTCACGGTAATGCTGCTTCTGTCCGTGGGCAACGTGATGCGGTCCGACACCGGCTTGTTCTACCAGGTCACCCGGAATAACGGCGCATTGTACAGCACCACTCAGGTTATCGATTCCTACATCTTAAATCAGATTTTGAAATCCTCCAACTTCGGCTACACGGCCGCCGCTTCCTTCTTCCAGTCCGTGATCGGTCTGCTGCTGATGCTGTTCGCCAACTGGACAGTTCGCAAGATTGAGCCGGAAAACGCGCTGTTCTGATTGTGTGGGGAGGAAAAGAAAATGACGATGAAAAACGTGGCCGTAGTGCCCAAAAGACTGCCGAAGGAAAAGAAAAAGATCGGCCCTGGCCAAATCATTCTGCTCCTGTGCGTAATTCTGTTCACGGTCTTCTGCTTTGCGCCGGTGGTGCTGGTGTTCATCTCGGCCTTCACCGATGAAATGTACATCAACCAGCACGGCTTCACTTTCTTCCCGGCCGTCTGGTCCATGAACGGCGTCAATTCCGTGCTGCGCTACGGCAACCAGCTGCTGATGTCCTATGGCGTAACCATCTTCGTCACCCTGGTCGGCACCCTGCTGGGATTGCTGATTATGAGCATGTACGCCTATTCGATCAGCCGCCCGGGGTTCAAGCTGTCCCGGTTCCTGTCGATCTTCCTGCTGATCCCCATGCTCTTTAACGGCGGCCAGTTGGCTGGCTACATCGTGTTCACCAGCTGGTACGGCTTGAAGGACAGCCTGCTTTTGCTGATCCTGCCCCTGTGCGTGACCACCATGAACGTGATCATCCTGCGCACCTACATTGCCAATTCCATTCCCGGTGAATTGATGGAAGCCGCTACCATTGACGGCGCAGGCGATTACCGCACCTTCTTCCAGATCACGCTGCCCCTGCTCAAGCCGTCTCTGGCGGCCGTGGGCTTCATGATGGCCACCGCCTACTGGAACGACTGGCAGAACGCCCTGCTCTACATCACCAGCAACAACAAAAAGCCCCTGCAGCTGCTGCTGATTAACATCCAGAAGAGCATCGAATTCCTGCTCAATAACAACAACGTGCCTGCCGCTGCCCGCGCGGCCATGGGCGGCACCATCCCCCAGTATTCCTCCACCATGGCCACGGTGATCGTGGTCATCGGCCCCATCATGGTGGCCTATCCCTTCTTCCAGAAGTACTTCGTCAAGGGCCTGACGGTGGGTTCTGTGAAAGGCTGATGCCTGGCCCATCCCCCTACCGCTCCATTCCAACGGTTTCAAATGTCTCAGCGCTTGAGGCATTATGAAATAAAAATCATATTTCATGAGGAGGAACAATCATGAAGAAGCTCGTTTCCTTGATGCTGGTTCTGTGCATGATGCTGTCCGTGGCTGCCATCGCGCATGCTGAAGACAAAGTCGTCATCAATGTGACCCGCTGCACCTTTAACCTGGCCACCCCTGATTCTGATCAGGTCAAGAAGGTTGAAGACGCCATCAACGCCTACATCGCCGACAAGATCAACGTGGAAATTCGCCTGACCGACATCGGCTCCGGTGAATACACCGACAAGGCCAACCTGGCCCTGGCCAACAACGAGATCAATCTGCTGTGGACCGCTTCCTGGGAATCCGTTATCGGCACCAATGACCTGGTTCCCAAGAATGCCGTCTATGACATCACTGATCTGCTGCCCGGCACCGCCCTGTACACCTCTATGGACGAAGGCCAGTGGAGCGCTTCCTCTTACAACGGCCGCAACTACTTCGTGCCCGTGTACAAGGACAACGTGGAAGGCTATGACTTCATGTTCCGCAAGGATCTGGTAGACAAGTACAACTGGGACGTGTCCTCTGTGACCAAGCTGGCCGATCTGGAGCCCATGCTGGCGGATGCCAAGGCTGAAGGCCTGAAGTATCCCTTCCTGACCCAGAAAACCGCCATGTTCTATCGCTGGTACCTGGACAACTTCTACTTCTTCACCGCTGACGCCAACACCAACTTCTTCGCCATCTCCGGCGAGACCAACGAAGTGATTGACACCATCCAGACCCCCGAATACGCCGAATTCTGCAAACTGATGGGCGACTGGGCCGAAAAGGGCTACATCTCTGAAGACGAAGCCAACAAGGTGACCACCGATACCACCACCCAGAGCAAGGATTGGGCCATCTCCTGGTGGACCGACCTGCCCGCCAACGAAGAAGCCAACAGCCGCTATGGCCAGGAAGTGGTTATGCAGCCCGCTACCAAGCACTGGGCGCACTCCACCTCCAACCTGGGCTCCTGCTACTGCATCACCGCCAACAGCACCGAGGCTCAGGCCAAGGCTGCCATCGACTTCCTGGGCCTGCTCTTCACCGACAGCACCCTGGCTGACATCTACACCTTCGGTATCGAGGGCGAAGATTTCAACTACACTCAGGAAGCTGACCAGACCATCAAGCACGTGACCAAGACCGACGCCGGCAAGTACAACCACAGCATGTGGGAATCTGCTTCCGCCACCGTCGTGACCCCCGAATACAACGAGCCCGACAACAAGGCTGAACTGTATACCGAATTCAACAAGGCTGATGCTGCTCCCGGCGCTGGCTTCCGCTTCGACAAGACCCCCGTTGAAGCTGCCTACACCGCTTGCTCCGCTCTGTTTGAACAGTATGGCTTCCAGCTGGAGAACGGCGCCATCGCTCCCGATGCTGTGGATGCTTACATCGAACAGTATCAGGCCGAACTGGACGCCGCTGGCTACCAGGACGTGCTGGCCGCTTTCCAGGCTCAGTACAACGAATGGAAGGCCCAGTAAGCATCGGCTGACCTGATGTAAAAAATCAAGTCCCTACGGGGCAGGCTCCGGAAACGGGGCCTGCCCTTTTCCTTAGCGGACCGTGCAAAACGCCGCTCCCTCAAAAAGGAGAAAACACATGAACGTAAAGGCGCTCATTACCCAAATGACATTGGAAGAAAAAGCCGGGCTGCTGTCCGGCGCGGATTTCTGGCACACCAAGGCCGTCGAGCGGCTGGGCATTCCGGCGACCATGGTCAGCGACGGCCCCCACGGGCTGCGCAAGCAGGATGAAGAAGCGGATCACCTGGGCATGAACGACAGCATCCAGGCCGTCTGCTTTCCCGCCGCCTGCGCTACCGCCGCGTCCTTTGACAAAAGCTTGATCCGCGCCATGGGTGAAGCCATCGGCGATAGCTGCCAGCACGAAAAAATATCCGTCGTGCTTGGCCCGGCGGCGAACATCAAGCGCTCTCCCCTGTGTGGACGGAATTTTGAATATTTCTCCGAAGACCCTTACCTGGCTGGGGAAATGGCCGCAGCCTACATTGCCGGCGTACAGAGCCGGAATGTGGGCACCAGCATCAAGCATTTTGCCGCCAACAGCCAGGAGCACCGGCGTATGAGTTCTTCCTCCGAAGTGGATGAGCGCACCCTGCGGGAAATTTATTTTCCCGCATTTGAAAAGGCGGTCAAAAAAGCCCAGCCCTGGACCGTGATGTGTTCCTACAACCGGCTCAACGGCGTGTTCGCCAGCGAAAACCCCTGGCTGCTCACCGATGTGCTGCGGAAAGAATGGAGCTTTGAAGGGTATGTGATGTCCGACTGGGGCGCTGTCAGCGACCGGGTGGCCGGTGTAGCGGCGGGGCTGGATCTGGAAATGCCCGCGTCCGGCGGCCATAACGACCGGAAGATTGTGGCAGCAGTAAAGTCCGGCAAGCTGGACGAAAAGCTGGTAGACCTGGCCTGCGAGCGCATCCTGAATATCGTGTACCGGTACGCGGAAAACGCCCGGCCGAATACTCCCTGGGACAAAGAAGCCCAGCATCAGCTCAGCGGCCGGATCGCCGCCGAGTGCATGGTGCTGCTAAAGAACGAAGGCGGTATCCTGCCCTTGAAAAAGAACGCGCCCGTGGCCTTCATCGGCGACTTCGCCCGGAAGCCCCGGTATCAGGGCGGCGGCAGCAGCCACATCCACAGCTTCAAGGTCACCAGCGCCCTTGAGGCGGCGAAGGGCTTGAACGTCACCTACGCCCAAGGCTTCAGCGCTAAAGAGGACACGGCTACGGAGGAGCAGCTCGCCCAAGCCGTCGCCGTGGCCCGGCAAGCACAGGTGGCGGTGGTGTTTGCCGGCTTGCCGGACAGCTATGAATCCGAAGGGTATGACCGCAAACATATGCGCATCCCCGCCTGCCAGAACCAGCTGATCAAGGCGGTGGCGGCGGCCAACCCCAACACCGTGGTGGTACTGCACAACGGCTCCCCGGTGGAAATGCCCTG
>JAFUFC010000157.1 GCA_017470095.1 Clostridia bacterium | reverse complement strand
GTTTCCGAAACGAGATATTTCATTCTCTGGCTGATGTGGTTGATCGTTTGTGTGAAACGATCTGCCGTTTATCCAATGACATGGTCAAAAGTATTACGGGGCGTGATTGGATTATTCAATGTTTTAGATAGGAATTCGTATCAGATCCCGCACTGTGCGGGTATGGTAATCATGCACCTGATCTGTCCCCATCCCGCATCGTGGACAGGTATGCTTTCGACGTTTCAGCCGTATGCCCAGGATGATTTCTTCTTCGTTCTCCTCCATCTTTTCGATTTCTGCGTCTTCCATTTTCAGCAGTTCTGTTGTATACTCTTTCTTGGACAAGTGATTCGCCTCCTATGTGTTTTCTCGTCAATTACACTTTACCAGTTTGCGAATCATTTGTCTTCCTTTTTTGCCTTTACCCCAACTTTTATTATAGAGCCATTTTAGACTGGCGATAAATTTTTCCATTCGGCTGGCGCTTTCTTTTTGCATCGTGGTGGTGACGTGTGCGTAGCGGTCCAGGGTGAACGCTGCGGAGGAATGTCCGGCGTTCTGCTGGACCATTTTACGTCGTCTCCCACCATAATGGATGCGACCACATAAACGGCGCGCTGTTTCTGGATTCTGATATTAAGCTCAAAACCCGGCCATATACCTATATTATTTACGGACACAACATGAAAAGCGGGGCTATGTTCGGCAGCCTGCGCAATTATGAAAACAGCACCTTTTATCACAGCGATCCCTTCATCAACTTCGACGCAATGTATGAATCAGGCCAATACGTTATCTTTTCCGTAGGCAGAGTTTGTACAAAGGAAAGCGAAGGGAATTGTGTGGATTTTTATGCTTTGAAATCCTCCAACATCCTGGATCGTCAGGAAGCTATTGATGCGCTGATTGCTTCGTCTGTTCACACCTGTGCCATTGATGTGCGGCCAGAGGATCAACTGATAGTGCTGGTCACCTGTGTGAATAATGATGACGAGCGACGGGTAGTTGCTGCTCGCCGCATCCGGGATGGAGAAAGCCAAAAGGAGCTGAAAATACAGGTAGAAAGATCAGAAACTAAAAAGCGTTCTTTTGTTTTTCGCTAAAAACTTCAATGTGGCTTTTTAAGTCTAACTTTTCGTAATGAACCATATAAATCTGTGGATAACCTTAGAGCCTGTTTCTAAATTCGGAAAGATGCATTTTCGGTGTCTCAGGCTGCACTTCCGCGTTGCTTTTCCTCGATTTATCCTTCGGCCCAGGGCTTCTGCCCGGCCTGCGCTGAACATGCTCCACTGGAGCATGTTCCGGGCGCTTCGGCCCCAGTAAATCATCGTCAAAGCGCCTTGAATTGCAGCCCAATCCGCTCGAAGATGCACATTCATCATTTTAGAAACAGACTCTAGATAACCATGGAAACGGAGTTATCTGAGGTTAGTTCGTCATGTACCCCCAGAAGGGTCTTCTTTTTTTAAACATATCGTGGTAGAATATAAAGGTCAGTCTGGGGCGTAAAGACACATGCCGGTTGGCAGTCCGGCGCGGGAAACCGTAAGTAGCCCTCCCTCTCGTGGGTCGTCCCTTGCTCCATAAACGGACTGACAGAACGGGAGGGTGTGTGATGCCATGCATTACACTAACGGTTTTCTTTGACGGCCAGTTCTGGGTTGGCATTTTCGAGCGGATAGACAACGGCAAACTGACAGTTGCGCGTGTTGTCTTCGGCGCGGAGCCCAAGGATCAGCAGGTACATGAAATGGTACTGCGCGATTTTTATAAGCTCCGGTTCTCTCCACCAGTGGAAGGAGCGAAAATGCAGATCATCGCATCCAATCCCAAGCGCAGGCAGCGACAGATTGCCCGCTCCAATGAAAAGGGCGTGGGCACCAAGTCCCAGCAGGCGATGAAGCTTGCTCAGGAAGAAGGAAAAGCTGCGCGGAAGGTGCGAACCAGTCAACAGCGTGAGGCTGAAGAGCAGCGCAAGTATGATCTTCGCGTCGAGAAAAAGAAAGCCAAGCATCGTGGGCATTAGCCTGCACCAGCGCTCGGAGCAATCCGGGCGTTTTGCGATCAAAAAAGTCGCCTTCCGGATTTCTTACGATTTCCGGAAGGCGATGTAAATGTATATCCAATATACTACTGTAAGGGTTTCATGACAGTAATATTTTTCAACTAAATGGTGCCTCTTTTCGCCTCATCAGTGGTCGAAAGCTCCATTTTCTTGTCGGGGTTGTGCCACAGGCCCTGATGGTTTTGGAGGATGATGGCGGAAACGGGTTGTTACAGACGAGCCACGCCGCTGTCCCGGGCAGCCTGGGCCACGGCCTTGGCCACGGCGGGGCCCACCCGCTTGTCAAAGGCCAGGGGCAGGATGTATTCGGCGTTCAGCTCCTCCGGGCTGACCAGATCGGCCAGGGCGTAGGACGCGGCCTGCTTCATGGCCTCGTTGATGTCCCGGGCCCGCACGTCCAGCGCGCCGCGGAACAGGCCGGGGAAGCACAACACGTTGTTGATCTGGTTGGGATGGTCGCTGCGGCCGGTACCCACCACGACGGCGCCGGCTTCCTTGGCCTCTTCCGGCTCAATTTCCGGCACGGGATTGGCCATGGGGAACACGATGGCGCCGGGGGCCATCGACCGGATCATATCGGGGCTTACGATGTGGGGAGCGCTGACGCCGATGAACACATCCGCGCCCTTCATGGCGTCCGCCAGTTTGCCGGAGAATTTTTCCGGGTTGGTGCGCTGGGCCATTTCCGCCTGGGCGGGGTTCATCTGCTCGCCCTCGCACAGGATACCAAAGCGGTCCACCATCTTCAGGTGCTTCACGCCCAGGTTCATCAGGTGCTTGCCGATGGCGATGCCCGCGCTGCCCGCACCGTTGATGACCACTTTCGCTTCGCCGATGTCCTTCTTGACCACCCGCAGGGCGTTGATCAGCGCCGCGCCCACCACCACGGCGGTGCCGTGCTGGTCGTCGTGGAACACGGGGATATCGCAGATTTCCTTCAGCTTTCTTTCAATTTCAAAGCACCGGGGGGCGGCGATGTCCTCCAGGTTGATGCCGCCGAAAGAGCCGGAAATCAGGTACACGGTGCGCACGATCTCGTCCACGTCCTTGCTGCGCACGCAGATGGGGAAGGCGTCCACGTCGCCAAAGGCCTTGAACAGGGCGCACTTGCCCTCCATGACGGGCATGCCGGCCTCGGGGCCGATATCGCCCAGGCCCAGCACCGCCGTGCCATCGGTGATGACGGCCACCAGGTTGTGCCGCCGGGTCAGAGTGAAGGATTTGTCGTAATCTTTCTGGATCTCCAGGCAGGGCTGGGCCACGCCGGGGGTATAAGCCAGAGACAGATCTTCCTTATTCTTTACCTGGACCCTGGACACGACCTCGATCTTCCCTTGCCATTCGCCGTGCAGACGCAGGGATTCTTCCGCATAATTCATGATTCATCCTCCTTTTTTCTTTGTTAAGATTCTAAACTAATAAAATTATAAAACGCCCTTGGGAAAAAATCAACCCTTTTGCGTGGATTTTCCGCGCTTTTCTGTGGGATGAGGCCGCGCCGCGGTCATTTTTGCTTTGCAGCCGCTTTGCGGCTCAGCCGGCGGCGCTCATGCACTTTCCGGCGGCAGATGAGCCAGGTTTGCAGCACCTCGTAGGCGATATCGACTTCCCCCGGGGAATGCTGCTGCCTGAGCAGGTTCATGGTTTCGCCGGAGTGGCTTTCGTCATATACGATATGGCAGGCGTTGAGCGCTTCGCCCCTGGGGGTCAGATATAAAAAGATGCGTTTGTCGCCCGCTTCCTGGGAAGGCTTTTGCAGGATCAGGTCTTTGTCGATCAGCTTTTTCAGCACCTGGGAAATGGCGCCCTTCGTTTTGGCGTAATCATAGGCAATTTCCGTCACGGTAATGCCGGGATGATCCGCAATGCATTTCAAAAGATGCACCTCGGTGTGGGTATAATCTTCGCCGGTGCCGTAGTCGTGGGGCTTTTTGGTGCCGGTATACATGGCCGACACCTGATGCAGCAGATCCGTAAAGGCCACGTTGTCGTAACGGGGCTGTTGGGCAGGCTGTTTCATGCTGTTTCCTGTCCCTTTCCGCCGGCGTGCGCCGGCTGTTTCAAATCAAATAAATCCAGCTTCATTATCAACGATGGGGCTGGTTTTGTCAAGCGCATTTTGCCGGCGGCGCAGGGCTGCCAATGTGAGGAAATGCAAAATTCGGTAAATTTTTTTCTAAAAAGTACTTTTATTAGCTTGACAAACGGCTTTCGTTGGTTTAGAATCGAAACATAGAAACAAGGAACAGACGTCCGCAGTGGGGCGGCTCGGCCCGGGGAGGTTGGCAAAACCTGTCCGGCAAACGACCAAAATAGCGACAGGAGGGGAAACCTATGAAGATCACGGATATCCAAGTGCTCCCGGCCAATTTGTTTTTATACGTTAAAGTATTCACTGATGAAGGCATCACAGGCGTGGGAGAATCCGGCGCGTGGGGCTTTTTGAAGGCCTCCGGCGACGCGGTGGAGAGCTTTAAGACCTACCTGATCGGCCAGGACCCTTTGCGGATCGAGCATCATTGGCAGTATATGTACCGCTGCTTCCATTTCCGGGGCAGCGCGGTGATGGGCGCCATCAGCGCCATCGACATCGCCCTGTGGGATATTGCCGGGAAGTATTACGGCGTGCCCGTGTACCAGCTGCTGGGCGGCAAATGCCGGGACAAGGCGCGGACCTATTACCAGGTGGGCGGCTCCACCACCGAGGCGCTGATCAACAGCTGCCTGGAGGCCAAGGCCAAGGGCTTTGACGCCGTGGGCCACCTGTCCCCCTTCCTGGACGAGCCCAGGACCCTGCCTTACAAAGGCACCTATGCCTCCATGATTTCCGACGCGGCGGACCGGGTGGGCATGATCCGGGAAGCCTTGGGCAACGAGGTCGATCTGTGCCTGGAATTGCACCGCCGCATGAAGCCGGGAGAAGCCATCGCCTTTGCCCAGGCGGTGGAAAAGTACTATCCCATGTTCCTGGAGGATCCCACCACGCCGGACAATTTCGATTCCATGGCACTCATTGCCAGCCGGTCCAACGTGCCCATCGCCACGGGCGAAAGAATCCATACGCCCTTTGAATTTGAAATGCTGCTTGCGCGCAACGCCATGTCTTATGTGCGGGCGGACGTGTGCAACTGCGGCGGTATCACGGGGGCCAGGAAGATCGCCGCCATCGCCGAGGCGCACAACGCCATGCTGGTGCCCCACAATCCACTGAGCCCCGTGTCTACCGCGGCCTGCCTGCAGGTGTCTGCCGCTATCGAGAATTTCGCCATCCTGGAAATGCCGGATCACGACGGCATCGCCGCCACCAACCGGTACACCAGCGAAAAGGATTTCAACGAGGCTACTACCTTCACCCAGCGCGATATGGTCACCTGGGTGCCCACCCTGGAAAACGGGTACGCCCTGCTGCCCGAAAATCCGGGCATCGGCGTGGATCTGGTGCCCGACGTGGAAAAGAAATTCCCCTTTGAACGCAGGAAGATCCTGACCCGCCTGCACGAAGACGGCTCCATCGTGGATCAGTGACCGAAGGAAAGACAGCTGCGCCGCAGCTTTTGATACGTATCTCCCTCTTGACCAACAAAAGAAAGGAATGGAAGCCTATGCAGCACAATTTTGACGAAGTGGTGGTCCGTCGGGGAACCGATGCCAAGAAATACCTTCATTACGGACCCGACGTGCTGCCCATGTGGATCGCGGACACCGATTTCAAGTGTCCCCAGCCGGTGGTGGACGTCTGCGTGAAGCGCATGATGGAAGGGGTGTACGGCTATCCCGAGGTCAGCGAGGAATACAAGGCCGCCATCGCCCTGTGGCAGAAAAAGCGCTTCGGCTGGGACGTGCCCGCCGCGTGCTGCGAATTTGTGCCCGGCGTGATCCCCGGTATCATCTGCGCCATGCGGGCGCTGAGCCATCCCGGCGACAACCTGGCCATGTTCACCCCGTCCTATCCCCCCTTCAACGACATGGCTATACACAACGGCCGCAACGTTCTGCGGTGCGAGCTCAAGCCCGTCGACGGTCACTACGCCATTGATTTTGATCAGTTGGAAGCGTACCTGGCTGAGGAGCGCACCCGCCTGTTCCTGCTGTGCAACCCGCACAACCCCACGGGAAGGGTGTTCACACGGGAGGAGCTGACCCGCATTGGCGAACTTTGCCTCAAGCATCACGTCATCGTGCTGACGGACGAGATTCACGAGGATATCGTTTACAAGGGCTATCGCCATATCCCCTTCGCCAGCATCAGCCCCGCTTTCGCAGCCAACAGCGTCACCTTCGTCAACGCCAGCAAGACCTTCAACGTGGCGGGCTTCCGCAGCGCCGCGTTCATCTGCACGAATCCCGACATCAAGGGCCGCATCCATGAAGCGGTGCTGGACAACAAGGGGATCGGTGAAAACCTGTGCGGCACCCAGGCTACCATCGCCGCCTATACCCAGTGCGATTACTATGCCGATGAACTGGTGGAATACCTGGAAAAAAACCTGGATCTGCTGTGCGAAACCATCGCCAAGACTGACAAAATCACCCTGCTGCGCCCGGAAGGCACGTACCTGATCTGGCTGGACTGCCGGAAGATGGGCCTGTCCCAGGACGAGCTGGTGAAGTTCTTTGAGGAAAAAGCCAAACTGGGCCTGAACAACGGCATCACCTTCGGCCCCGAGGGTCAGGGACATATGCGCATCAACATTGCCACCAGCCGGGCCAATATGGAAGAGGCCATGCGGCGCCTCACCGCCGCGCTGGAAGCCCTGTAAAACCCTGAGACTGTGGCAGCGTCCATGGAAAAAACGGGCGAAAAAAGAAAATGCTTGACAAATCGGAGAAAGTGATTTACAATCGGAATATAGTTTAGAATCTAAATAAACGCAAGCCCCTTGCGTTGAAAAAAGGAAACAACAAAAAAGGAGGATACCCCAATGAAAAAGATCCTGGCACTCGCTCTGGCACTCGTTCTGGTCCTCAGCCTCACCGCCGGCGCTCTGGCGGCCAACTTCCCCACCAAGAACATCACCATCGTGGTTCCCTACGATGCCGGCGGCGGCGTGGATATCACTACCCGCGTGCTCACCGAAGCCGCAGGCAAGGATTACTTCAATGGCAAGTCCCTGATCGTTGAAAACCGCGGCGGCGGCGGCGCCGTCATCGGCCACACCTACGTTGCCAATTCCAAGGCGGACGGCTACACCCTGCTGGCCTACACCAGCGCCGTGGTGAACAATCCCCAGCTGAAGGAAGTCACCTACACCCACAACTCCTTCAAGACCCTGGGCATGGTGTGCTTTGACCCCGAAATCATCGTAGTGCCCGCTGCTTCTCCCTTCCAGACCCTGCAGGATCTGATCGACTACGCCAAGGAGAACAAGGTCATCGCCGCCACCCCCGGCAACTCCACCGCCCACCACATCGCCGCGATCCGTCTGAGCAACGAATTTGGCGGTTTGCAGTTTGAATATCTGCATGAGAACAGCGCTGCCATGCAGACCACCGACCTGCTGGGCGGCCATTGCGACGTGGCTTTCATGGCTGCCAGCGAAACCTTTGACAACGTGCTCAACGGCTCCATCCGCGCCCTGGCCATCGGCAGCGAAGAGCGCATCGAAGTGGTGCCCGACGTGCCCACCATGAAGGAATGCGGTTCCGCCCTGGTGGTCGGCGCCTTCCGCGGTTATGCCTGCCCCGCTGGCGTGCCCGACGATGTGTACCAGTACCTGGTGGAAGAATTCGACAAGATCATTACCTCTGAAAAGTTCATCAACTCCATGAACGAAAAGAACATCCCTTACGCTTACATGAGCGCCGCTGATTTCCAGGCCTATGCCGACGCGGAATCCGCCGCCCTGGCTGAAATCGTGCCCATGCTGAAAGGCGAATAAACGGTCCTATCGACGCTCCGGGGCACGCGTGCCCCGGAGATTTTTTTAAAAGACTCTCAAAGGGGGAAAACATGTGAGTAAAAAACAGCTGATTCTGGAGCTGTTCATGCCCGTGGTGTTCATCGCGATGGCCGTCGTCTTTATCGTGCAGGCCATCCCCATGGGCAGCGAAGGCACCTTCCCGCTGATGTGCGGCATTTTGCAGGCTGCGGTGGCGGTGTATCTGATCGGGAAGATCCTGGTCAAGCGCGAAGTGGTGCTGAAAACGGACGGGCTGAATGTGAAAAAGGCGGCCCTGACCGTGGTGGCGCTGATCCTGTACGTGCTGGTGCTGGACAAGATCGGCTACTGCCTATCCACCTTCCTGCTGGTGGCCTTCATTATTTGGTTCCTGGGGTACCGGAATTATAAGATCATCCTGCTGTGCGCGGCCCTGACGGCGGCGGCGACCTATGTAATCTTCGGTGTGCTGCTCAACGTTCCGCTGCCCATGCTGATCTTTGAGTAAGGAGGCGCACATATGTTTGAAGGAATCCTTGCGGGCCTGGGTGAATTGGCGCAGCCCATTACCCTGATTGCCCTGCTTGCCGGCACGGTGCTGGGCCTGATCGTCGGCTCTCTGCCCGGTTTGAATGACAGCATCACCATGGCGGTATTGATCCCCGTTACCTTCGGTATGTCCCGGGAAATGGCCCTGGGCCTGCTGATCGGCATTTATTGCGCGTCGGCCACCGGCGGCTCGATCCCCGCGATCCTGCTTAAGATCCCAGGCACGGCGTCCGCCACGGTGACGGCCTTTGACGGCTATCCCCTGGCCCAGCAGGGCAGGGCTGGCGAAGCCCTGGGCTACGCCGTTTCCTCGTCCACCTTTGGCGGCATCTTCAGTGCCATCGTGCTGCTGTTCCTCTCCCCGTTCCTGGCCAAGCAGGCGCTGCGTTTCGGCCCGCCCGAATACTTTATGCTGGCCGTCATGGGCATGAGCACCGTGATTGGCATGGCGGGCAAGAACATCGCCAAGAACGTGCTTTCGATGACGTTCGGCCTGCTGATCAGCTGCATCGGCATGAGCACCCAAACCGGCCGCATGCGCTTCATTTTCGGCCAGGTGAACCTGATGGACGGCATTTCCCTGATCCCCATGCTGATCGGCCTGTTTGGCATCACCTCCATCCTGGAGCTGATTGAATCCATCAAGCAGGGCGATGAAGTGGAAATGAGCGACGCGCTGAAAAACAAGACTCGCGTGCGTGTCAAGCTGCCCGATAAGGAAATGCGCAAGCGCCTGCTGCCCATCTGGGCCCAGTCCGGCCTGATCGGCAACATCATCGGCATCATTCCCGGCGCCGGCATGATCATGGCCATCTTCATGGCCTATGACCAGGCCCAGCGCCGCCGGCCCCATCTGAAGTTCGGCACCGGTGTGCCCGAGGGCGTCGCCGCCCCCGAAGCGGCCAACAACGCCGTGGTGGCTTCCTCCATGGTGCCGCTGCTGAGCTTGGGCGTGCCCGGCAATTCCACGTCCGCCCTGTTCCTGGGCGCGCTGACCATCCAGGGGCTCAAAACCGGCCCCAGCCTGTTCAGCGATACCCCGGAAATGGCCTATATGATCATCCTGGGTTTCCTGCTGTGCAACATCATCATGCTGCCCCTGGCGATTTACTATACTAACGTGCTGGCCACCGCCGTGCTGCGGCTCAAGCGCGAAATCCTCAGCGGCATCGTGCTTGCCCTGTGCGTCACTGGCGCCTTTGCCATCAGCAACAACATTTTCAACATCATCATCATGATCGTCTTTGGCATCGTGGGCTACTTCTTCAACAAATATAAGATTCCGCAGTCGCCCCTCATCCTGTCCGCCATCCTGGGCACGATGATGGAAAGCAACTTCCTCAAGAGCATGGTGTACGAGCAGGGCTCCCTGCTGGTGTTCGTCCATCGGCCCCTGAGCCTGATCCTGCTGATCATCTCCCTGATCTTCATCGGCATGCCCATCTTCAAGGGCATCCGGCAGCGCAGGGCGGCTGTCAAGCAGTAACTTAATCCGTTTTTCGCCCTGGCGCGCCCCAGTCAAGGCGTGCCAGGGCGTGCGCAAGCGCCAAGCAAACAAAGGAGCGACGCATTCATATGCAGGCATATACCAAAGAGCTGGTTCATCGGCTGTACGCCCTTTCGTTTTCCGATCTGAGCAATCAGACCCGGGAAAACGCCAAAATGTGCGTGGAAGATTTTGTCGGTGTCGCGCTGGCCGGCGCGAAAAAACAGGAGGCGTCGATCTGGCGGCAGTACTACGCCGATAAGGCCACCGCCCCAGAGGCCACGGTGCTGGACGGCGGCTTTGGCAAAAAGACCGCGGAACAGGCCGCGGCGCTCAACGCCGTGGCGGGTCACGTGCTGGATTTGGACGACACGCACAACGCTTCCATCGTGCACCTGGCCGCCATCACCGTGCCGACGGCCCTGGCACTGGGGCAAAAGCTGCATAAACCGGGCAGCGACGTCCTAACCGCCATCGTGGCGGGCTACGAGGCCGGCGCCAAGATCGGCGAGACCATCAATCCCAGCGCCTATAAATACTGGCACACCACCGCCGTGGTGGGGCCCTTCGCCGCTGCCACCGTGGCCGCCAAGCTGCTGGGGCTCACTGAGGAGGAAATGGTGCATTGCTTCGGCTCCGCCGGATCCCAGGCCGCGGGGCTGTGGGAATTTTTGAAAACCGGAGCGATGACCAAGGTGCTTCACACCGCCAACGCCAACCTGTGCGGCATGCGGGCGGCGGAGCTGGCCCGCCTGGGCTTTACCGGCGCACCGGAGATCCTGGAGGGGGAACGCGCCTTCGTGAAAGCGCTGGCACCGGAATACCACCTGGAGCGGCTGACCGATTTCAGCCAGGGGCTGGAGATCGACCGCAATTCCATCAAGGCTTACGCTTGCTGCCGCCACACCCATTCGGCCAATTTCTGCGTCGAGCAGATGCTGAAGGAACAGGCCATCGATCCGGAAAAAGTGGTTTCCATCGAGGACCGCACCTACCACACCGCCATCGAGACCACCAACAATCCCTATCCCGCCAGTCCCTACGCCGCCAAGTTCAGCCTCCAGTTCTGCATCGCCGCCATGCTGGTGACGGGCAGCCTGAACGACCGGGTGTTCAACATGGACAACCTGAAAAACCCGGCCATCCTGCGCCTGATGCCCAAGATTTGCATGATCGACGATCCGGACATCAACGAGGCGTTTAGGCGGGATCCCAGCCGGTGGACCCACGCGCTGACCATCACGATGCAGGACGGCACGGTGATCAGGGGCCAGGTGGATTATCCCATCGGCGATTACAACAACGCTTTCGACTGGGAGATGGAGGACCGCAAATACGATATGCTCAGCGAGGGGATCGAGCGGGCGCCCCTGATCCGGGATCGGCTGCACCGGCTCGAATCGCTGCGGGACGTGAACGACCTATTTGATTTTCGGGAGGGAGAATGATCATGAATCAAGAACAAGCCAAGACGGCGCTGCATGACGCCTGCCTGCGGGCTGTGACCGAGATTTCCGCCGATGTGAAGGGGCTGCTCCAGGCCGCCCTGGACCGGGAAACCAATGACACCGCCAAGAGCATGCTGTCCTCCATGCTGGACAACCTGCGCATCGCCAAGGAGCAGGACAAGGCCGTTTGCCAATCGCCCGGCTATCCGACCACCTGGATCTCCTTCGGTGACGGCAATTTCCCCGCTTTCGCCCACGACACCATTGCCGAGGCGCTGGGGGAAGCCACCAAGCGGGGCTATTTGCGGCCCAGCATCGTCGATCCCCTGACCCGCCACAACCCTGGCAACAACACGGGCGAAGGCGTTCCCAACATCGAATACCAGTATCATCCGGGGCAGCAATACGTCGATTACATCATCAGCTTCAAGGGCTGCGGGGCGGAGCTGGGCAACGCGATGAAGATCTTTACCACCGTGACGCTGAAACTGGATCAGGATTTTGCGGGTCTGAAGCGCTTCGTGCTGGATACGGTGATCAACGCCGGCGGCAAGCCCTGCCCGCCCTTTGGCATCGGCATTGGCATCGGCGGGCAGATGGATATCGCCTCCAAGCTGAGCCGGGAGGCCATCAGCACCCGGAAATGGGATGACAAGAACCCCGATCCCCTGCTGGCGCGGCTGGAAGAGGAACTGCTGGCCAACATCAACAAGATGGGCCTTGGCGCTGCCGGCACCGGCGGCGACACCGTCTGCCTGGCCGTTAAGATCGGCAAAGCGGCCACCCATACGGCCATCGCGCCCGTCGCCATCAATTTCCACTGCTGGGTCGCCCGCCGGGCGGGGATCCGCGTGTGGGACGATGGCCGGATCGAGAACATCCTGTAAGGAAGCAGAAGGAGGAAGCGAATATGAGCACCATCCATTTGACGCTGCCGCTGAAGGAAGAAGATGTGCGCCAGCTGCGCGTGGGCGACGTGGTCACCCTCACCGGTCGCATTTTTACCGCGCGGGATATGGCCCATTTAAAGCTGCGGGCGCTCTATGAAGCGGGCGAGGCCCTGCCCAAGGATTTTACGGGCGCGGCGGTGTTCCACGCCGGCCCCGTGTGCCTGAAAAACGAGGACGGCTCCTGGCGGCTGAACGTGATCGGGCCCACCACCTCCATCCGCATGGAGCCCCATGCCGATTTCGTCGGAAAGATCGGCGTGCGCGCCGTGCTGGGCAAGGGCGGTATGGCGGAGGACACCCTGCGCGCCTGCCAGCAGTACGGCTATGTGTATCTGCAAGCCGCTCCCGGCTGCGCCGCTAAGCTGGGCCAGGGCATCCGGTCCATCAACGATGTGACCTGGTTCGAACTGGGCATGCCCGAGGCGCTGTGGGACCTGAACGCTGTGGAATTCGGCCCCCTGGTGGTGGGCATGGACACCCACGGAAACAGCATTTACAAGACCTTGAAGGAAAACGCCTATCGGGTGTTGAACGAAATCTATCCTGAGTAAATACGAGGAGGAACAAAGATCATGCAGGTTATCGATACCAAGAACGCCCCCGGTGCCATCGGCCCCTATTCCCAGGCTTACGAAGCCAACGGCTTTGTGTTTACCTCCGGCCAGCTGCCGGTGAATCCCGCGGACGGCGCCATGCCCGAAAACATCGCCCAGCAGGCGGAACAGAGCTGCAAAAACGTGGGCGCGATCCTGGAAGCGGCCGGCTCCGGCTTTGATAAGGTGCTCAAAACCACCTGCTACCTGTCGGACATCGCCGATTTCGCCGCCTTCAATGAGGTGTACGCCCGCTTCTTTGTGTCCAAGCCCGCTCGCAGCTGCTTTGCCGTGAAGGATTTGCCCAAAGGCGCCAAATGCGAAATTGAAGCCATCGCGGTCAAGTAAACAGGGAACGTCGGGGCCGCTTTTGTCCCAACGTCCGAACCGGGGCGGCTGCCGCCCCGAACCCTTTTTTCGGCAAGCGATAGCGCTGATCAAATTCACCAAGGAGGAATACCATCATGGGTTTTCGGATCGAACATGATTCCATGGGCGAGGTCCGGGTGCCGGAGGAAAAATATTGGGGCGCACAGACCCAGCGAAGCCATGAAAACTTTCCCATTGGCGTAGGCATCGAAACCATGCCGGCGGAGATCATCCACGCCTTCGGCATCCTGAAAAAGGCTGCCGCGCTGGCCAACCACGCCCTGGCGCCCCAGCGCATGACGGATGAAAGATGCCGCGCCATCTGCGCCGCGGCGGACGAAGTGATCAATGGCCGGCTGGCGGAGCATTTCCCGCTGGTGGTATGGCAGACGGGCAGCGGCACCCAGAGCAACATGAACGCCAACGAGGTGATCGCCAACCGGGCCAACGAGATCGCGGGGGAAAAGCTGTGCCACCCCAACGACCATGTGAACATGAGTCAGTCCAGCAACGACACCTTCCCCACCGCCCTGCACATCGCTGCGGTGATTGCCCTGGAGGATCGGCTGATCCCTGCCGCTCAGCGGCTGATTGACGTGTTCAAGCAGCTGGAAAAGGACAACGAAGGCGTCGTCAAGAGCGGCCGCACCCATCTGCAGGACGCCGTGCCCATCGCCTTCTCCCAGGAGATCAGCGGCTGGCGCTCCTCCCTGGAAAGGGATGTGGAGCTGGTGAAGCTGGCCGTGGGGCCGCTGTGCGAGCTGGCGCTGGGCGGCACCGCCGTGGGCACCGGCCTGAACGCCCCCAAGGGCTTTGCCGAAAAATCCGCGGAGGAGATTTCCAACCTGACGGGCAAGCGCTTCACCACCGCCCCCAACAAATTCCACGCCCTGACCTCCAAGGATGAAATGACCTTCGCCCACGGCGCGGTGAAGGCCATGGCCTGCGATATGATGAAAATCGCCAACGACGTGCGCTGGCTGGCCTCCGGCCCCCGGTGCGGCCTGGGCGAAATCCGCATTCCCGAAAACGAGCCGGGCAGCTCCATCATGCCGGGCAAGGTCAACCCCACCCAGTGCGAGCAGGTCACCATGGTGGCGGTGCAGGTGATGGGCAACGACGTGGCCGTGGGCCTGGCCGCCTCCCAGGGCAATTTTGAACTGAACGTGTTCATGCCTGTGATGGCCTACAATTTCCTCCAGTCCGTGCGGCTGCTGTCTGAATCCATCCTGTCCTTCACGGATCACTGCGCCGTTGGCATCGTGGCGGACAAGGCCAAAATGCGGGAAAACCTGGATCGTTCCCTCATGCTGGTGACGGCCCTGAACCCCTACATCGGCTATGAGAACGCGGCCAAGACCGCCAAGCTGGCTTTCAAGGAAAACATTTCTTTGAAGGAAGCCTGCGTGCAGTTGGGCTTTTTGACGCCGGAAAAATTTGACGAGGTTTTCCATCCGGAGCAGATGATTTGATCCATCCGGGCAAATCCTGCCCAGGCGTATGAAAAAATGGCGGCTGGGCGGACTTTGTAACACAGTATCCGGTTCAAACCCACTAAAACGTAATATTTTTGAGACTTACGGCGTGATTTCGGTCACGCCGTTTGTTTTGCTATCAGTTCATGGATCGGGATAAAACCAATGCCGTTGTGCCCAATTCGGCTGTGCTATCCCCTGTGTCCGCTGCTCCTGTCAGTTTCACTCATACTATTTTCCGTCAAAAAACATGGAATCTTCGGTTGCCTTTTCCACTCCGGCTTTGCTTCATTCCGGTCAACGTAGCGCAGCCACGCCTCCCTTCATTCAGCTGAACCAGAGCGAAAAAATCATCTCAAATCTTTCAATCTTTTAGACGTCAAATAGTATCACATAGATCGCGTCGGCCAGCGCATGCAGAATATCGCCATCCAGCTTCTTGACGCCGACATATCAGGCAGATCATATGTAAATGCCTGATCATCCTCCTCATTCGCTGCCGCTTCTTCCGCTTGGGCCATTCGGGGGATGATGTTTTCCAATCGCTCGGTGCGGGCGGCGTTGATTTCGGCCAGGTGATCGTGCGGCTTTCCATTGCTTGCGTCGCCCGTTCAAAAGATTCCCAGGGCGGCCCAGAAGAAAAGCAGCCATCCGGAGGTTCGGAGCTGTGTAAAATCTTTTTAGAAAAGCAAGGATTCAGGCTCATCTTCGACGAATTTGAGAAGATGGGTATTTCCATGTTCAGATGATATCGGAGGCGTGAACATGAATGCAATTGAAGCGGCGAAAGCATATGTCAGGCTGCTTTTCCAGAACAACGCCGGTGGCCATGATGCCGCGCATACCATGCGCGTCTACCGGAACGCACTGAAAATAGCAGGGCGGGAGCCGGGCGCCGATCTTGAGCTCGTTTCCCTTGCGGCACTGCTGCATGACGCGGACGATTATAAGCTGTTCCACACGGAGAACAATGCCAATGCGCGGTCCTTCCTGCTGAGCCAGAACATGGCGCAGAATCAGATCGAGGCCATTATCACGGCCATCAACTCCGTTTCCTTCAGCCAAAACCGGGGCAGGCGGCCAAAGACGCTGGAAGGGAAGATCGTTCAGGACGCAGATCGGCTGGATGCCATCGGCGCAGTGGGGATCGCCCGCACCTTTGCATTTGGCGGAGAGCACGGAAGAAGCCTGGATGCTTCCATTCAGCATTTTCATGATAAACTGCTTCTGCTCAAAGACGAGATGAATACAGCGGCGGCGCGGGAAATGGCGGAGGAGCGGCATGCATATATGATCGCCTTCCTGGAACAGTATAGCCAGGAAACAAACGGATAACTTGGGTGGCGTTGGAGGCAAAGATGGATAAGAAAAAATACAGCTTGACGGAAAAGGGCATGATTGGATTGATATTCGCACCCATGGGCTTGATTTTCCTCGTTGTGTATGGAGCGATTGAACGAGCGGGGGCCGTTTCCGCGGATGAACAGCTGGTTTTCATGCTCACATTCGGCGGAACAGGCGTTATTTTTCTCCTGATCGGAGCGATTCTTTTGGCGCTGGAGATGCGCCGCCGCCATCAGCAGCGCATGGCTTACGAAGGCGGCTATTATGTTATGGCAAAGATTGCCGGCATAAAAGCAAACAACAGAATCAGCATAAATGGCGCTCATCCCGTCATGGTCGAGTGTCATTATATGGATGGCAACACAGCCCACGTCTATTATAGCCGTTACTTGTATGTAAACGTATCCGATCTGTTGACAGCCCAAGAGGTTCCCGTATATCTGGAGCGGATGAACGAAAGCGTAGGCTTTGTGGATATCGACGCCGTGCTGCCAACGATCAAAGTGCATGGATAAGGAGAGAACGGAAGATGTTAGGTGTGTGTTTGTTGTTCGTAGGAATTGTCCTCATCAATAATGGGATTTGCGCTATTTCCAAAGTTGACGGAAAGTCTGCTGCCATTATGAATTTTTTGACGGGTGGCCTGTCGCTGTTTATCAATCTGGTAAGTTTGGTTCAGGGAAACTACTACGCGGCCGGAACAGGATTGCTGTTTTGCTTTACCTATCTGTTTGTCGCCTTCAACAACATCTTTTCGCTGGATGCGCGTCCTTTCGCCTGGTTTTCAACTTTTGTGGCTGTGAATGCCGTGGTATTTGGCGTTGTGGAGGGAATCACCGGCAGCGCGGCGCTGGGCATTGCGGCAGATGGACGCTGGGCGCTGATCTGGTGGGCATGGGCGGTTCTGTGGGGCAGCTCCTTCTTTACGGAGATTCTGGGCAAGAAAGGATTTAAGCGGTATGTGCCCTGGCTGCAAATTACTGAAGGCATCCTGACAGCCTGGATTCCAGGTGTTTTGATGCTGCTGCGTATCTGGTGAAGATGCATAAAATATTGTGCCAGAGGAATAGGAGTAAGATTGGAATAGGAGTAAGCTTTTCCATGAAAAAACTGTTATCGTTCCTGCTTGCAGTGCTGTTCCTTCCGGAAGTGGGATGTTTCGCAGGATCAACCGCCCGAG
>JAFUFC010000156.1 GCA_017470095.1 Clostridia bacterium | reverse complement strand
TGCTCAAGCGCCAGGGCTATGATGTGATCGGCATTTTTATGAACAACTGGGAGGAAGAAAACGAAGAGGGCGTTTGCACCAACGAAAGCGATTGGCGGGACGTGCGGGACGTATGCGACAAAATCGGCATTCCCTATTACTCCGTCAACTTCGCCCAGGAATACCGGGACCGGGTGTTTTCCCTCTTCCTGTCGGAATACCAGGCGGGCCGCACCCCCAACCCCGATGTGCTGTGCAACCGGGAAATTAAGTTCAAAGCCTTCCTGGATCTGGCCATGCAGCTGGAAGCTGATAAAATGGCCACGGGGCATTTCGTGCGCACTGACGATGCGGGCCACCTGCTCCGGGGTGTGGATCCCAACAAGGATCAAAGCTATTTTTTGTACATGATCCATGAGGCGCAATTGAAAAAATCCCTGTTCCCTGTGGGGCATTTGACCAAGCGGGAGGTGCGCCAGATCGCTGAGGAAGCAGGCCTGCCCGTCAGCAAGAAGAAGGATTCCACCGGCGTGTGCTTCATTGGCGAGCGCAATTTTAAATCCTTCCTGAAAAATTATCTGCCTGCCCAGCCCGGGGAGATGGTGACGCCGGAGGGCGAAATCGTGGGCCGCCACGACGGCTTGATGTACTACACCCTGGGCCAGCGCCGGGGCCTTGGCATCGGCGGCCGGGGCGACGGGCGCAGCTTTTTCGTGGTGGACAAGGATTTAAAGCGCAACCGGCTCATCGTGGTGCAGGGCGAGGATCATCCCCTGCTGTTCAGCAAGGGCTGCACCGCCTCCCAGGCTACCTTCATTGGCGCGCCCCTGCCGGAAAACACGCCCTGCCGGGTCACCGCCAAATTCCGCTACCGCCAGCCGGACCAGCCCGTCACAGTCACTCGCACGGGCGATCAGCTGCATTTTGCCTTTGACCAGCCCGAGCGCGCCGTCACCCCCGGCCAAAGCGCCGTGATCTACGACGGCGACCGGTGCCTGGGCGGCGGGATCATCGACGCGGTGGAAAGATAACAAAAAACCATGCGAAAGGGGAAACCGCTCTTTCAAGCCAAAAAGCGATTTCCCCGCCTTATTTTATACTTTTCTCTTTTTAAGCAATTGAGTCAGGAAGAAGCAAAAGATCCTTCGCGCTGCAGCGCTCAGGACGACAAAGAAGAAGCAGACCGTCCTCTTTGTCATCCTGAGGCCCACTGGCCGAAGGATCTGTTCGTTGGGTGCCATTCCATAATTTATACTAAACTTCGGTAAAAAGGAGACAAGATTGACGAGGATATTTTTGTTCTGGCTAAACAATGCGGAGGGAGGCATAGCAGCGCTACGTTGACCGAAACATTGTAACGCCAGTACGAAAATAGACCGCAAGATGTCTTCTTTTGAACAAAGTTTAGTGTAAGAATGAAAACAGTATTATTATCGTTCCTCATTCCTCCGTCTTCAGTGCGGACACCATATCGATGTGCCTGTTCTTCCGGGCCACCATCAGGCCCACTGCCAGGGAGACGCCGAAGGTGAGCAGGATGCTGATCAGGAAGGTGGCCGGGCCGATGACCAGCTTCATTTCATACTCGGAGGCCAGGGCGTCCAGCAGGTATTTGAGCACGCCCACGCCGGCGGGCAGGCCGATGAGGATGCCGATCACGGTGAGCCACAAATTCTGGCTGATCAGCAATCTGCCGATCTTCCGATCCTTAAAGCCCACCACCTTCAGCGTGGCCATCTCCCGGTACCGCTCGGTGTAGCTCATGACGCCCAGGTTATACAGCACCACGATGCCCAGCACCACGGCGGCCAGCACCAGCAGGAAGATCATCACGTTCATCAGCTCCAGGAAGGAATCAAAGGAATCCATGATGGCCTTCTTGCTTTGCACGTTCAGGATGTGCTTGTTGGCGGCGATATCCGTTTCGTTGGTGTAAACGGTGTTGATGGTGTAATCGATGCCCAGGGCCTGGGCATAGCCATCGGTCATGACGATGCTTTCGGCCATAGAGCGAGTGACGCCGGCCACGGTGGCGGTATGGATTTCATCGCTGCCATAGGGAGAGAAGGACAGGGTATCTCCCGCATGCACGCCCCACTCCTTAGCGATGCGGGCACAGATGTAGGCTCCTTCATCACCCAGCGCCACAAAGTTCATTTCTTCATCCAAGAAACGCACCCGGTCATTTTCCACGTGGTATATTTCCAGGCCCACGGCCTTGTCTCCCAGCTGCACGCTGGTCATGGCGCTCCAATCGCCGTGATATTGTTCCGCCAGGGCCGCTGCTTCGTCGTTCTTGATGCTTTCGCCGTCCAGGTTGATGCGCATCTCGTAGTTGATGGCGTCCTCATAGAAGGATTGGACGAAGGCGTTCATGGTGTCCACCATGCCCAGGCCGCCCACCAAAAGCACCATGCACCCCACAATGCCAAACAGCGTCATACAGGAACGGGCCTTGTGGCGGAAGCAATCCCGCAGGTTCCACTTGGTGCCGAAATTGAGGGCCTTAAAGGCCTTCGTTTCTTCAATTTTCAGGTGTTTCATCCGCTTGGGCGTGTAGGGGCGCAGGGCATCCGCCGCCGTGCCCTCCAGCATCTTGTGCACGGACAGGAAGCCGATCACCGTCAAAAACACATTGATACCCACCAGCACCACCCAGCCAAACCAGGGCACGTACAAATTCCAGGTGGGCATATCGATGTAGGTGCCCATGGCCCCGTTGGGATTCATGATGTACCACCCCAGCAGGTAGCCAATGCCAATGCCCAGGGCCGAGCCAATCAGGCCGATGATCAGGGCATAGCAGGTGTAATGCCGCATGATGCGCTTGTCATGGAAGCCCAGGGCCTTGAGGGTGCCAATCTGGGTTTTTTCGCTGGCGGTGATGCGGTGCATGGTGGTGACCATGGTCAAAATGGCGATGGCCAGGAACAGCACCGGCAGCACCGAGCCCATCACCTTGCCCTCTTCGATTTCACCCATGGACTCGGCGTAGGACAGGGTTTCCTCCTTGGATAACACCAGGGTGGTCTTGTGCAATGCCGCGTCCGCCGCTTCCACAAAGGCCGCCTTGCTCAGATCGGTCTTGACGTTGATCTGGGTATAGAAATCGATGATGATGGCCTTTTTCATCATGGCCGGGGAAATATAGGCAAAGCCGTAGGAGGAATAATCGGGCATCAATTGGGTTTCATCAGGCACGCAGATCAAGTATTCGCTGGCCTTGACCAAGCCCCGCACCCGGCCGGTGACGGTGATCATTTTGTAGGTCAGGGTCATTTCATCGCCCACGTGCACATCGTTCTTTGCCGCGTACTGGTCCGACAGCCAGATGCCGTCGGCGCTTTTTTCATCATAAGGTTCGCCGTCCACCAGATACAGGCCGGACACGTTCATATTTTCGTTCACCGTCAGGGCGATCACGTCGCCATCGCCCTTCACAGTGGTGTTGACGGAGAGGAAGCGGGTGGCGTCCTGCACCCCTTCGATGGCCAGGATGCTCTCCAGATTGCCCTTCGAAAAACCCTTTTCGGACAGGATGCGGAAGTCGGCAAAGCCGGTCTGCTCAAAGATAAAATCGGTGTTCTTTTCCAGGCTGTACCATTCCATGTTGAAGCCGATGAACACCCCCACGCCCAGGGAGATCATGATGATCATCGAAATGAACTGGGCCTTATACTTGAGCAGGGTTCGGAACAATTTTTTCAGCAGCATGTTACCACTCCACCTCTTCCACGGTCAGCGGATGGGCCTGCTCCTCGCAGGAGACCACCTTGCCGCTCTTGACCCGCACGATGGTATCGGCCATTTTGGCGATGGACTGGTTGTGGGTGACGATGATGATAGTCTTGCCCAGATCCCGGGCCATCGAAAGCAGCAGCTTCAGCACCATCACGCCCGTTTCGCTGTCCAGCGCGCCGGTGGGCTCATCGCACAGAAGAATCTGGGGGTTCTTGGCCAGCGCCCGGGCAATGGACACCCGCTGCTGCTCGCCGCCGGACAATTCCGACGGGAAATTGTGGATATGATCCTCCAGCCCCACGGCCTTGAGCATCTCATGGCTGCTCAGGGGATGGGGCGCGATTTCCTTCACCAGGGCTACGTTTTCAATCACCGTCAGGGTGGGAATCAGGTTATAGCTCTGGAACACAAACCCCACCGACGCGGCCCGGTAATCGGCCAGTTCGTTGTTGGTCAGGGTGGAAATATCCTTGCCGCCCACCAGGATGGTGCCGGTGGTGGGGCTGTCCAGCCCGCCCAGCAGATTCAGCAGCGTGCTTTTGCCCGCGCCGCTTGGGCCCAGCACCACGATGAATTTTCCCTCTTCCAAAGACAGGTTCACATGGTCCAGCGCCCGCTGTTCATGATCGCCGTTTTTATACACCCGGGATACATCCTTGAATTCCACAATCGCCATGTTGTTATCCCTCATTCCAGTTGTTTTTTGATTGTTAGTTAGATTAAACTAACAATGATCGATTGTACAATAAAAGCTCCCGCCTGTCAAGCCCTGCGGCGGGCCCCGGCGGGAGAAAGATTTGGACGGATTCACGCATGTCAAGCGGCTTTCACAGCGTCACGGTAAACGTGGTCCCTTTGCCCTCCTCGCTGACCACGGCGATCTTGCCCTTGTGGGCGTCGGTAATGGTGCGGGCAATGGCCAGGCCCAGGCCGTTGCCGGGGGTCTCCCGGTTGTGGGAGGAGTCGACCCGGTAGAACCGGTCGAAGATCCTTTCCTGATCCGCCGCGGGGATAGCGGGGCCAGTGTTGTGCACCCGGATAATTCGCTTGTCTCCCTTGCTTTCCAGCGTCAGGGTGATTCGGCCCCCGTCGTCGGAATACTTTACCGCATTGCTCAGCAGGATCATGACCAGCTGCTGAATCATTTCCTCATCGCCGGTATAAGAAACGCCCGCCGGGATCTGGGTTTCAAAGGTCTTCCCTGCTTCGTACACCGCGCTTTCAAAGGGAAGCGCCACGCTCAGCAGCGCTCGGCTCAAGTCAAAAGGCCCCCGCTTCCATTGCGCCGTTCCCTTTTCCATCCGGGCCAGGGTGAGCAGGTTCTGCACCAGGTGATCGGTGCGCCGCACTTCGGATTGGATATATTGCAGGGATTGATTTTCGCCAATCTCCCCGGACAGCACCTCCGCGTTGGCGGAGATCACGGCCAGGGGCGTTTTCAGCTCGTGGCTGGCGTCCCACACGAACTGTTTCTGCTTTTCCATGGCTTCGTCCACCGGCTTCACCATCCGGTGGATCAGCGCCGCCGCGCCCAGGGACAGTACCGCCCACTGGATCACCGCCACCAGCACCGTGGCACGCAGGAAGCTGCGGGCATTTTGAAAATCCACTGTGGCGTCCACCACGATCAGCAGATTGCCGCTTCGGCGGAAAAAGGCGTCCCCGATACGGCCGGAAGTAGTATTGCGCTTGCAGGCGGCTTCCACCAGCGCGCTGATCTGCGCGTCGGTGTACAGCTCCGATCGGTCGCTTTCCCAGCTTTTCACGGTGCCGTCCTCATTCAGATGCACCAGATAATAATTAGAAAAATCCGCGGCGTTGCGCACCTCCCGGTTGGGCCGGTTGCTGCCCCGGCCCCCATCTGGCATATCCGGCGGCACGGTTCCCTCCGGGCGGCCCGGCATCATGGTGCCTTCCGGCTTGTCCAGCGGCAGCATACCCTCCATGCGGCTGCCCGCCTCCCGCTCCCGGATGGTGGGCCGCTGGCCACCGTTCTCCGCCAGCATGGCCAGCACCTGGCCGGCCTGCCGGGTCAAGGACTGCACGTTCATCCAGTTGATGGCCAGCACCAAAATGGCCGAAGCCAGCAGCAGCCCCGCCGCCACCAGCGCTATCAACCGTATTTTCAGCCTGCGAATCATCCGTTCTCCTCCAGTGAATAGCCGATGCCACGGGATGCTTTGATTTTCAGCCCGGAGCCAATGAACGCCAGTTTCTTGCGCAGGAAGGACAGATACACCTCCACGCTGTTCACATCCGCGTCGCTCTCATAGCCCCAGACCCGATCGAAGATGGTATCCTTGCTCAAAATCTGCCGTGAATTGCGCATGAACAATTCCATCAGTTGGTATTCCTTGGCCCCCAGCTTCACCGATTGGCCGGTAGCGGTGCAGGTGATGGAGGCGGCCTGCTGGTTCAATTCCGCATCGCCAAAGGCCAACGCCATCACCGGCGCATCCTCCTTCCGGCGGGTAATGGCCCGGATGCAGGCAACCAGCTCCGCGCCCTGGAAGGGCTTGGGCAAATAATAATCCGCGCCGCTCTCCAGCCCGCGCACCCGATCCTCCAGGCCGGAGCGGGCCGTGAGCATGCACACCGGCGTACGGATGCCCTGCTGCCGCAGCTTTTTAAGCACCTGAAATCCGTCCATGCCCGGCAGCATCACATCCAGGATGACGGCGTCGTAAATGGCGTCCTGGGCATAATCATAGCCGTCCGTGCCGGTATACACTGGATCCACCGCAAAGTTTTCCTTTTTCAGCATCTGGCAAATGGCGGCGGACAGGGGCTTTTCATCCTCCACCAGCAAAATCCTCATGACCGTATCCCTCCGCAATGGTTGTTCAAGGTGATATGATGCCGCGCACAGGGCCGCTTTGGCCGTTTTCAGCGGATCTGGATGGGTGTGCCCAGGGGCGTTTGATTATATAAAAATTGGGCGTCCCCGTCCCGTAAGGCGATGCACCCTGCCGTCCAATCCCACGCTGTGCCCCCGCCGTGAATGTAGATTTCACCGCCCAGCGCTGTGCCCCAGGGCGGCCGCTCTCCCTTTTGGGCCCGATCGCGGATACAGGCGATCAGCTCTTCTCCCGCACCCATCCTTTGGGCGTCCTGCTCGTTGGGATAGCTGATGCCCAGGGACGGGCCGTACTTTCCCATTTTTTTCAGGCACACAAAGTACGTGCCCTCCGGGGTTTTCCCGTCGCCGGACCGTTCCTTGGGGCCTGCCGGGCAGCTGCCCAAGGCAATGGGGGCCGTGAAAAGGACTTGGCCCGCATCGTTTCGCAGTGTCAGGCGACGCGCGGCTTTTTCAATCACGATCCGCATCTTACATCCACATCGTCAGCAGCAGCGGCGCAAACACAGCCGGCAGCACATTGCCCACCGGCAGGTGATCTTTGCGAATCATGTTCAGCCCCACACCGATGATCAGCACGCCGCCCACGGCACTCATTTCAGTGATTACCCGGGCGGTAAGCAGTGGGGCCACCAGGGTGGAAAGCAGAGTGATGCTGCCCTGATACACCAGCACCGACGCCGCCGACAGCATCACCCCGGCGCCCAGCGTGCTGGCAAACACGATGCTGATCACCCCGTCCAGCACAGCTTTGGCAAACAGGGTGCTGTGGTCGCCCCGCAATCCCGCATCCATGCTGCCCACGATGGCCATGGCCCCCACGCAGAACATCAGCGACGCGGTGACGAAGCCCTTGCCGAACGTGCCGTTATCTTCCCCGGCAAACCGCTTTTCCAAGCGCTTTCCCAACCGGTCCAGCCGCTCTTCGATTTTCAGCAACGCCCCCACGACGGCCCCCAGCACCACCGACAAAATGACCAGCATTTCGCTCTCCGTGCCCAAAGCGCCTTTCATGCCGATCAGCAGCGTGCACAGGCCCACGCCCGCCATCAGCGCTTCCTGCATTCTTTGGGGCAGGCCCTTGCGCAGCAGCAGCCCCACCGCCGTGCCCAGCACAATGGCCCCCACGTTCACCAGCGTTCCCAGCATCCTTCGTTCCTCGCTTTGACTGATATTTGTTTCAGTATACCACCGATGTCAATCCCTGAAAAACCAAAAAGCACAGCGCGCCGGACAGCATGGCATGCAAAAGCCGAAGAAAAAACAGTTGAGAGAGCGTCACCCCGCTGTCCTGCCAGAACGCGGCGTTTTGCAGCAGCAGTGAAAGGCCCCCAAAGGAGCAGGCCGCGCACACCAGCGGCGCCGTGTACGTCCCCGGCCATTCGATCAGCGCCTTCACCCCGGCGGTCACCTCCAGGGCGCATTGCAACGCCGCGGCGGCGGAAGGCGGCAGCTCGGGAAAAGCGCAGGAGGCCATCCGGGCCGCTACGCACCCCAGCATCATGCACAGCGCCACCGTCAAAAGGGCCAGCGCGCTTTCCCGCAGCGCCGTTCCCAAGGGCATGGGCTGGCACGCAGGCGCAGGCGTATCCCCTGTTTTCTTCACGCACAAGCCCAGCAGCAGCGCCCCCGCGATGTGGCACAGCAAAATAATGCGCCCAGCCACCGCGTCCCCCAGCCAGGCGCTTACCGTGCCCAGGAAAAACATGGGGCTCATGGTGCCCGTCATGGCCGCGTAGCGCACCGCGTCCCGGCCCGTTAGGTTCATCCCCTGCATCAACCGAGCCCCGCCCGGCGATCCTCCCAGCCAGGAAAGCGCAACCCGCAGCCAGGGTCCGCCGGATAAACGGCTGGTGATCATCAGCATACACGCCATGAACGGCCCCAGCACCGGCGCCACCGCCCGTGCCCACAGCATCATGCCCTGCCACGCAGCCTCCGCCGCTTCCCCCGGGTATACCAGCATCGCCCCCGCCAGCGCCCCAAACGCCGCCGCACTCCACCGCTTCATGCCCATCACCTCGGGATAATATACGGGGAAAACGTTGGAAAAAGAAGCAGGAGGGCCCTGGACCCACTCCCGGCAATGATGCAAGGCCGAAAAAACAAGCTTGTATGTGTCTTTAACAAATATGTCGTCACAAAACCGTAGGGGCGGATACCATCCGCCCGCTTGCTGCGCACCTGACATCATGGTTTTGCCAAGACACTTTGCGCGCTTTTTGCGGACGGAGGATATCCGCCCCTACAGGATATGGAAGCGATGATTGGCTTGCTCATCCACAAACTCGGTCTCTTTGGTTCTTTCTCTGACGCAGAGAAAGAACGCATTTCCCCTGCCGCTCACTTCGCTTTGTAAATCGCCAGCGTCAGCGCCCCATCCTGGGATGTGCCCTCGATACGGATGGAGAAAGGATAATCATTCCGGAAACGGAAATTCAGGCTGCTATTGCCCACGGCGGCGTCCACGCCAATGGGAAGATAGGAAGCGCCGTTGGCTCCATGGGCCCGACGCTGGAGCACGGTAAGCCCGGGCAATTGCAGCACCACATTATACAGCGTGGAGGACACCTGGCAGGTGCCGCCGCCGTAGCCCTGCTGCACATTGCCATCAATGAGCACGCCTGCGGGCATATAGCCTTCGGATGCTCTATAGGGGCCGATATCGCCGTTAAAATCCATCTCCACTCCAGGAAGCAGGCTCAGCTGCTCCAGCTTCTTACAAGCGACAGCAATATTGGTCATCCGATTGCGGTTGGATTCATCGGTGGTGATTTTATAGAAGGAGGTATATGCCCCGATGGGCGCATCGTACCCAGCCTCCTCCGCTTCATCATAGACGGCGGTGATTTCTCCCAGCAGCCTGGAATCGATATAGCCATACTGCCGGTGATAGATCACTTGGCCATAGCCGTTTTCAAAGCCGAGGAAGGCCACCCGGGCGCCCCGGTGCAGGGTAATGAGCGTTTTCCCCGCCCCAGGCACGGTGGTTACCGGCGCGTCATCCGCGGCAATTTCCCCAATAAAATGGCTAAATGCCGTGCCATAGGGCGGCGTGGTGATCGGATTGATGATCTTGGGATCCTCCAGCGCCACCCGGCGCACATAGCCGTGCATATGCCCGGCTTCATAGGTGACCAGAGCGAAGGTTGGGTTCAATGCGTGTACCGCCACTCGGACCTTCTTGGGCAGATAGCCGATGGGCTGGATGCCCTCGGTGCCGTCCCAATCGGTGTACATGCGCACGGACATATTGGTGCGGGCGGTGTACAAAACCGGCAGGCCGTTGACCATCAGCACCTCCGGCTCCGCGGGGGTCTCCTCCATCCCGGTTTCCTCCGGCTGTTCCCCCGCTGCTGCTTCAACAGGTTCCCCTTCGGGCATCGGCGCAGGTTCCGGCGCGGGCGCTGCCGTGGGCTCTGCCGCCTTTGCAGGCGCAACCTGCACCGTCACCGCCGGAAAGCCCTCCGGCAATTCCTCCGCAACGCAAAATGCCCCGTTCAGGGGCATCAGCGCCAGAAGGAGGGCGAAAACAATCATGCGTTTCATGCTTCAATTTCCTTTATAAACCGCCACGAACAGCGCAAAATCATGGGTGGACGCGTCGATGCGGATGGGGAAGGAATAGTCATTGCGGAAAATAAAATTCAGGTTGGAAGCGCCGGAGGATGCGTCCATGCCGTGGGGCAGGTAGGAGGCGGCGTTGTTGCCGTGGGGCTTGCGCATAAGCACGGTGATGCCGGGCATCTGCATCAGGGTATCCCACAAGGTGGAGGACACCTGGCAGGAGCCGCCGCCAAAGCTTAGCTTGGTTTTTCCGTCCTTCAGTACCGGCGCGGGCAGATAGCCAGTCCGGGCGTTGAAGGGGCCCACGGTTTGGTTAAAATTCATGGATTCCCCGGGCTGGATGGTCTTGCTGATCAATTTGCAGGCCACAGTCAGGTTGTTGATGCGGTCCGGGTTATTGTTGTAGTAGGATGTGAACACAGCCAAAGGCTCGGAAGAATCGGCGCTTTCAATATCGCTGGCGATAGGATACACCTCCGTCAGGTACCGGGTATCGATATAGCCGTACTGCCGGTGATAAATCAGCTTGGCCCAGCCATCCTCCATGCCCATCAGGGCCACCCGGGCGCCCTCGGTCAGAGTGGTCAGGGTGGTGCTGTTTGCATCCTTGGCTTCCTTCACTTCCACATCCCGGTCGATGTAGGCGTAATAAAAATGTTCGGTCACAGGATAGGGCGGGGTGTTGGCCGGGTCCACGGTGGCTTCCACGTCAATGCGGTTGCGCAAGATATAGCCCACCCCGCTGCCCGTTTTCACCTCCACCCAGTTGGGATAGATGGCGGTGATTTCAATGCTGGCCCCGGGATTGAGGAACTGAATGGCCTTGCTGGTCTTATCCATCTTGGGATAAATGCTGGTGGTGCTGTTCCCGTACCGCTTGGTGACGATGCCGTTATAAATGACGGTGGGCGTGCTGGTATTCTTCTTGGCGGCCAGGGCCGGCTGGGCACCGAGCGCCAGCAGGCAGGCCAGCAGCAGGGCGGCCGCGCGCTTATGATTCATGGAAAAAACCTCCATCCGTGGGGACTGTATCAGGCCCGTGCAGAAAACGGGCTAAAAATGATTATAGCATAATTTGTCATGCGTTCCAATATTTTTTCAGAAAATTTACAAATTAATGAACTTTTTCAGGGGATATACCCATCCTCCAGGACGATCATGCCCGTTTCCACAAAATCCGGGGGCAGGTTTTGCATGCCATCCACTTTCCGAGGGTAGATCAGCTTGCCCAGCATTTTCTTTCGTTCCTCCGGATCGGTGAGCTCATAAGGCCTGTAATCGCCCCGGCCCTGGGTGCGGCAAGGCACCACGGCGAAACGAGTCAGGCGCGGCCCATCCGCCTGCAGCCGATAGCGCAGCTGAAAAATGCCTGTATCCGGGTCCACGTTCTGCATGGCGCCGAAGGTGAAATTGCCAGTGGAATAAAAAATGGGCTTGCCCTTGTAAAACTGCACCTGCTGCAAAATATGGGGATGATGGCCCCAGATCACATCCGCTCCGGCGTCAATGATCCTCTGGGCCAGGGTCACCTGCCAGTTTTTGGGCGTGGTGGACACTTCCCTGCCCCAGTGCAGGCTGACGATCACCAGATCGCAGCCCCTTTCCTTCAAGCGGGCAATCCGGGCCGCGATGGCAGGCAGATCCCCCATCTGTGGATAGGAAAACCCCACCGCCCCCAAGGTGACTCCCTTGATTTCATACACGCCCAGCTGTTCCTGCTCCCGCCGGGTATCGGGGTACAATGTGCCAAAGTGGCGGATGTTCAAGCCGTCCAAAGTATTCAAGGTGTCTTGATAGCCGGATTCAAAATAGTCCAGGCAGTGGTTGTTCACGGTGTTCAGGGCGTCGATTCCGGAATGCAGGTACACCTGGGCATACCGGGGCAGGGCCCCCAGCACGGTGTTTTTCTCCTGGAAACGGGTGCTTTCAGTAAACACCACTTCATTATTGGCGAAAGAGAAATCATCTTCCTCCAGGTACTTGCGCACCAGAGAAAAGGGCCAGTCGTACCCCTTTTCATCCACCACCACAGTGTATGTGCCTTCCCTTCCCCGGGCCGAAGGCACGCCGCCAATGCTGCAATCCCCCACAAAGGACAAATTCAGCACCCGGGGATCGGAAATGACCGGCGTTCCATCCGCCGAAAATTGGGGAATCAGGCTGTCTTCATCCAAAGATTCATCCACAATCCACCCTTCCCCCAGGGCCGCCGCCGCCATCAGCCACAGCGCCAGCGCCCACCAAACCATCCGTTTCACGGCGGCACCTTCCTTCTGTGCGCGTTTTTCTCCATTATACCGGGTCAGAAGGAAAAATGCAAATGGCCAGGGCTTTATTTACAATTTGACCCACGCCCATATGCTCTCCAGCCAGGGAAATTCAAACGTCACCGTTTCTTCCTCCGTCTCGTCCTGCTTTTCCTCTTCTTGCTGCTGGATAGCCGCCATATCGATGGCGTTTTCGTTCAGCACGCCCCACCACATCTTTTCCGGCACGGCTTGCCCCATCAACGCCGCGCCGCACAGCGCCGCGTAAATCAACACAATCCCCGTCCATCTGCGCATATTCCTATCGCTCCTTTCCCGGATAGTGTGCCCAGGGAAGGAACAAATATACCTTTTCAGCTTGCCGGTTGATCCATTTGCGGGTATAATCATTTTGTATTGATGGATAAGGAGGCATTTTTATGCCTGAATTGCTGGCCCCCGCCGGGGGCATGGCTCAATTGAAGGCCGCCCTGCGCTTTGGAGCAGACGCGGTGTACGGCGCGCTGCCAGCCTTTGGCCTGCGGGCTTTTGCCGGGAATTTTTCTTGGGAGGAACTGGCCCAGGCCCTTCGCATCACCCATGGCTTGGGCAAAAAATTTTACCTGACGCTGAATATCCTGCCCTATGAGGAGGAATTTCCCGCCCTGATCCGCGCCGCCCGCCAAGCGGTGGATATGGGCGTAGACGCCGCCCTGGTCAGCGATCTGGGGGCGTTCCTGGCCTTGCGCCGGGAGGCGCCGGAATTGAAATTGCACATCAGCACCCAGGCCAACACCCTCAACAGCGAAGCGGCCGCATTCTATGCTTCTCACGGCGCGGAGCGCGTGGTGCTGGCCCGGGAACTGTCCCTTCGCCGCATCCGGGAATTGCGGGAAAAGTTGCCAGATCAGCTGGAACTGGAGGCCTTTGTCCACGGGGCCATGTGCATGAGCTACTCCGGCCGGTGCATGCTGTCCGACCATCTGACGGGCCGGGGCGGCAATCGGGGCGCCTGCGCCCAGCCCTGCCGCTGGGAATACGCCCTGGTGGAAAAAAAACGACCCGGGGAATGCTGGCCCATTGAGGAGGACCAGCGGGGCACCTATCTTTTGTCCGCCTATGACCTGAACATGCTGTCCCATTTGCCGGAGTTAATCGGCGCTGGTGTTTCCAGCTTGAAAATTGAAGGCCGCATGAAAACGGAGTATTACGTGGCCACCGTGGTAGGGGCCTACCGCCGGGCGCTGGATGCCCTGGCAAAGAGCGAGGACGCCTATCGCTCCCTGCTGCCCGAATTGGAAAAAGAGCTGCTCAAGGCCAGCCACCGGCCCTTCAACACCGGCTTTTATTTCGGCCCGCCCACGCCCATGGCCGGCGCCGCGGGCTTCACCCAGGAGATGGAATACGTGGCCCGGATCGAAAGCTGGCAGGATGGCCAGGCCACGCTGCATATCAAAAACCGCTTTTATGTGGGCGATACCCTGGAATTGCTCTCCCCCGCCGGGGTGTTCCCCGTGAAGGTCGAGGGCATCACCCGGGCCGATACCGGCGAACAGGTGAACACCGTATCCGTCGCTGGGCAGCAAGTGATCATTCCCCTGCCCGTCCCCGCGGAAAACGGCGATTTCCTTCGGGGCCCCAACAGGAACCATCAGGGATGACCCGTTGTATATTGCCCTCATC
Organism: Clostridia bacterium; assembly: GCA_017470095.1. Classification (GTDB taxonomy): domain Bacteria; phylum Bacillota; class Clostridia; order Christensenellales; family Aristaeellaceae; genus RUG563. The sequence goes on along the minus strand of JAFUFC010000156.1, from coordinate 276 downwards.
CTGTGATATAATGGAAACAGAAGAAGCATCAAGGAGGCAATCGATTTTGAAGCGCATTGTATTGACCGGCGGCGGCACCGCGGGACATGTGACCCCCCACCTGGCCCTGCTGCCCCATCTGCTGCAAGAGGGCTACGACGTGCATTATATCGGCACGGAAGAAGGCATCGAACATAAAATGATGACCCTGCCTGGGGTGACCTACCACAGCGTGAAAAGCGGCAAGCTGCGCCGTTATCACGACTGGAAAAACTTTACCGACCCCTTCCGGGTCAT
>JAFUFC010000155.1 GCA_017470095.1 Clostridia bacterium | reverse complement strand
TGCAACAAAGCAATTACCGGAATAACGATCTCATAGCGGTAGGTACTCTATGAAGATTTACTTCTTCAGACAGAATCTACCGGGAACAGTAATAATGTGCTAGTAAAATATGATAGGGAACTAAAGGTAACGCGCAATGTATTGATTGAGGGACGGAGTTGAGCGATTTCCTGCCTTAACCTCAATCGGAATAACTGCTCCGCTGCGTTCAATAAAGAATTCAATCTCATGTACACTGTCCGGCTTATAGTAATAAAGAGAATAGCCCCTTTTGATCAAGCATTCAGAGATGGCGTTTTCATATATACCTACGCGGGCATTTCCAGTGATGGTGTCGTTCAGAACAGCAAGCTTCGTTTCAAAACCATAGGAGCAGCAGAGCAAACCGGTGTCGTTGATGTAGAGCTTGAATTGATCCCCATTGGCATTCGCTTTTAAGGGCAGATAGGGTTCATTGAGATTATAGCAGACCTGAACCATAGCAGAATCCTTCAGCCACTGAAAGCTTCCGCCATATTTCTTTTTGGTTTGCCGCGTTCGACAGTTGCGTATTGGAATTTCTTCTGTTCTTTCATCAGTTGGATAGGAATCGCATCATAGCACATCCGCACAAGCACTTTTTCCTTGCCTTTTGCATGCTTTGCAATATCATCCCGATATTCTGTCAGAATGTCTTGTTGAAGCCTGTCAACCCTATTGAAATCATGATGCTGCACATAATCGTTTACCACTTCCGGCATACCGCCGACCACGATGAATTCGCGGAAAAGGCTCTCATATTTTTCGTGAACGGCTGCAGGAATGGTTGCGCCAGAGGTATAGTATGATTTCAGCGTATCAATGGCTGCTGAGTCATATCCATCTGCCCAGAGAAACTCCTCAAAGTCAAGTGAATGCATGGTGATCTGAGTCTCATATCCGACCGGCACAGATTCAGGAATCTCTACAGCTTCGTCGTCATCTTCACCGTATGTTAAACTAAGCAGGGAGCCGGAAGAGATGACGTCAAAACGAAAATCCATGGCAAGATATTTTACCGCGGTCCTGGCATTGCCGCAGCACTGGATTTCATCCAGGAAAATCAGCGTATTGCCGGGGATCAGCTCAAAATCTCTCACATATGCTGTTATTCTCTTAAGAATTTCATCAGATGTAAGTTCCCCTTCAAAGACCCCCTTCATGTTCGGCTGGAGGAAGAAATCAATTTTGAGAAAAGAAGCATATTCCTTTTTGCCAAACTCTTCGACGATGAATGATTTGCCAACCTGCCGGGCGCCTTTCAGCAGAAGACACTTTTTGATATGTTCGGTGTGGCGCTGTTCCTTCCATTGGAGAAGCTCACGGTAGACCTTTCGTTTGAGCATCAGGATCACCTACAGTTTTCGCAGCATCTATTATGCACAAAATTCAAGTATCAGCCAAGCGAAAATGGAATAAAAATTAAGCTCACTTTTCTTTAATTTGGTATAAAATCCAAGTTTGAAATGCACCTGCTTAAATTGGCAGCCTCGCAAAATCAATAGAGAATTATCGGCGGGAGCCTGACCGTTCGCCTTTTTTTGCATAGTCGTCCGCCAAAATTTGCTGAGATGTTGGCTGCTCCTTGGCCTGTTCCACGGATTCACCCTCGCGGGTCAAAAATGTACCGACGAACTTATCGGTAATCTTATTAAATCCGTCGACTACGCCGTTTTCGATAGTTTTATATCCAGTAACGACGCCATTCTCGAGGGCCTTGTAACCGGTCACAGTGCCCTTCTCAATAGCTTGATAAACCTTCTTGGCGCTGCCTGCAACCTCCTGGACGATTTTCTCGGCCTTTTCCCCAGCCTTTTCCATGGCCAGCTGCTGGCCGTGGGCTTCCGCTGCCTGCGCCTCCGCCTGCAGGTTCATGGCGTTTTCCAATTCCTTTTTCTGCTGCTCGCTCATTTTGTATCCTCCCATTACTCGTTTTCACTCAGCCGCAGAATCTCCGGTGCAGCCTTTTCCCGTTCCTTTGCCAGCACCTTTTGATACAGGGGCCAGGCGAAAAACGCCCCGGCCAGGCCGATGATCCCCACGATCACGCCGATCACAGGCTGATTCCATACCAGCACGCAGGTCATACCGACGCCCAGCACCAGCGTGCTGATGATGCCCTCAGACAAAGCACTGACCATGGCTTTGCTTTCCACCCTGGCGTCCAGCTTCTTAAGCTTATCCAGATTGGTGGGCTGTTTCTTTTCACCGGGCTGATACTTGGCCCGAATGGAATCGATTTCTTTCTGTTCCTCGGCGGAATAGGTAACGTTCACTGTGTTCTCCTGCTTTTCCATGATCGTTTCCTCACTTTCTGCTGGCGCATTTTCCATGACTGCGCATATATTCTGTCAATATCAAAGACAGGATCCAAAGCCCGGTTCCCACGAAGAATAATTGCGGTAAACTCATTGTTTTTCGTTCCTTTTCTGATTGCCCTTTGGTTTCCCAACTGACAGGAGCATCATACCGCGGCTTTGTTTGAGTATTGTTCACGTTCTGTTAGAGAATTGTTAATGCGCATCTTTTTTTTGATGCTTTTGCCAGCATCAGGGTGGAAAGTGTGATCAGCAGCGCTGTGATCACCGCCCCGACGACGCCGTTCATGGTATGGGCGAAACTCGCTTCTCCTTCGCCAAACTGGCTGATCATAGCCGTTTGCAAGGCCAGGATGGACATCAGCGCCGCCGCAAAGGAAAGACACCGGGCCGCGGTCGGGATAGGCTCGTCTTCTTTCCTGCGCTGGATCAGATTCTTGACGGCCAGGATGATTTTGATAAACGCCCACAGCGCCATGGCATAGATCAGCACGCCGGGATAATGGAAGCTCCGGTCATCAATGATCAGCTGGGCAAAGATACCCGTCATGGTCACGGTGAGCACGTTCAAAAGGATCGCCGTGCGGAAATAGGCTTTCTTTTCTCACTGGCCATCCGCTGTACGGATGGAACGGAGCAGGGAAAAGCGCATCACGCCCAGCACAGCGTAATACACGCCAATAGCGGCCAGCCATACAGAGTTGAAATACAAGCCTTCCGCCAGCTCCAGCAGAGCGAAGGCGATGTTTGCCGCCAGAGAAAAATGCAGGATATAGTGGGATCGAGCGTTTCGATCCCGGTATATCTCTCTGCCTTTTTTGATGATCGTTTGTATTTTCATGCTTCGCTCCGCCTGATCTTCACGGTGAAGGTACTGCCTTCTCCCGGTGTGCTGCTGACACTGATTTCGCCGCCGGTCAGGTCGATCACCCGCTTGACCAGCGCCAGGCCCAGGCCGTTGCCCTCGGTGGCATGGCTGGTATCGCCCTGGTAGAATTTATCGAAAATGTGCTTGGCAATGTCCTTCGTGATGCCGCAGCCGGTATCCCGCACGGAAACGACGGCATTCTCATCATCCGGCTTCACCGACACCGTGATGCTGCCGCCCTCCGGGGTGAATTTAACGGCGTTGGACAGAAGGTTGTTCCACACCAGCGTCAACAATTCGGGATCGGCGGTTACTAAAATGCGGTCATCCATTTCACATTGCAGGTCAATGTGCTTGCGCTCCAGCGCGTCGTCAAAGGCAAGCATACATTCCGCCACCTGTTCCGTCAGGTCGTATTCCTGCACCTTGGGGCTGATCTGCTGGTTTTCCAGCTTGTTCATTTTCAGAATGTTGGTGATGAGGGACGTCATGCGCTGGATGGCCCGGTCGATGCCCTGGGCGTATTCCAGGCGCTGTTCCTCTGTGAGCGTATCGCTTTGCAGCAGCTTACTGTAATTGCGAATCACGGCCAGGGGCGTTTTCAATTCGTGGGACACGTTGGACACAAAGTCCGTCCGCAAAGCGCTGTTGCTGGAAAGCTCCTCCGCCATCAGGTTGAAATCCTCTGCAATGTGTTGGAAATCCTCTCCGGTTACGGTGAATTTGCTCATGTCGATGCGAGCAGACAGGTCACCCTCCGTCATGCGCTTGGTGGCTTCGTGGATCAGTTTTACAGGCTTGTCGATCGTCCATTTGCGGAACAGCCAGTCGGACAGCAGCAGGAAGAAGCTCAAAAAGGCCACGTTGCCGAAGGTGAACAGAGCGTTCCGGGGCAGCATGGCATAGTCGATCTGCATGGAATTGAGGAACAGCAAAAAGGAGCAGGTGACCACAAAGGAGATCATCAGGAAAAAGGTGACGTACCGCCAGATGAGAAAGGCTTTTCTCTCCTTGTTCATTCCTTGATCACCGCCTTGTATCCCAGTCCGCGGACGGTCTGAATCTCAAACGCGGCGGTATCGGAAAACTTCTCCCGCAGCTTGGTCATGTACACGTCCACCGTGCGCAGGGTGGAGGAGGAATCCGCATCCCAGAATTCGTCCATCAGCTGGGCCCGGGTGAAGGTCTTTTTCGGATAAGACAGCAGCTTGTACAGGATGTTGAATTCCCGGGTGGTCAGGTTCACTTCCTCGCCCTTCACTGTGCAGGAACGCTCGTCGGCATCCAATAATACATCCCCCACCTCCAAGCGGTGGCTGTTGGTGATTTTGGCCCGGCGCAGCAGCGCCCCCACCCGCAGTACCAATTCCTCCAGGTCGATAGGCTTCACCATGTAATCATCCACCCCGATCTGGAAGCCCTGGCGCTTGGCGGCGAAATCGTCCCGGGCGGTCATAAAGAGGATGGGGATTTCCTTGCTGTTTTCCCGCACGGTGCGCGCAAACTCAAACCCGTCCATCCCCGGCATCATGATGTCGGACACGATCAGGTCAAAGAGATCGTTATACAAGGTGTTGAAGGCATCGTTGGCATTCAGGCAGCCCACGGCATCATAGCCGTTTTGCTTCAGATAGGTGCATACCTGGCTGTTCAGCTCCCGGTCGTCCTCCACTACCAAAACTTTAAACATAAGCGTCCCTCCCTGCGGTTTACATGTCCAGTATAACATACCTTTTGTTAAAGTTCAGTTAATCGTAACGCAAAAGGGCGGGAAAACGGTCCCGCCCAATGAGATCAAGTTGCCGATACGGCGGCTTTTCGTGTTATCTGCTCTTTCTGCTTTTTGCGAAACAGCTTGCCGAAGCTGGCTCCGCCGTCGCACAGCACGTCCACCCCGGCCAGATAGCCGTTGCGTTCATCGGCCAGGGTGGCCAGGGCATAGCCCAATTCCTCCGGCGTGCCCATCCGTTTTTCGGCGGCGAATTGCAGCATTTTTCCACCCTCCTGAGCTTCCAGATTGCCCATGTCCGTGGCGATCAGCCCGGGACTCAGGGACACCACCCGGATTCCCTTTTCGCCATAAGCGCTGGCGCACATTTGGGCATAACGGATCACAAACTTTTTGCTTAGGGCGTATGCCAGGCCGGATTTCCGGTAGTCTCCCGGCACCAGGCTGCACAGCTTCAGGAGGTGGCTTACAAACTTTTCTTCATCACGTTCCGCCAGGCGACACAGCCCCTTGCCCACCAGAAAGTCTGGCAGCACATAGGCAGCGTTGGAGGAGACGTCCACGATCACGCCGCCGGGGCCCATCAGGCGGCTGAATTCCTGATTGACGTGCACCGTACCCAGAGCATTGACCCGCAAAAGCTGTTCCGACTTGGCCATAGCGGGCGACAGCCCGGCGGCGTGGATCGTGTTTTTGATTTCTCCAAGAGAGTCGGCGTATTCCGCCAGGGCCCGCACGTCCTCCCGGCTGGAAACATCACAGGCGAAGGCGTGGGCTTCATACCCCAGAGCCGTCAATTCGTTCACGGCATTTTCCAGCTTTTTTACCGTCCGCCCGGTCAGCACGATGATCTTATCCTTGGACATTTCCTTGGCCGCAGCCAAACCCATGCCGCTGCCGCCACCGGTGATGACACATACCGTTTTATTCATAGTGCTTTAGCCCTCCTGCTCCCTATTCTTTTCCGATGGAAACGAAAGTATCCGAAGAATCCAACCGTCACCAGTATGGCAACTTCAAAGCCCAGCATATATTCCAACATCGTTATTCCCCCTGATCAGGCGATCTTGCCCGTTTCCTTGAGCCATTGGATCTCATCATGGATGGTATCCCGATAGGAACGGGTGGAATAGCCCAGCTCCCGAACGGCCTTGGTGGAATCGAACTTGTTGTTGCGGGCCAGGTTATAGACTGAGAACCTGGTCATCATGGGCTTTACGCCCTTCTTCTTCGCCTGCTTTTCCATCATGCCGCCCATCATGTTGGCTGCCCAGATGGGCAGGAACATGCCCACCTTTTTGCAGCCCGCTTCGTCGCTGACCATGCGGGAGAAATCCCGGAAGGACACGGGTTCGTTGGCCAGAATGTAGCATTCCCCGGCCTTGCCTTTGTCCGCCGCCGCGATGGTGCCCGCCGCCAGATCCCGCACGTCACAGAGGTTGAAGGAACCGTCGATGCCCGCGGGCATTTCGCCCTTGATGATCTTGATGAGCGTGCCGGTAGTTTCACCGATGGCATAGTCCTCCGGCCCCATGATGCCGCTGGGGTGGACGATGCAGGCGTTGAGGCCCTGCTCGTGCACCGCGTCCAGCACCGCCTGGCTGGCCATGGCCTTGCTGCGGCTGTAGCAGCCTACAACTTCGTCCGGGTCAAAACGCCGGACTTCGCGGATAGCCTGCCCCATGGCCGCTTCGGGAATCGCCCCGGTGGAGGAGCAGTAAACCAGCTTTTTGCACTCGGGATGGCTTAGGCACAGCCGGATGATGTTCCTGGTGCCGTCCACGTTGACCTCCATCACCTTGGAGGAATAATCCGGGTTCACGGTGACGATGCTGGCGATATGCAGCACGATGGTTTCAGCGCCTTCCTCCACGGAGAAGAGCTTTTCCAGGGAAGCCATATCGGTCAGATCGCCCTCCACGATCTCCGCTTCCCGGGGCACATATTTCATGGCCGGATCGCCGGGAAGCACGAAGGCCCGGACATCCTCGCCCCGCTCGATCAACTGACGGCAGATCGTACCGCCCAGGAAACCCGCCGCGCCGGTGACCAGATACTTCACATTGCTTTTCATATCAAAAACCTCCGTCATGATTTTCTTTCTTTGTCCGTCAGCTTTCCAACTGACGGGCTTATCATAATGGAGGTTTGTTTATGTTTTGTCAGGGTTTTGTTAAAGAATAGTTAATGGAAAGATGATTCAGGCTTTCAGTTGCTTTGACACCCACTCCAGCGGAGGTAATCCATAATAGTCCTTAAACGAGCGATAAAAGCTGTTGATGGTGGCAAAACCCACCAGCGGCGCGACCTGCTCCGGCGGATACTTGCGATCCAGGAGCAGCTCCGCCGCTTTCTTCATTTTCATGCCGCGGATCACATCCCCAAAGGCTTCTCCGGTGCAGTCCTTTACGATGCGACCCACCTGTTTGGGGCTGTAATTGAATTTCTCCGCTACTTTCTCCAAGGTAGCCTCCTGGTAATGGGTCTGAATATAGCTGAGAATAGCGGAAAACTGATGCTTCCAAAAGAAAAACTCCGTTCGGGGCAAGCGTGCCGTGCCCTCATAGCGCCGCAGGATGAGCAGAAACAGCAGTCGCATCAGGCTGTTGATCATCTGCGGCGCATAGGGCTCCTCCAGCTGGTGCTCCTGATAGATCTGCAAAAGCAGGTGACGGATCTCCGGGTCGTTATCCGTTTCAAAATACAGATAGGAAGCCGGAGCTTCTCCCTCCAGAGCGATGCGGAAAAACTTGCTCAGCAAATTATCATCGCCCAGCTGATTCCAGAACACGCGCTGGAAGGTATTGGCCCGCATCATATAAAAGGCCAGCACAGCATCGTCCGTGTAGCACGGTGTGGCATGAACAACGCCAGGCGCTACGATCAGCACTGCACCTTCTTTGAGCACGATGGTTTCATTCTGAAAATGGATGGGACATTCCCCGGAAAAGGCATAGTACACCTGAAAATAGGTGGTTGTATGCCATTGGCCTGGAAAATAGCGCAGCATCCGGCCTACGGAGATATCCCTGCCCTGGGCCAGATACCCCTCGTCATTCTGCACAGCCAGCTCTTTTGACAGTCTGGAAACCACCTTTTTGCTGTCCGGCTGTGCTGCCAGCTCCGCAGCCAGGCGAGTCATACCATTGTCCGGGGTAAAATACGGCAGCATGTCCTGCGTAGCTTTGCTATGCACTTTCCCATAATGGGAAACCATCCAGGACACATAGTCCGTCAGCTCCTGTGAGGAAAGGATTCTTCCGGCAATATCGGGCCGTTCCTGCATGCAGCCCTTCAGCAATCCTTCCACATAAGTCATGGGCAGATCGTCCAAGCGCTCCATTTTTGCCACAGAAATCGCCTCCATGTCCTTAAATAATAATAAACATGTCCCCAAATGTCAATGACTTTTGGCTTGACAGGCTTTAAAATAATATCAGAAATCAACCGGAAAGGGGATTCTGATGATGAAGCTGTTTTCTTCCAAGGCGTTCGACTCCCGCATCAAATCTGCCAACACCACCCGAAGTGAAAAGTGGCTTGGTTATTTCCTGGGGCCCGTTGGCGCGGCGACGCTCAACTTCACGGTGGTCAGCTATCTGAACGTGTTCTACACCGATGTGCTGGATCTGACCAACGCTTTTCCCTGGGTAGCGGCTTTCCTGACGCTTTTCCCGATCATCTCCAAAATCATTGACGCCATCACGAACCTCCTGATGGGCCAGATCATTGAGAAAACCCATTCCCGGCAAGGCAAAGCCCGCCCCTGGCTTCTGATCTCCGCGCCGCTCATGACCGTTGCGATGATTCTGCTTTTCATGATTCCCAAAGAGCACAGCATCTGGCAGATCGTCCTGGTAGCGCTCACCTATAACATTTTCTTCTCCTTCGCTTATACCATCTACAACATGAGCCACACGCTGATGGTGCCGCTTTCCACCACGAATGTGAAGCAGCGTGACGGCCTTTCCCTGTTCTCCAACATCGGCGGCAATATGCTTCCCGGCACGGTGGTTGCGCTGGTATTCCCGGCGGTGATCATGCCGATGCTTGGCGCGGATTATGACAAGTGGGTTCTGGTCATGTCCATCCTGGCCGTGCTGGCACTGCCCTTTACGCTCATTGAGTACTACTTCACAAAGGAACGCGTGACAGAGGCCGCTCACAGTGTCGGCGAGGTGAAGAATGTCTCCTTCAGAGAACAGCTGAAAGCCTGCTTCTCCTCCAAGTACTGGATCATGATGGTCGTCTATATGCTGATGTTCCAGATCATGTCCAACATCATGACCATCTCCTTGCCTTATTTCTGCAACTGGGTTCTTGGTAAATACAATGACGGTACGACTCAGGCGCTCCTTTCAGTAGTCGGCAAAGCGCCCCCTGGGTTTCGGCGTATTCATTCTGTGGCCGCTGGTGAAGAAGTTCGGCAAGCGCAAGGTCATGATCGTTGGTTTCCTTATGGCAGCTGCAGCCGAAGGGCTTTGCCTGACCAACCCCAGGAGCATGCCGGTGATGCTGGCCGGCTCCCTGATCTATGCACTCGGTTTCCTGCCCTCCTATGTCTACACGGCATTGATGGCGGATACGCTGGATTACGTGGAATATGAGAAGGGCATTCGCGCGGACGGTCTGACCGCTTCCGTGTTCACCATCGTTATGACGATCTCGGTCGGCATCGGACAGGGGATCTTTAACATGGGCCTGACCAATGCCGGTTACGTAGCGCCTGTTCAGGGAGCGGACGGCGTTTGGAATGTGCAGAACGCCGCTACCCAGAACTTCATCTCCTTCTCCTATATCGCGATTCCGTTGATTTGCCTGGCCGTGATGGCGATCATCATGATCTTCCTGAACGTGGAAAATCATCTACCCATGGTGCATGAAAAGCTGACCGCCAAGCGTAAGGCCGAAGCTGAAGCTCGCGGTGAAGTGTATGTCTCTCCCGCAGAAAAGGCCGCTTTGGAAGAAGCGCAGCAGGCCAAGGAAGCGGAAGAAAAGCGCATTGAAGAACTGAAAGCGAAATGCGCCAGGAAGGGGCTGAGCTTTGCCGAGGAAGAAGCCAAATACCAGGCAGCGCTGAAGGCCAAGCAGGATAAAGCCAACGCGAAGAAGAAAAAGTAAGCGACTCTGACGGGAGCCGGGGATAGCTCCGGGGCTCCCTTTCCTGGTTTTCCTTATCCCATTTTCGGAGGAAAGATCATGAAAAAGCAATCCTTTAACGCCGATTGGCTTTGCAACGGCAAGCCCGTCACCCTGCCCCATGACGCCATGATCCATGAAGTCCGCAGCAAGGACGCCCCCGGCGGCAGCGGACACGCCTATTTCTCAGGCGGGGTATATACCTACGAAAAGCAGTTTGAAGTCAGCGCAGAGCAGACAGGCAAGCCCATGCTGCTGCACTTTGAAGGCGCTTACCGGAACGCGGCTGTCACCGTCAATGGTCAGGAAGCAGGCGGCTGCTCTTACGGATACATCCCCTTTACTGTGGATATCACGAAGTTAGTTCAAGCAGGTGAAAACACCGTTTCCGTCCGGGTGGATAACAGCCAGCTGCCCAACAGCCGCTGGTATTCCGGCAGCGGCATCTATCGCCCCGTCTGGCTGTTGACGGCGGAGGAAGACCACATCGCCTTTGAGGGCGTGAAGGTGGATACCGTTTCCATCAATCCCGCTAAGATTCGTGTGCGGACCGAGATCGCGGGCAGCGGCGATGTTGCCATCGAAATCAAGGACGCCCAGGGCAAAACTGTGGCGGAAGGTCAGGGAGCCGATGCAACGCTGGATATCCGCAATGGAAAGCTGTGGAGCGCGGAAACGCCCAATCTCTATACTGCCCATGTAACGCTGAAAAAGGACGGAAAGCCGGTGGACGAGGAAACCGTTTCCTTCGGCATCCGGCAGATCACCTGGAGCAATCAAGGCCTGTTCGTCAACGGAGAAAACACCCTGCTCCGGGGCGGCTGCATCCATCACGACAACGGCATTTTAGGCGCGGCCACCTACGATGAAAGCGAATATCGCCGGGCGAAGCTGCTGAAGGAAGCGGGCTTCAACGCCCTGCGCATCAGCCACAATCCCGCCTCCCGGGCCTTGCTGGAAGCCTGCGACCAGCTGGGTCTGTATGTGATGGACGAAACCTGGGACATGTGGTACAACCACAAAACGAAGTACGACTATGCGTCTGATTTCCTGGCCAACTGGAAGGAAGATCTTACGAAACTGGTAAACAGGGATCACAACCATCCTTCTGTCATTATGTATTCCATCGGCAATGAGATCAGCGAGCCCGCAAATGAAAAGGGCGTGCAGCTGGCAAAGAACATGATCGCCTTGCTGCATGAGCTTGACTCCAGCCGTGCCGTGACAGCAGGCATCAACCTGATGATCCTCTCCCGCTCCGCCAAGGGCAATGCCATCTACAAGGAGGACGGCTCCGGGCGGGACGATGAAAAGAAGCAAAAGAGCATGGCTGGCATGAGCAGCACCATGTTCAACCTCATCGCCTCCATGGTGGGCACGGGCATGAACAAGGCGGCCAACAGCGCCAAGGCTGACCAGGTCACCACGCCGGTGCTGGACGTCCTGGACATTGCGGGCTATAACTACGCCTCGGGCCGTTACAAGATGGAGGGCAAAAAGCACCCGAACCGCATCGTGGTGGGCAGTGAAACCTTCCCACAGGATATTTATAAGAACTGGCAGATGGTGAAGGAGCTGTCCTACCTGGTGGGCGATTTCATGTGGACGGCCTGGGACTATCTGGGCGAATGCGGCATCGGAGCCTGGGCCTACACGCCCGACGGTAAGGGCTTTGACAAGCCCTATCCCTGGCTGCTGGGCGATGTGGGTGCGCTGGATATTCTTGGCACTCCTAATGGTGAATTGTTCCTGGCGCAATGCGCTTGGGGCCAGCTGAACGCCCCGAAGATTGCCGTGCAACCTATCAACCATCCCGGGGTGAAGCCTGCCAAGTCTGTATGGCGCGGCACCAACGCAATGCCATCCTGGAGCTGGCAGGGCTGTGACGGATACAAGGCAGTCATTGAAGTGTATTCCGATGCCGCCTCCGTGGCGCTGGAGCTGAATGGCCAGCGCAGCAAGCAGGTCAAGCCCAAGGATGGAAAAGCCGTTTTCAAGCTGGCCTATCAGCCGGGTACGCTTGTTGCTGTGAATTATGATTCAAGCGGCCATGCCGTCAGCCGCAGCGAACTGAAAACGGCGGAAAAACCTGTGCTTACCATCAGCCCGGAAAAGAAGGAAGCCAGACCCGGCGAAATCCTGTATGTTCCCATCAACGTGCAGGACAAGCGCGGGATCGTGGAAATGAATGCTGATCGGCAGGTGCATGTCACCGTGGAAGGCGGCGAGCTGCTTGCCTTCGGCAGCGCTAATCCCCGCACCGAGGAGCGCTATGACAGCGGCAGCTTCACCACCTATTATGGACGGGCCATGGCCATTGTCCGGGCAGGCAATGCTGGAAAAATGAAGATCTCCGCCAAAGGCGGCGAAACGGCTACCGCTGAAATTACTATAAAGTGACGGGAGGAGCTCCTATGAAAGCGATTCGCCTCCAGACTGAATATTTGAATAAACCCCTGGGGCTGGGCATTGCTGCACCGCGGTTTTCCTGGAACTGTGAAAGTGGGATCAAGCAGACTGCCTATCAGATCATTGCCAAGCGAAAGAATGAAATGATTTGGGACAGCGGCAAGGTTGCTTCTTCCGCCATGACCCATGTTGCCTATGCCGGTTCACCGCCGCACAGTCGGGAGCATATCACCTGGACGGTGACGCTGTGGGATGAAAACGGAGTGCCAGGCGAGCCTGCATCTTCCTGGTTTGAATTGGGTTTGCTGCATCCCTCCGACTGGACGGCAGAATGGATCAGCGGCAATTACAAGCCCAACAAGAAGCAGCGCTATCCCGTGGATTGCTTCCGCAGGCAATTCAGCGCAAACAAAGAAATCGTTTCCGCCCGGCTGTATGCCACCGCTCGGGGCGTGTATGACGTAACCATTAACGAGCAGCGCATGAAGGATTTCATTCTCGCTCCCGGCATGACCGATTACCGCAAGCGCATCCAGGTTCAGACTTACGATGTAACGGCGCTGCTGCAAAAGGATAACACGCTGGAAATCCGTCTGGCGGATGGCTGGTTCCGGGGCAGCGTGGCGGCTTATGGCGTCACGAATGTGTTCGGAACCCAGACCAGCGTGATGGCGCAGCTGGAGCTGACCCTTGCGGATGGCACCATCCAAACCATCTGCACGGACGATACCTGGGATTGGAGCAATGACGGACCCATCCGCTTTGCCGATCTGAAGGACGGCGAAGTGGTTGATGCTTCCATGAAGCCGTCCTATGGACAAAAAGCGATGATCGTGCCCGCTCCAAAGGACGTGCTGATCGCCGCGTCGGATAACGTGCCCGTAAAAGAGCATGAACGACTGTCTGCAAAGCTCCTCAAGAACAATGTGTTGGATTTCGGCCAGAACATCGCCGGGTATCTGGAATTTACTGTTCAGGGCAAGAAGGGACAGAGCTTCCGCATCGTCTGCGGCGAAGTGCTGGACAAGGAAGGAAACCTTGATCTGCATGGCATCCAGGAAACCCGCCCCGCCAAGGGCTGGAACCAGATCAATCTGATCAAAAAGCTGCTGACAACCCAGGTCAGCGGGGCAATCAATCCCACACCCCATCAGGAGATCGTGTTCACCTGCTCCGGCGGCGTCGATCATTACAATACTTCCTTCGCCGTGTTCGGCTTCCGTTATGCTCAGATCGTGGACGATATCGCGGTTAAGCCCAAGGATTTCACCGCCATCGCAGTATATTCGGACATGGAGCAGACCGGGACATTCACTTGTTCCAATGAATTGGTGAACAAACTGGTAGAAAACACCCGCTGGAGCATGAAGGGCAATTTCCTGGACGTGCCAACCGACTGTCCAACCCGGGAGCGTCTGGGGTGGACAGGCGACGCGCAGATCTTCTTCGATACCGGCGCGTACCTGATGAACACCGCCCCCTTCTTCCGCAAATGGCTGCGGGACATGGCGGATGACGTGTACCCCAATGGCCTGATTTCCGCCGTCATTCCCTTCTCCGGCGTAGAAATGATGTACAAAGCCACCGGCTCCTCCGTGGGCTGGGCCGATGCCATCTATCTGATCCCCTGGCGGTATTATCTGCGGTACGGCGATAAGCAGGTGTTGGAAAACGCCTGGCCCATGATCGAAAAATATGCGGATTACCTGCTACACAACCTGGGCTTGCGTGATAAAAAGACGGGCAAAGCCAACCCGGACAACGCCTTCACGTACGAAAAGGGAGTCCACCTGGGCGAATGGCTGGAGCCGGAGGAATTTCGGGACAGGGTATACGGAACCAAAGCGAAGCACCCCGAAGAGTGCACCGCCTATCTGTATTACAGCATGACCACCATCAGCCAAATCGCCAAGCTGCTGGATAAGCCTGCAAAGGCGTATGACGATTGTGTTCAGGGAGCTAAAAAAGCATATCTTCGCTTTGCAGAGCTGGACACCGACCGTCAGGCCAAGCTGGTGCGGCCCCTGGCTCTGGGGCTGTTGGAAGGCGAAACCAAATCCAAAGCCCAGCAGCGCCTGAAAAAAGCGGTGGAGAATTACCGTTATCGGGTGGGTACGGGCTTCCTGCCCACGCCCTTCATTCTGCCGGTACTGACAGAAGCGGGTGAAATCGGCACCGCCTACAAAATGCTGGAAAGCACCGAGAAGCCCGGCTGGCTGGGTGAAGTGCTGGACGGCGCGACCACCATTTGGGAAAACTGGGAAGGCGATCTGAGCCAGAACCATTATTCTCCCGGCGCGGTCTGTCAGTGGCTGTTTGATACCTGCGCAGGCATCCGGGTGAATGGAGAAAACCATTTTGTGATCGCTCCCATTCCGGGCGGCACCCTGACTCACGCGGAAGCCAGTTATGAAAGTCCTTACGGGAAAGTCACATCCGCTTGGCAGATCGAAAATAGCAAAACGCTTTTCACCTTTGAGGTTCCCGCTAACTGCACGGCTGAAATTCAACTGCCTGATGGACGGAAAGAATCTGTGAATACCGGTAGGTACACCTATGAGCTATAATGCCATTCACCCCGGAAAAGTGTGGCTGGATACCAGCGGCAAGCCCATTCAGGCTCATGGTTTCAGCGTATTCTACAATGAGCAGGAAAAGCTGTGGTACTGGTACGGTGAAAACAAGGAAAAGACTGTAGGCGGCAAGCAGAACACGATCTGGCACTGGGGCGTGCGGCTGTACACCTCACCCGATCTGTACAACTGGACGGACAAAGGACTGATCATTCCGCCCACGCCGGAGGATCTGACCAGCCCGCTGCATCCCACCTACCAAATGGACAGGCCGCACATTCTGTACAATAAAACCACAAAAAAGTATGTGGCCTGGCTCAAGATCATGGCAGGCGAGGTCAGCCAGTTCATGAGCGTACTGACAGCAGATCGCTTTGAAGGGCCTTATACCTTTGTGCGGAAAATCTATAAGCCGTTGGACATGGACACGGGTGATTTCTGTCTGCATGCCGACGAGCAAACAGGGAAAGCCTACATCTGGTTTGAGCGTCCCCACTTCCAACTGGTTTGTGCCACGCTGACCGATGATTACACAGGTGTCACGGATGAATATTCCGTTCATTACGACAACTGGATCGTGCCGGACACCCGGGAAGCGCCTACTTTCTTTGAGAGAAACGGACACAAATACCTGATTACCAGCGGCACCAGCGGCTATTTCCCCAATCCCAGCCGGGTATGCATGTTCGATGATTACCACGGCGAATATAAAGACCTGGGGTTGGTATGCGAAGGCGACAAATCCGGCACCAGTTTCAACGCCCAATTCACTTCCGTCATTCAGGTGAACGGTCAGTATATCGCCTGCGCGGACCGCTGGATGCCCCAATGGTGGGTGCCCATGATGGCAAAGCAAATCGTCAGCGGCACCGCCCGGCATTTCAAGGATTACAAGCCAGATCTATCGCCCAGGAAAGCAGAGCCGTTGCCCGAGAAAGAAATGACTCACAGTGAAAACACCTCCATCAGCCGCTATGTGTGGCTGCCTATGGATTGGGACGACGACAAGCCGATGATTCGCTGGAAGAAAGAATGGAAGGTTTAACCGTCCAGACAGGAGAGTGCAAAAAATGAAGAAAGCAAACAAAGGCAATCTGATCAGGGCGACATTGGACGACATTTACACGACATGGGGCAGCATCTTTTTTTCATACGAAAAGCGCAATCAATTCTCAAAAGTTCATACGAAAAATGCAAATACTGTGCTATAATAGCTGCGAACAGCTTTTTGATGCTCAGCATGGCTCTGGAGGTGTTGCGGATGAGGCGAATGATTACAGAGAAGCTGGCGGCATGGAAGGACAGCAGGAGAAGGAAGCCTCTTCTGCTGACCGGTGTACGCCAATGCGGGAAAACCTGGTCGCTGAAGGCCTTCGGTCATGATTTCTTTGAAAAAACAGTCTATGTGAACTTTGAAGAGAGCGGAAAGCTATCTTCCATCTTTGATTATGATTACGATGTTGATCGTATCCTTCGTGAGCTTTGCCTGGAACTGAAAGTGACGATTGAGCCTGGTAAAACCCTGCTGATTCTGGACGAGATTCAGGAATGCCCCCGCGCGATCACATCACTCAAGTATTTCTGTGAAAACAAGGCGGATCTGCATGTCATCGGGGCAGGCTCTCTTTTAGGGGTTGCTCTGCGCAGCAGTCAGATTTCTTTCCCCGTCGGCAAGGTCAACCGGATGCAGATGTATCCGCTTACCTTTGAAGAATTTCTGACCGCGACAGGGGAAGAATCACGAATTGCCGCGCTAAGGAACTGGCCGTTGGATCGACCGATTCCCGAACTGCATACGATTCCGCTTGAAAAGGCGCTGAAGGACTTCTATATCGTGGGCGGCATGCCGGAAGCCGTCTCAACATGGGCTGACACGCACGACTATCAGGAGGTGGAAGCTGTTCAGAAGGACATCCTCAAGGATTATCGGGATGACTTTGCAAAGCACGCACCGCTGAGTGAAGTGGAGAAAATCCGCTGGATCTGGGATTCCGTTCCCGTTCAGCTTGCCAAGGAAAACAACAAGTTCATTTTCTCCCATGTGCATAAAGGCAAGCGTTCCGCCGAGCTGGAGGACGCGCTGCTGTGGCTACGGGATGCCGGCCTGATCACACCGTTATATCTTGTAGAAAAGCCGCAAATCCCCCTGAGCGGTGAAATGGATATGACCTACTTTAAGGTTTATCTGTCTGATATTGGTCTGCTGAGATGCCGCGCAGGGCTGTCTCCTGAAACCATCCTTTCCGGGGATCCGCTGTTTGTCCGCTTTAAAGGAGCGTTCAGCGAAAACTATGCCTTGAATGAAATGATTGCCCAGGGCCTGACCTGCTGCTTCTGGCGTTCCGGCAACACAGCGGAGATTGATCTCCTGCTGGAAGCAAAGGGGCACATCATCCCCGTGGAGGTCAAGTCTGCGGACAATACGCGGGCCAAGAGCTTCAAAGAGTTCTGCCGGCGTTACCAGCCCAGGCTGGGGATCAAAACATCGTTGAAGAATATCGGTCAGTTCGACTGTGAGGGCTGTAAAGCGCTCACTCTGCCACTCTACCTTTTGTGGAACTGGCAGCAATACTGTGAATAACAGAATGATATGCATAGTTTATCATGCTTGGCATTTAAAACAGCACAAATTACCCACAAGTGACTGCATTCTGATCCATCGGCAGGAGCGTCCCATCAAGATCAAACAACACTGCTTTAAGTGTCATATCGTTTCACCACCCTTTTTTCCCGTACTGCTGGTTGTAATGCATTGACGAGTCTTTTCAGTGATTTTTCTCCACATCCTGCCAGTTGGCATTGTGAAGGATCTCTGCGTTCTCACCGCCAAACACCGTTCCAGCCTCCTCATTGCCGGTTAGCTGGAAGAGCATCCAGGCGGTCATGTATCCGTCCGAGCGCATCAGCATCTGCTCATGCTCGGCCCCGACAGCTCTTGCCCGAACCTTTTGCACGTCCTCACCAATGCTGTTATAATTTGCGATCAACGACGAGAGAGGCGAGACTCCGCCATAGCTTTTTTCCGGATCATTGCCGGAATCATCAGACTTGCCGGTGCCTGCAGCCATGAAATACGGAATCGTGATTTTGGAGGCATCGTACTCCCAGCCCATATTCTTGGCAAGCGTAGGATAGGCGGCGCTCCCTGTAAACATAGCTTTATAACGTGCGCCGTTTTCATATTTTATCACCGCGCAAATCGCCCCGGCTCCGCCCTGAGAATAGCCGATAATGCCCATGCTGTCATAGTCGATCTTATTGCGCGAGAAATTGCTGGAGTCCAGCGACAGCGCGACCACCAGTTCGCGCAGGGTTTCAGCCATAAAAGTTCACCTCTCTTTGATTGCAGGAGATTCAGGGATAATGGTAGAATACTGGTTAGGAGCTTCGGCTCGATAACTTGGGATTTGTCTAACTGAATACAGAATACCTTATAGCCCTCGGCGTTTCCGCTGAGGGTTTCTCTAATGAATCTGTTACAGAGGGAAAACATTGTGTTTGAGTAAACCTCGGCATCGGGTCTCATATTGTTATGATAAATAGTTGACGCATCAACTAATCGATGATATAGTTGAAGCGTCAACTATTTAAAAGAGGAGGTTCGAAGAATGCCGCGAATAAAGTCAATGATCAGACCAGGTTCGCACTGGGATGAAGTGCATTTCAGCAACCACGTTATGATGGATGCCCTGGCCAAGCATCTTCTGGGTGTTGCGCCATACAGGATGACGGATATTGGAGAAGTTATGGAGGCCTATTGTCAGCTTTCAGATACCAGCGAAGAAGGATGGATAAGGGTGTGGAGTCGCCTTGCGTCGAGGATAGAAGCAGAAGCCGTTTTAAAAGAGAATGATAGATGCATGGTTTCTGCGGCATCATTGTATATGCGTGCAGCAACATATTGGAGAACAGCACTCATATGCTATAACAATGCCGGGGATCCAAGAGTAGTACAATACTCGAAAAAGGCTGCGGACTGCTATGAGAAATTTCTGAAACTCTCGGATTACCCGGGTACTGCAATCAACATTCCTTATGAGGGAACCGAACTGCCGGGCCATTTTTACAGATCTCCTGCAGCAGGTGAAAGGGCGCCACTAATGATCCTTGTTCCAGGACGTGATACCTGGGCGGAGGATACAAGATGGATGTATGATGAACTTTTAAACAGAGGGATACATTGTCTTTGCTTTGATGGCCCGGGGCAGGGTGCTGTTCTGAGAGTTCAGAGAATCCCATTCAGACCGGATTTTGAAAATGTTATAACTCCGGTAATCGACTATGCATTGGATAATTTCAGTGAAATAGATCCTGAAAGAATAGGAATAATGGGCTTCAGCTTCGGAGCATTCCTGAGTCCAAGAGCATGTGCTTTTGAAAAGAGGATCAAACTCTGTGTGACCGATACCGGTAATATTGATTGGGGAACACATTTTGCAGATATATTTACCAAAGTCATGAAGCTGCCGTCTCCACTCAGACCTAAGATGGTATATAGCCTCATGGACGACTACGCATGGAAACACGGTGTAAGCAGGGAACATGTTATCGAAGAACTAAGAAAGTATGATAACCGGGATATAGCGGACAGAATCGAATGTGATATGCTTGTACTGGATGGTACAGCGGAAATCAACAAGGGCTCTGCGGAGATCTTTTACAAAGCACTTACGAACTGCCGCAAGGAGTATAAATGCTTCGATAGGGAGTCAACCGCCCAGCACCATGCACAAATGGGTGGATATCAGGCAGGCGCGGAATTCATCGCTGATTGGATAGCTGCAAATTTATCAAAAATCCGCAAAGAAAACTCCTGCCTCTGCAGGCGGTGAGATGAATTTGCCAAAGCGGCGGGAGCATGTCACAGAATTGAAAGCAGGAGATATCATTAGAATGAACACAATAGGAAAAAACCTAAGTATAATCTATAGGCAATTCACAGTTTTTCTGAACAGGGAGCTTGCGGATTCTGAGCTTACTGCTACTGAATTAATGTACATTGGGTCACTTTATGATCAAGATGGAGTGACACAGGATGACCTTGCACGTGAATTCTGTATTGACAAAGCTGCAACAGCACGTACCATACAGACACTCGAGAGCAAGGGCATATTGTTGCGAAAGGTAGATGAAAATGACAGACGTGCGAAGCGTATCTATCTGACTCCAAAAGCAGAAAAGTATAAAACAACTATTGAAACTGTTCAAAAGAAATGGATAGATTTCTGTGGGGCTGATATATCAAAGGAAGAGTTTGCGGCATTTGAAAAAATACTGTCTGAGTTGGCAGAACGCGTAAGGAGATGATCATATATGGCAATGACGATGAAAGTGGCAATGCACGAACGTCACATGGTCCGAAAATATTTGGATAAACCGATTCCCGCAGACATAGTTGAGACACTTAATGATAGAATCAGGAAGCTTAACAACGATCATGGGATTGAAATGAAGCTGATAACCGAAGATAAGTCAGCTTTCTCGACGGTCGTAAGGTTGATTCTTGCTAAGGGCGTTAGGAATTATATTATTCTTGCCGGCAAAGAAGCAGATGATCTCAGTGAAAAACTTGGGTATGCCAGTGCGGATATTATGCTCTTTGCACAGACACTTGGCTTAAATACATGGTGGGTCGGTGGCACATTCAATCGTGGTATTCAATCGCAGGTTTCACCTGATGATAAGGTGATAGGTGTTGTTGCTATCGGATATGGTGCTACACAAGGCATTCCGCATAAATCTAAAAAGCCTGAAGAAGTGAGCTCTTACATTGGAGAAACTCCTAAATGGTTTAAGGATGGGATCACGGCAGCACTTCTTGCACCGACGGCACTCAACAGACAGCCGTTTAATATCATTGGTGATGGAAATAGAGTTGCTATAACCTGCGAAGGAGGTATCTTTGCCGGAGCTAATCTTGGCCTTGTGAAATATCATTTTGAGATTGGAGCTGGAAAAGAGAATTTTGAGTGGGTTTAAATAGGCTTGACAAATTCCAGTTTTTCGGTCTGCATCATCCCGGTTTCACGCCCGGCCAGACTTCATCAATGAAGCATTTCTATGTTTATACGGTTGCCGGTGCTGCGAAGTTTCTGCGCATTTATTATGCTCGCGTGAAACAATACCTGAATCAAATGGAGATTGCATCGGCATCCGTATCTCCAAACTGAAAAGACGTTCCCTTGGAGCAGAGGGAGGCAAAGCCTTCCTTGATTCCCACTGAGCACAGCCATCCAGCGCTGTAAAGAGCGCCGCAGGCGTGGCGAAGCCGTTTACTCTTGACTGTGATGGTGGGCTGTGCTATTCCGCCTGCTTGCAAAAACATTTACTGCAGGTTTGTTTGCTGTGCGACTTTCTGTGCCGCTCATTATAAAATTTCTTTGCTGTGCCCTCTTGAAATATATTTGCAGGTTTGCTGCTATGCAAATGTACTACATTTGCCCTGCTTGCTACTTCTTGTTCATAGCTGTCCCGTCTGCTTATGAGCTGCGTTTTCCTCACAGGCAAGTTTTATAAATCTCAACGATATCTTCTGTGGTGAGGGCGACATAGGCATCCTTCAGGTAGTTGCCTTCATTTGCGTGAGCGGCCATAGCTTCAAAGTGCTTGGTTCCGATATTCAGCTCCGTGAGAGTCATGGGGATTCCCGTGGATTTGAAATATGCTTCCAGTGCGTCGATTCCAGCCAGCGCCAGCGCGGCTTCATTCTCGTCTTCCAGGCCCATGACGTTCCTGGCAAATTTCACAAAACGTCCCGTTACAGGGGGATCCTTTTTCAAAATGAACCGCATCCAGCGAGGCGTCAGAATGGCCAGGCCTACGCCATG
This sequence comes from Clostridia bacterium, assembly GCA_017470095.1. Classification (GTDB taxonomy): domain Bacteria; phylum Bacillota; class Clostridia; order Christensenellales; family Aristaeellaceae; genus RUG563. The sequence goes on along the minus strand of JAFUFC010000155.1, from coordinate 840 downwards.
GGTGATGTCATAATAGGCGGACAGCTCATGCTCCATGGCATGGCAGAGGATTGTAAGCTTTGTAGACTAATTGGCGCTATTCTTCATTAACTTCCTGCCGATTGATTGGCAGGATTTTTTCGAAGAAGAGAGAATTACCGAAAGGGTACCTTGAAGCAGATGAACGGGATGATCTGTCACCGGTAATGGATATGAACCAGAATCCACAGCGGAGAGAATGAAATGAACATTTTACATTTGAAATACGTGATCAGCATTGCGGAAAACGGCTCCATCAACAAAGCGGCGGAGGAGCTGCACGTGGCCCAGCCCAATCTGAGTCGGGTGGTCAAGGAGATGGAAAGTGATCTGGGCATCCAGTTCTTTCGCCGGTCCTCCAAGGGCATGATGCTGACGCCGGACGGAGAATTGTTTGTCAATCAGGCCCGGAAGATTCTGGAGCAGATCGACGAGATGGAAAGCATGTATAAAGAGAAAAAGGCCGGCAAGCAGCGCTTTTCCATTTCCGTGCCCCGGGCCAGCTATATTTCGGACGCCTTCGCCGCCTTCTCCAAAACGCTGGGGAAGGAAAAAATGGAAATCTTTTATCAGGAAACCAACGCGCTGCAGGCGGTGAAGAACATCCTGGAGGTTGGCTACAACCTGGGCATCATCCGCTATGCGGCGAGCTATGATAAATATTTCAAGCAGATGATGTCAGAAAAAGGGCTGAAGGGCGAGCTCGTGGCAGAATTCAAATATGTGCTGGTGATGCGGGAGGACTGCGCTTTGGCAGCGATGGAAACCATCCGTTTCTCAGATCTGCAGCAATACATTCAGATTGCCCACGCCGATCCGTAC
>JAFUFC010000013.1 GCA_017470095.1 Clostridia bacterium | reverse complement strand
GCCCCATCGGGGGTCCCGCACTACATCCACCATGGGCGCAAAGGCGACGTGGGCCCCGCAGGCCGCCCCTTCCTCCGCTCCGCAGCGGGCCATGCTTTCGGCGATGCTTTCATCAAAGCTGCTGCCGATGGCCAGGGGAATGGGAAACATGGTGCGGTGGCCGTGAATGATATCCTTCATCACCAGCGGCGGGATATGGTGCGGATGCCTTTCCGTCATTTCCCACACCGCGCGAGCGCAATCGGGCGCTTCCAGCACCACATTGGCGATGACGCTGCCGCTGAGAGAAATCTGCTCCGGGGTCAGCATAAAATGCTGCATGGGTCCGGTGGGTGCGGAAACGCCCTCCAGACAGGCGGACAGGGGGATTTGGGCCAGCTGCCCTGCTTTTTCTTCGATGGAAAGGGCGGAAAGCAGCCGCTCCAATTCATTATCGGTCATATACGCCACCGGCCGGAAGAACAACATGCGCTCCGGAAACAATGATCTGCACTTCCTTGCTTCCCAGGTTGAGGATGCGTGTTTTATCCCGGGCGGCGGTGACGCGCAGTTTCCGGCCCTGCCAGATCAATTGGAATTCCAGCGTCTGCCAGGCGTCCGGCAGCCGGGGGGCGATATGCAGCTGATCGCCTACCACGCGCACGCCGCCGAAGCCGTACACCGCGCACTGCCAGATGCCGCCCATGGAGGCGGTGTGCACGCCCATATCGGAGGTGCCCATGTTGGGCCCCAGATCGATGCCGCCGCAGCCCTCAAAGAAGCGGTAGGCGGTATCGGTCAGGTTCAGGTCCGCCGCCAGGACGCAGTGGGTGGATTTGCTCAGGGAGGAATCGTGCAAAGTGCGGCTTTCGTAGAATTCGTAATTCTTCCGCTTGGTATCGCCATCGAATAAATCCTCCAAAAGCAGCATCAGCACCAGGGTATCGGCCTGCTTGTGCACCTGGAAGGAGGAAATCTGCTCGTTGTTGTAATCGTTGTAGATGGTGCCTACCACGCTGGCCTGCTTGTAGGGGGTCAGATCAATATGCTGTAAATCCATGTATCCGTCAAACTGGGCCACGATGCCGTTTTCATCAGGCCGGGGCAGATACAGTTTGGATCGCACATTCAGGATTTTTTTTCGCAGGGCGGAAAAATCGAACTGCGCGTCTAGCCGGCGGCAGGCTTCATCGTTCGCCTTGCGCAGATCATCCATGGCCTCCAGTGCCAAGCGCAGATTGTGATCGGCCATGTAGTTGGTGTAGGCGTTGTTATCCACGTGCTCCTTGTATTCATCGGGGCCGATCACATCGCAGATCACATAGGCGTTTTTCCCTTCATCCCACGTGACCCGGCTGGCCCAGAAGCGGGCGGTATCCAGGATGATCTCATAGCCGCAGCGGCGCATGAAATCCATATCCCCGGTAACGGCCTGATACAGCCGCACGGCAAAGGCCACATCGGCGGTGATGTGCTGCTCGATCATGCCGGTGAGGATGGGGATCTGCTTGCCCGTCACCACGTCGGCGGCGCCCCACAAAGGGGTCACCTCGCCGTCATCCACCCAGGCGGCCTCCCAGGGGTACATGGCCCCCTCAAAGCCGTTTTCCCAGGCCTTGCGCCGGGCGCCCGGCAGGCCCTGATACCGGTATTCCAGCAGGGTACGGGCAGTATCCGGCTGGGTCAAAACGAAATAGGGCAGGATAAAAATTTCCGTATCCCAGAAGGAATGGCCCTTGTAGCCCTCGCCGGTGAGGCCCTTGGCGCCGATGCCCACTCGGCTGTCATCCTTTTTCACCATGATGTTCAGGTGGTACAGGGCAAAGCGGAGCAGCAATTGATCGAAGGGATGATCGGATGCGACGCGCACGTCGGCTTGATCCCAGATGCGCCGCCAGGCCGCGGCGCTTTCCTCAAACAGGGCGTCATACCCCAGCGCCAGGGCCGCCTTCAGCTGCTCCGGGCCATCCTGGGCCGCCAGCTCGGCGGCGTCGGCAAGGCCGATATAGCCTTGATCCCGGCTGGTGGTGACGCTGCACAGCTTTTCGATGGTGAGCGTTTGCCCCTGCTTAACCGAAAAATCGCCCCGCATGGCCATATACCGCCGGTCGATAATGGGCAGCATGCGGCCCGATACGTCCGCGCCATTCAGGGTATACCGATGGGCGGCGCTGAGGCAGCAGGTAACCTCCGACTGCACCGTTTTGGAAATCATACGCAGGATGCGCATATCAAAAATCCGCTTTTCGCCCTCATGAAAATGGGCGGCGCCGGTATTGGTGACACGGCCGTCGATGCCGCTTTCCGCCCGGACGGCGGCGTCCCCATCCAAGGGGGTAATGGACGCCCGCAGGCCCAGCACATGCTCCCGCGTCATGGATACGAATCTTTCAAAGCGCAGTTGATAGCGCAGGCCGTCCCGGCCCGTCCAGATCAATTCCCGGCACAGGCCGCCGGTTTGCAGATCCATCACCCGGCGGTAATTTTCCGTGTTGCCATCGGCCATGGCAAAGCGCTGGCCGTTGATATGCAATTGCAGGTTGGTGAGATCGGGCAGATTGGGCAGTTCGGTCACTTCGCCCGCGTCAAAGCGATCAAAGGTGCCGGTGACCAATAAATCGCGGGTCTGGCCGGCGTAGCTTTCCTCCAGTGCGGCCCGCTGGCCCAGATAGCCGTTGCCCTGGCAAAAGATGGCTTCTCCCTTGCCCTGGTGCGCGTCGTCAAATCGATCCTCGCCCACCAGCCAATCCCGCTTTTCTCCCACACCGAAATCATAGCGCATCATGGCGTTTCCCTCCGTCGTTTATGCTTGGTGTTCCTGATTCGCACGGGTATATATCACCGATACTGTTTCTCCCGGCGAAAGCGTCAGCTCGCCCTGAACGCACTGCCAGCCCGGCTGGCACGCGCAGCGGATACGCAGGGCATGATCCGCCGTGAGCGTGAATTCATCGCCATTTCCGGTGCGCCGATAATCGATATCGATGGATCCGCCGGGCACGCGCACGCGCTTAAGCGCGGCGTGATCCCACTTTTCCGGCATGCAGGGCCGGAACACCAGCGCTTCCTTTTCTCCTCTGGGCTGGATACCGAAGAAATACCTGACCACCGGCACATACAGGGCATAAGCCGTCCATGCCTGCACGGCACACCCGTAATCCGGCGACATTTCGCTGATCATGCCGGGATTGCCCATGCCGAAGGTGGAAAGCATCCGCTCCAGCAGGTCCAGCGCCCGGTCGGCATGGCCCCATTTGGCTTGGGCTACGGCCATACAGCCGGTGGAAATGGTCATGGTATGATCATGATCCACGGCGCTCAGATATGCGCCCCAGGGGCCGATCATTTCCTCCGTGTGCATGGCCTCCAAGGCGCGATGGGCCTTATCCGCATCCGCCTGGCCGCCCTCGATGGGTGTGACGATGGTCCAATTCCGGTTGATCAAAAAGCCCGCTTCGCCCTGGGCCTGCTCCTTCCGATCCAGCATGCGTTCAAAGGCGGACCGCTCTTCCCGGGTCATTTTCCGGCGGTTGGCGGTCAAAATCTGATCCAGCAGCTGCCGCACGAACGCCGGGGACGCGCAGGCGTCGCAGTACAGCGACGCTTCCTCATCCCACAAAACGGTGTTGAGCACCTCCCGGGTTTTCCGGTGCATATCCCGGGCCGCGGCGGCCTCCTCATGGCAGCCGCACAGGGCCAACATCTCCCCAAAGCATTCCCAGGCCTGGCAGGTGTAGGCGGCGGTATCGATCATTTCGGCGTTCAGGCCCAGGATCTCGATGATGCCGTAGCCGCTGGGCAGCAAATCATGATCTTCATCCTGGGATTGCAGCCACTGCATGGATTTTTGGAGCAGGGGCAGCATTTCCTGAACGAACGCCCGATCGCCGGTGCCCTGCCAATAGTGCCACACGGCGGTGACAAAATGGGCCGTTTCCTGGGTGTTGCCCGGATTGGGGCACAGGCCGAAGGGCGTGATTTCATGCACGATGCGGCCGTTGCCGTTGATTTTCATGGAATAATCAGCCAGCAGCTTCAGCGTTTGCCGGGCCAATTCAAATTGACCGATGCACAAAAGCCCCTGAATGGCATAGAAGCTGTCGCAGCCGAACCACCAGACGTATTCCGGCAGCCCGGCGGCCAGGGCCGTGCCGTACTTGCCGGCGTCCACGATCAGCCAATCGGTGTGCACCTTCGCCCAATCCCAAGGGATATCCCAGGCAGGATCGCCGGTGGTGAGAGCGGAAAGGGCGGTGATTTCCTGAAGCCGCGCTTCCTTTTTCGCGGTATCCGCCGGGAGAGCCTTCAGCAGCCGGATATTTTCCTCCGCCTCCTCCCGGCTTTCACAGGAGCCGGACAGATCAAACCGCAAGGTGCGGCTGCCCTTGCCGGGGATTTCCATCCGGTAAGTCAGGGACAGGCAGGTGCCCTTGCCGCTGCCCTGGGGCGTGTACAGATCGCCTGTCTGGGCCTCATCGGGGGCTGTTTCGCTGTGAATGACGGCGTACCAGGGGTTTTCCCCATCCTTGGCAAGGAAGGTGCGCGTATCCTGATCCCATTGGCCCGCGTCCCGGCCGTCGGCATAGGCGTGGGAATCCAGGGCGAACCAGCAGGGATACAATTCGGTGCGGGCGCGCCAGGTGATTTCCACGTGCCGGGGGCGGTCGTCCTGATTGGTGAAGGTGTAGGCCACGATCACCCCCGGCGCGTCATCCGGCGCGATCTGAACGCGCTCGATGGTCACGCGGGTATGGCCCAGGCCCTCACCGTAGATGAAGCAATTGCAGGCCGCTTCCTGCACGCATTGATTGGCGATGATCCAGGTATTCACGTTGTCCGCGTCCAGATCATGGAAGCGCAGCCAGAAGCCATCCAGGATCTTGATGGGCAGCATCCACAGCCCGGCCATTTCCCGTTCGCTGTGATGGCCGATATCGGGAAATTGGCCGTCAATGCCGCCGATCAGCTTGGCCCGGGCGCTGGCGCAGAGGGACAGGGGAACCGTGGCGCGGGTGGACACACGAAGAGAGACCATGGAAATCATTTCCTTTCATCGGAATAAAAGGGCTGCCCGAAACAGGCGGGTGCTTCGGGCAAGAAGAATGGGGATCAACCTTTGGTGCCGCTGGAAATGGAAATGCCGTTGATGATGTAATCCTGCGCCAGGAAGAAGAGGATCAGAATGGGCAGCATCACCAGCACGGTAGCGGCCATCAGCAAATTCCACTGGCTGGTATACAGGCCCTTGAAGAAGCTCAGGCCCAGGGACAGGGTATACTTTTTGGCATCGTACAGATAGATCAGCGGGCCGTTGAAATCATTCCAGGTGCCCATGAAGGTGAACACTGTGACGGCCATCAGCACCGGCTGGCACATGGGCAGCATGATGCGGATGAAGCTGCGCAGGGGCCCCGCGCCGTCGATGGTGGCGGCCTCGTCGAAATCCTTGGGGATGCCGCTCATGAAAGAGCGCATCAGGAATACGTTGTAGCCGCTGGTGGCAAAGAACGCGGGCACGGTCAGCGGTAAATAGGTATTCACCCAGCCGATCATGCGGTACAAAAGGAACTGCGGGATCATCGTCACCTGGCCGGGGATCATCATGGTGGCCAGCAGGATCAGGAACCACGCGCGCTTGCCCTTGAAATCAAACCGGGAAAAGCCGTAGGCCACCAGCGCGCAGCTGAACACCATGCCGATTACAGATGGTATCACGATCTTGAGGGTGTTGGCAAGATACAGGAAGAAATCGATTTTCGTTACCGAGCGGATGTAATTATCAAATTGCAGCGCGGTAGGGAAAAAGCGGCCGTTATATATTTCGCCGTCCGGCTTTAGGGACATGCAGATCGTCCACACCAGCGGGATCAGCACCAGCACGCTCAGGAAAATCAAAATCGCCATGGCGGCGCCGCGGCCGATCTTGACGGAAATCTTGTTTTTAGCGCCTGTTACGACGGACATTTTTTCTTTCCTCCCTTCTTAAATCTTATCATCGTTCTGGTAATAGACCCAGAAGCTGGAGGAACGGATCACCAGCAGCGTAAAGAACAGGATGATCACAAACATGATCCAGGCCAGCGCCGAGGCATAGCCCATCTGCAGATCCTTGTACGCCTTGGTGTAGAGATACAGATTGTAGAACAAAGTGGAATTCAGGGGGCCGCCTTCGGTCATGACGAAAGCCTGGGTGAAATACTGGAAGGAGCCGATCACGGCCATCACCACATTAAAGAAGATGGTGGGGGAAATCATGGGAATGGTGATTTTGAAGAACCGCTGGAAGCTGTTGGCGCCATCGATGGCAGACGCCTCATACAGTTCCTCGCCCACGCCCTGCAGGCCGGAAAGGTAGATGATGATGGTGTTGCCGATGCCCCATACGCCCATGATGATCAGGCCGTAAAGGGCCGTTTGCGGTGTCTTCAGCCAGCTGGGGCCGGAAATGCCCAGCAGCGCCAGGCCCTGATTCAGAATGCCTTCCTTGCCCAGCATCTGCATCCAGATCATGCTGGAAGCGATGGTGGGGATGATGGAGGGCAGGAAGAAGATCAGCCGGATGCCGTGCATGAATTTGATGCGCATATTCAGCAGCATGGCCACGATCAAGGAGATGATCTGATAGGCGGGGATAGAGATCAGGCAGTATTTGAAGGTGACCTCCAGCGCCTTGTAGAATTTCCCATCGTTGAAAATCTTGGTAAAATTCTGGGTGCCGATCCACTGGATGGAGCTGAGACCCGTTACGATATCCCATTTGCAGAAGGACAGGAACAGGGAAAACAGCATGGGAATCAGCGTGAACAGGAACAGGCCGATCAGCCACGGCGCGATGAACGCGTAGCCATAGCGGTTTTGCCTGCGTTGATTCAGATTGGTTTTCGGTTTTTTATCAGCCGTGATTGCAGACATGTTTCACCCTCCAAACTATTTTCCTGTCTGGAATCGCATAAGGGGCCGAGGCCAGATGGCCCCGGCCCCTTTTCAGGTCGTTTTTTTCGATCGATTCGGAATAATTATTCCGCGATCGCTTCGGCCACTTCGGCCACGGCGTCCGCCAGGATCTGTTCCACGGTGCCGTCGTTGAACTGTACCCGTTCAAAGGCGTTGCGGAAAGCGGTCACGGCGGGGTTGCCGATAGCGCCGCGCAGGCCCACGGGCTGGATGGCATGGTTCAGGCTGGCCAGGATACCCAGGTTGGCTTCGCCGTAATCGGCCCGCATTGCGTCCAACAGGGAATCCACGGTGGGCAGGGCGGCGGTGTATTCAAAGCGCAGCTCGGAGCATTCGGTGCCGGTCAGGGCCTTGATCACTTCCCAGGCAGCTTCGGGGTTCTTGCAGTTCTTGCTGATGGCGAAGGCAGAGGCGCACAGATAGGAATCATGATTGCCGGGGACCACTTCGGTGCCGTAGTTGACGCCGGCGTTTTCAAAGGTGGCTTTGTCCCAGGCGCCGGAGATGGTCATGGCCAGCTTGTTGTTGATGAACATGGCGCTGGTGCCGCCGAAGGTATCCTGGTCGGCAGCGTCGGGAGAGATGCGGTCGTCACCGGTGGAGAAACCCACATATTCGGCCAGGGCGGCGGCAAATTCGGGGCTGTCCAGGTAACCTTCCACGGCGGTGCAGTCTTCATTCACGATGTCCAGGCCCTTGGAGGCGAAGTAGGTCAGCGCGGCGTATTCCCAGGACTGAGCGTTGAAGCCGAAGGTGTTGTCGGCGGCCACGGTCAGTTCCTTGGCGGCGGCGATGGCGTCGTCCCAGGTCCAATCCGCGGTGGGATAGGCCACGTTGTAGCGGTCAAACACGTCCTTGTTGTAGAACAGGGCCAGGGGGTTGTAGTCGCGCACCAAGTAGTACTGGTCGCCGTTGATGTTGCCGAAGTTGTAGATGGCTTCGTTCATTTCGTTGTTCCAGTCGGGATCGTTGGCGATCAGATCATTCAGGCTCAGGGGCATGTTGGCGCCAACCCACTTGTAGAAATCGCCTTCGCCGGAAGCGAAAATATCGTAGCCTTCGCCGGAGGAGAAGGAGGTGAGCAGGCGATCGCCGTAGCCGTCGCCGGGCACGATATCGGCCCGGATTTCGATGTCGTCATGCTCCGCGTTGAATTTTTCGATCATCAGCAGTTCCGCTTTGGAAGAATCGGTGTCGCCCCACCAGGTAACGGTGATCACGGTCTTTTCGTCCGCCACCGCCACAGCGGTGATGCTCAGCAGCATGCACAGGGCCAGGGCCAGAGCCAGCAGTTTCTTCATTTCGGGTTCCTCCTCAAATTTTTTATTTACAAAAACGTTTTTGCGAAAAAGATGAATAGCTTCTTTTTCACCCTCCGTTTTTGAAATCGCGTTTGGCGTCGGCGTTTTTCATTTTTTCGCCGGCCGGGAAAATTTCACTTTCGGGCCTGAAAGCTGCCCTTCAGCTTCAATTGATGGGGAATCATATAATGCCCGCCCGCGCCCGTTTCCCGCATCAGGCTGTGCAGCATCCGGGCGGCCTCCCGGCCCATGGCGCACATATCCTGCTGCACGGTGGCCAGCGGCGGCTGGCACATATCGCCGATGTAGATGCCGTCAAAGCCGATCACCGAAGCATCCTCCGGGATACGCAGGCCCGTTTCCTTCAGCGCCCGCATGACGCCCAGGGCCATCAGATCGCTCAGGCAGAATACGGCGTCTGGCACTTCCGGGCAGGAGGCCAGGTAAGCCTTCATCCGGCTGTACGCTTCCTCCTGGCTGAACTGGCCCTGCAGGATGCGGTCCGCGGGCAGTTCATACCCCGCGTCCCGACAGGCGTCCATGACGCCCTGCATGCGCACCAGGGTCACATCCGCGCTGTCTATGCCGCTCATGACCACGATTTTCCTGTGGCCGCTCGTCAGCAGCGCCTGCACAGCCTCCGCCGCCGCGGCCCGGTTATCGATGGATACCCAGCCGCCCTTGCCCGTTTCCACCGGAAAATCGATGGCCACCGTGGGGATGCCGGACCGCATCAATTCCTGAAAATACGTATCATCCGTGCGGATGCCGCACAGGATGGTGCCCGAAATGGAATGGCGCATGCAAAAATCGGTGTAGCTTTCTGTGCTCTGCATGGCGGAATCGGTGGCGTACATGGCCATTTCCAAATTCTTTGCCCGGGTGTAGCCCAGGATGCCCCGCAGCAGCTGGAAGGCGTGGATATCCTTTTCATCTCCTTCCAGAATGCCGGAGATGATCAGCCCCATATTGGGCACCTTTTTGCCCGCCAGGTTCCGAGCGCTGATGTTGGGACGATAGCCCAGCACTTCCGCCGCGTCCCGGATGCGCCTGCGGGTTTCGGGCCGGATATCCTGATAATTGTTGAAGGCGCGGGATACCGTGCCGGTGGTGACACCCGCCATTCTGGCTACATCCTGGATGGTGGCCCCCACGCTTCCCACGCTCCTTTGCTTTGGAAGAAAATGATCATGTAAAATATGGTTTACAAAAACGATTTTGTGTATCAACAGGATCATTATAACACATTTTTGCGGGCTGTCAACCGGTTTTTAAAAAAATTTTTCTTTTTTGGGAAAAGGCTGTCCGATCATTCCATTGGACCCGCGTGATTTTTGACTGGAAATATACGGTATCCTTTTCGTTGGTGATGCGGTACGGCGGCTTAACGTCCGTTCCATACTGCGGATGCCGGGTTTTCCATTCCTCCATCCCGCATTGCCATTCCCAACGGATTTTGATGAACTCCTGCCGGCTAATCTTCGTTTCCATAGGTACGCCTTTCTTATATATTCCAATTAGAGGGTGATGAGCGCTAAACAACAATATGTACAAGTGTCGCTGTCCGCTTATATTTTAGCATTTTTTAAGTGTTTTCAACCCCACGAAAATGGTTTCGTATTGTTTCGGAATAATTAACTTATCAATGGATTCACCGCTGATCGTCATTTGAAGCACATGAATCCATATATCCCAATGCCAGCGGCTCTTTTCCAGGATGGTGCCAGAAAAACGAGAAAACTTGTGTCCGCAGGAAGGACACTTATACACTTGGATGTGATTCCTCTTACCGTATTTGAGGATGCCCTCCGTTTTACCACATTCGGGGCAGGCAAAATTGATGTCAAGCTGTTCAAGATGCTTTTCCAGGCTTGATACAGTCAAAGCGTTTATTTCAGAAGAGAAATCCTGCCCAGTCTTTTTGGAATACTCGTCAATAACTTCTCTAAATTTGGAATAGGGAGGTTTCTTGACATACTGGAGGACTTCCTCAAAAGAAATCTGCTTCTTCATGCACTGCTCCTTCTTCAAAATAGGCAATGGAATAAGGGCAGGATGATTATAAACGACGATTTTGAGATTTTCCACAAAACTCAACTACTTTTTCGAAGATTTTTCAATTGTCTCTTCCGGAAGGGTTAATGTGGATGAATTTGAAACCATCACCCGATTATTGAAATATATAACGCCTATCCTGACCCGCTTGACTTCCTTTCGGTAATTTGTTATGATGTCAGCAGCTGCAAAAACGTTTTTGCATAGGAGGCGACGGCATATGGCGTCCTGGCATTTATCGATCGATGGACTGCGCCCCGGGGACAGCCGGCGGGAGGAATCGCTGTTGACCCTGGCGGACGGCATGCTGGGCTGGCGGGGCAATTATGAGGAGGGAACCGCCGCCGATTATCCACAGACCCGGGGCTGCTATCTGAACGGGTTTTACGAGCGGGAAAAGATCAAGTACGGCGAGATCGCCTACGGCTATGCCGAAAACAGCCAAACCATGCTCAGCGTCACCGATGGCCAGGCCATCCGGCTGATTTGCAACGGTGCGCCGCTGCTGTTTGGCGAAACCGACGTCATCAGCAGCCGCCGCAGCCTGAATTTGCAAACGGGCGTCCTGGATCGCACCACGTCATACCGCATTCCCGGCGGCGGGGTGCTCACCCTGCGCTCCCAGCGGCTGGTCAGCATGGCGCGCCCCGGCGTGGCCGCCATCCATTGGCAATGGACCGCCGATACCGCATGTCAATTGGAGATCGCTCCTTTCTTAAACGGCGACGTCACCAATCGCATTGTGCAGGATGATCCCCGGGTAGGCAGCGGCCTGCAGGGGCGCGCACTGTCTCGTCCGGAGATTCGATGGACAGGCGATGTGCCGTGCCTGACCCAGCACACCGAAAAATCCCAGCTTTCCCTGGCCTGCGCCATGGCATGCCGGATTTCATCTGATGCTTCCGCGCAAAAGCATCAGGATGATTGGCAGGCGGGGCTGCGTTATATGCTGCGTGTACAGCCCGGCGAAACCGTTTCCCTGCATAAATTCTGCGCCTACGCCTGGGGCGATATTCAGGATGCCGCCCGGCACGCGGAGAATGTCATTGCCCAGGCGGCGGACGCAGCCCAGGCAGGCTATCCCCGGCTGCTGCGGGAGCAGGAAGCGGCTTTTTCCACTTTCTGGGACAGCGTGGGCCTAGAAATTGAAGGGGACGATGATCTGTTCGTGGGCATGCGGTTCAATCTCTTCCATCTCTTCCAGTCCGCCGGTCGGGATGGCCGCACCAACGTGTGCGCCAAGGGCCTCACCGGCGAAGGCTACGAGGGGCATTATTTCTGGGATACGGAAACCTATATGCTGCCTTTCTTTGACAGCACCCAGCCGGATATCGCCCGGAAATTGCTGGAATACCGCTACGGCATCCTGCCGCTGGCCCGGAAGCGTTCCCGGGAAATGGGCCATCCGACCGGCGCTCTGTATCCCTGGCGCACCATTGACGGCTATGAGGCCAGCGCCTATTATCCCGCCGGTACGGCCCAGTACCACATCAACGCCGATATCGCCATGGCCATCCGCCGCTACGTGCACTGCACCGGGGATATCCGTTTCCTGGATGAAATGGGGGCGGAGATGCTGTGCGAAATCAGTCGGCTGTATCTTGATCTGGGCTTTTATGATCCATCTCACGGCGGCGCATTCTGCATCAACAGCGTCACCGGCCCCGATGAATACAACGCCCTGGTGAATAATAACACCTACACCAATCTGATGGCCGCAGAAAGCATGCTTTACGCCGCGGAGGTGCTTCACGGTATGGCCAGGCGCGATCCGGATGCCTATGGGCGTCTGGCACAAAAAATCGGCCTGTCCTCCGATGAACCCGATCATTGGCGGCAGGCGGCGGAAAGCATCTATGTGCCCCGGGAGGAAAATTCGCCCCTGATCTGGCAGGACGACGCCTTCCAAAGCCGCGTACCCTGGCCCCTGTCCACCATCCCCAAGGAAAATTTCCCCCTGCTTCTGCACTATCATCCCCTGGTGATCTACCGCCATATGGTGTGCAAGCAGGCCGATCTGGTGCTGGCCATGCTGCTTTTGCCCCATCGCTTCACCGAGGAAGAAAAAAAGGCGGCTTTTGATTTTTATGATCGGGTGACCACCCACGATTCCTCCCTTTCCCACGCGGCATTTTCTGCCCTGGCCAGCCGCATTGGCAATCTCAAAAAGGCCTACGCCTATTTCCGGGATTCCGCCATCTTGGATGTGGAGGATACCCACGGCAACACCGCCGATGGGCTGCATATGGCCAACATGGCCGGTTCCTGGTTCTGCCTGGTATATGGCTTCGGCGGCCTGGATACGGAGGGAGATATGCTGCGCTTCCATCCCATTCTGCCGCCCCCACTGAAAAGCTACGCCTTTCGGCTGAACTGGAAAGGCAGCGTTGTGGAAGTGCGGGTAAACGGCAACGGCCCGGCTTGCCGCCTGGTCAGCGGGCCGGATATCACGATCCTGGCAGGCGACCGCCTGCTTTCGCTGTCCACAGCGCGAACCGTTTGAAAGCGTGATGCGGGAGGACGTTGCAAACCAACTGGAGGCCACATACCCCGTCACAAGCGTTTCCGGAATGGCCAATGTCCGAAATCGGGTGAAAGCACCGCCTCCGGCATGAAAGAAAAAATCATGCCGGAGGCATCTGTATGCTGGTCAATAATGGTGATAGTCAAGAACAGCACCGTATTGCGCTTAAAAATTTGCCGGAACAGACGACACTTATTGGATATATTTATCGGGAATCAGAAAGAAAAATGAAACGAAAGTACGGCTTCCCGTCGAGTATCAGGCTGGCAATACAAAATACTCTGTTAAGCCCATCTATGGAGAAGCGCCGAACAAAGAAACTGTTAAGGACAAGATCCGGCGACTGATCCTTTCAGAGAGCAGGAACAAGCCGGATAGGCCATAATCCGCAAACCCGCGACATCCTTAACACAGGCCGTCAAGCATGGTACAATATCCTTGTAAAAGCATTTGTTTGACAGCGTGAAAGGAGGAAGAATGGATAGCCAGTCAAACATCATGAAGTTTTCGATGACCTCTTGATTGATCTCATTCATATTTTTATACTCCGCTGTGTGCAGCTTGGGAACGGTATGGCTGACCACGACTTGCTCACGTTGGGGATGGTCAACGACATGTTCACCGAGAGCAGATGCAATTTTTTAGAGAGACACGAGGCAGTATTCAAAACCGACTTTGTCAGACCTCGATAATCCCTTTTGTTCATAAGTTTATTTTCAGTGAATTTTTGAGGAGGACTTGACTATACTGAGAATAGTGTGGTATGATTGGGGTGGGAAATCCCACAGATAGACATATCCCACAACTGGATGGAGGTGCTACAATGCAGAACGCAATTCGTGAATATGATGCGAGGTTAGACGCAAAACGGAGAATCACGCTGCGGAATGTGCTGTTTGAGTTTTATCATGTACGTGAGTACGATGATGGAAAGATTGTTCTGGAGCCCAGAGAGCTGACCGCGCCTTTTCAGGTATCTGCCAATACTCTGTCCATGATGGATACAGCTGTCCAGAATTTGAGGGCAGGGAAAGTATCTGAAGCTATCGAATTATCAGAGTTTGAGGACTAAAGCATGTACGAAATACATCTTGGAGTCCCTGAGATGAAAGCTCTGTGGGACGAACTAAAAGGCAAAGTCAAAAGCGGTACAGCAAACAAGAACGAAGAAAAGTTGTACAAACAAATAGGGAAGGCGATGAATCTTATTGCAACCAACCCCAGATATCCGGGTTTGCAAACACATGAAATCACTTCTCTGACAGCCCGTTATGGAATGAAGGTATGGGAATCCTACCTCGAAAATAACACGCCCAAGGCTGGACGAATATTCTGGATTTATGGACCAAGCAAAGGAGATATTACCATAATCGGCCTTGAGCCTCACCCCGACGATAAGTTAAACTCCTACAAAAAAATTACACTCTCTTCTATGGGTGAAGCAGTAAAATAATTACCCGGCATGACATCACTCCATAGCAAACGCAGAGAGTCTGCCACAACATGCGTGACAGGCTCTCTGCTGTAATAACTCCACCAGATTTGAAAGCTTTCAGATGTGGTTTAGTGCCGCCTGAGGGAAAAACTCCACTGGATTTGAAATAACCGGCTATCGGCGCTCTGACAAAGGGCGCACCAGCGGGTCCCGTGTCATGTTTGTACCCCCGAATCACCCGCCCATATTGCTGCATAAGCCGCATCTCAGAAAAGAATTATTGATTTATCAGGTGACTCAATTGGTTGACGCGCTGGAAAAGGAGGGATTGCTGTGAGTAATACGATGGAGTATAAAGGCTATATCGGCAGTGTGGAGTTTTCTCCCGAGGATCGGTTGTTTTTTGGAAAGGTTCAGGGCGTGCAGGCGTTGATTTCGTATGAAGGACAATCCGTCGATGAATTGATTGCGGACTTCCAGGGGGCTGTGGACGATTATCTTGCCTTGTGTGAGCAAGAGCATGTCCTGCCGGAAAAAGCGTACAAAGGCTCGTTTAACGTTCGTATCTCCCCGGAACTTCATCGGCGTGCGGCAATATGGGCGTCCTCTCATCAGACAACACTGAATAAAGTTATAATCGAAACTGTGCTCATTGCTATGCTGCATGAGATAACTATAAGCTGCTCGCAGAACCTCAGTTTTGCCGATCCCGCCCATACTGGTAAGTTGTATGTGGCGGTTTTTTGTATTTAAGCCAAACAATATGTCTTCAATAAGATCATCTCGTCCGATTATCTCATTAAAGAAAACTAAATCAGGAGTCAAAGATATCAGGTCTGCCGTCCGTACTTGCGACCTCGATCTAGTGCTGCTTAAATCTTTCCAAAAGTCTTGCAGTGGTTCTTCCGTAATAGAGAGTATTAGGCACGCCGCGAAGAATTCCGGGAAAGTTTCAGTCTTTGCAAGACAATCAATAAAATACTTTGAACGCTCGTCTATTTCGCTGTCGGTGGCAACAAGCTGGCGGAGTTCATTGATTATAGCCGCTTTTGATTTTTCATCCAGTCTTTCGTTCAACTTGCCGGAACGTTTGTATTTTTCAATTAACTTAGCCGCCGCATCTGCATTGCGGTAGTCATCCTTAATGCCAGGATGTGTCGGTTTATCATTGCGTCGCTTAGATAGAGAACTCTTATCTATGTACGATGAATCGTCTAGCAATATATAGTCCACATCGAGGTCATCAGAGCTAATTTTAGAAGCACCGTTTTTAGTCGGAAACTTGTTTTTGTATTCATAGATCGCGCCTACGACGCTGGAGTATTTCAGCAACTCTCATCACCTCTTTTAATTATTTTTGCTTAGCGGATAATTTCCAACTACTTTCCAACAGTTCTCCAACTATCTTCCAGCCGTGGCAGATTGGATTTCCAATTTTTTAGCAGTACGCTTTATGACAAGAAAACCGAGAAACAAGCTCTCGCGTATATCATGTATATTTTATCACATTTTCTCGATTTTCTCAATCTGTCACAGGAAGGAGGTCGCACTTCAAAGATCATATTCTTGATCTTTCACATATGAGAAGCCTCGGCTTCGGGGCTTCTCCTCATTCTTCACAAAAAAGGAGGACGAACTTATGAACCTTATGGATTTAATCCAAGCAACCTACGGTGGTCATACCTACACCCTTGCAGAGTTCAAGATGAACATGGAAACCGCAGACTACTCGCTAAAGCGCGAGATCGACTGCTGTCCCGATGGACGAGTTGTTCGTCGCACGCTGGAACTGCCCTCACGTTGTACGCCGCGTCGAGTCGATCTATGCTTCACTACCCACAACGGTATGTACGCCATGATGGTTGACCGCGATGTCTTCTACTATGGTACTGACCCGAATCTCTATCAGCTATTCCGAGATAAGATGATCATATTCGATAGCTGGTATGAACTGACTCGTTTCTGGCATTGGCTGCCGTATGTAGATTAGGGAGGTGCAGTATGGAAGACTTTAATAGCAATAAGCCCCTTACTGTATCTCAGATAAAGCGGCTATTTGCAGAGCATAATGCGGAAATTATGGCTGAGGCCGATATGAGTCCGCCGGATACTTTTCCGCAGCTTCGAATCAAGCTCCCGAAAAGCTTTCCTATGGATGATGAAGTATATGTTCGTTTCCTGCGGCAGTCCAGCGGTTATGCACTCCAGTTTTCCGAGGAAGTGATGTATGTCGGGCGAAGTCAAACGCTTCACCGCCTCTCATTAGGCAAACCGATCAATTTCAATACTTGGGATGACCTCGCCGCATATATATCTAAGCTGCCGGAAGACAGCGGCGAGAATATTGAGACCAGTGAAGATTTCTCCTGCATCACTCCTGACGGCCACCTCATTGAGCTAGATTATGAGGACACTATCACGCTGGAAGATCTTTATGATGCGTCAGTTATCAAGCTGCCCGCATTAATTCCATCTGTACCAACGGAAGAAGTTATTCTCCATGAGCTTCGCAAAAACATCCGAGGTCAGCCTCTTGCTATCTTCTGCTGACCTTCCCGTGTACTCCAGACCTCGATCCCGTGATCGATAAACCATTCCACCAGGAAAGGCGTCTCGTCTTCACGCCGGCCAAGACGGTCAAACATGAAAACCAGCAGAACATCAAATTTCTTTTTTTCGGCCAGGGCTCGAATATCGAGGATTGCATCACGATTTTCAGCGGAAACCTTGTAGCCGGATACGCCTTTTTCCACCCGCTCGTCGAAGAATGTCCAGTCATCCATTCTGGCAATGAAATCCATACATTCCCGGCGCTGCATGGGGATATCATCTGTAATCCTGTCAACCTGCCCTTTTGTTGATACTCTGTACAGACAAAGCACTCGCTTCATGCTCACTG